>NZ_PJIW01000008.1:0-231183 GCF_002929755.1 Arthrobacter sp. 4R501 | reverse complement strand
TACTCCAGCCGAGCGTCTACGTGATTTACTACTAACCACCTAACCAACAGGTGTTGCAACGATCCCCAGAATCCAAGCAGTGCCGGACGGTCCTTTTGTGTGCCGGGATAAAACGGCCGAAGTGCTGTTGAGGACTAGACCTCGGTCAGGACCTTCGTGACGTTGGGGTCGACAGAGATGCCGGGACCGAACGTGGTGGCCACGGTGGCCTTCTGGATGTAGCGGCCCTTGGAAGCGGACGGCTTCAAACGAAGCACCTCTTCCAGTGCTGCCGCGTAGTTCTCGGCCAGCTTGAGGGCGTCGAAGGAAACCTTGCCAATGATGAAGTGCAGGTTCGAGTGCTTGTCGACGCGGAAGTCGATCTTGCCACCCTTGATGTCGTTGACAGCCTTGGCGACGTCTGCGGTCACGGTGCCTGTCTTCGGGTTCGGCATCAGGTTACGGGGACCCAAGACCTTACCAAGACGGCCAACCTTGCCCATGAGGTCAGGGGTGGCCACGGCTGCGTCGAAGTCGGTCCAGCCGGCTGCGATCTTTTCGATCAGGTCATCGGAACCAACGAAGTCGGCACCGGCAGCGATTGCTGCCTCAGCCTTGTCGCCCGTTGCGAAGACCAGGACGCGGGAGACCTTACCGGTGCCGTGGGGCAGGATAACGGTGCCGCGGACCATCTGGTCAGCCTTGCGAGGGTCAACGCCCAGGCGGAAGGCAACCTCAACGGTGGCGTCGAACTTGGACGGGTTGGTGTCCTTGGCGAGCGTTACTGCCTCGAACGGCGCGTAGAACTTCTCCGCGTCGATCTTGGCGGCTGCTGCCTCATATGCTTTGCTGCGCTTTGCCATGCTGCTTATTTCTCCTTGTGCAGTTGTGGTCTGCGGACCGCGCTGGGCCCTGCCACAGCCGAGGATCCTGCATGGATCCTGCGACATTACGGTTTGTGCCGGTTGTCCGGCAGTGGTGCCGGTTTCCCGACGGTGAAGGCTATTAGCCTTCTACGGTGATACCCATGGAGCGGGCGGTACCGGCGATGATCTTCGCTGCGCCTTCGAGGCTGGTGGCGTTGAGATCTTCCATCTTGGTGGTGGCGATCTCGTTGACCTGGGCCTGAGTCAGCTTGGCAACCTTGACGGTGTGCGGGGTGGGTGAACCCTTGGCAACGCCTGCAGCCTTCTTGATGAGCTCTGCAGCCGGCGGGGTCTTGGTGATGAACGTGAAGGAACGGTCTTCGTAGACCGTGATTTCAACGGGGATAACGTTTCCGCGCTGGGCTTCTGTGGCAGCGTTGTACGCCTTGCAGAATTCCATGATGTTGACACCGTGCTGGCCAAGCGCAGGACCGATCGGCGGGGCCGGGTTAGCGGCGCCTGCCTGGATCTGCAGCTTGATGAGGCCGGTGACCTTCTTCTTGGGAGCCAATGTAAGGTCCTTCTCTCAATATCTTCCTGGGACACAGGAGCGTGCCTCAGGTTGTTGGCCGCCATGGCGAGGCGACCGGCCGTTCCGGGGCTGCTAAGCGGGCAGTCCGGAACGAATTCTGTGCGGTCTATTAGATCTTGCTGACCTGGTTGAATGCCAGGGTGACCGGGGTTTCGCGTTCGAAGATCGACACGAGCACCACGAGGGTCTGGGATTCCACCTTGATCTCGGAGATCGTGGCGGGGAGGGTCTCGAACGGACCTTCCTTGACGATGACCGATTCGCCGACCTCGAAGTCAACGTCAATCTGGGCGGCAGCGTGCTTGACGGGCTTGCCCTTTTCGGCCTGCTCTTCTTCGAAGACCGGCGCGAGCATGGAGAAGACTTCGTCGAGGCGCAGCGGCACCGGGTTGTGGGCGTTGCCCACGAAGCCGGTAACACCGGGAGTGTGGCGGACGGCGCCCCAGGAGGCATCCGTCAGGTCCATGCGGACCAGGACGTAGCCGGGGATCCGGACGCGGTTGATGACCTTGCGCTGAGCGTTCTTGATCTCAACGACCTCTTCCATGGGCACTTGGATTTCGAAGATGTAATCTTCCATGTCCAGGGTCTGGATGCGGGTCTCAAGGTTGGCCTTGACGCGGTTTTCGTAGCCGGCGTAGGAGTGGATGACGTACCAGTCACCCTCCTGGCGGCGCAGCTTGGCTTTGAATTCGTCGGCGGGGTCAACTTCGGCCTTGGCGGCCGCGGCTGCCAGGGCGTCTGCATCAGCGTCGTCGCCCTCTGAGTCGCCCTCAGCAGGTTCGCCTTCTACGGCGTCACTCGCTGAATCGGCATCCTCTGAATCGTCGGAATCGTCGGCGGAATCGGCGTCGGCGGATTCGGGCGCAGCGGACTCAACCTCGGACTCTTCACCGGCTTCAGCCGTGGGGGCCGCCGTGTTGTCCGTGGACTCTTCCAGCTCAGTCTCGGTTACCTCGAGCTCCTGCTCAGACACTTGGTCTCCTGCTTCCTCATTGCCTAACATGCCTATTTAAATGGCTCAATTCCGCACACCGCGTGAATTCTTCCGGTTTACCCGGACAAGGCCACGCGGCCTGCGGACGATATGCCTTAGCGGTCCCCGGGAGCTATCCCGCCGAAGACCCAGCTGACCACGGTTCCAAAACCGATGTCCAACAGGCTGACGATCACCATCATGATGGCCACGAACACCAGCACCACGAGCGTGTAGTTGATCAGTTCCTTGCGGGTTGGTGCAACAACCTTCTTCAGTTCGCCGATGACCTGGCGAATGAAGAGTGCAATTCGAGCGAAGAAGTTTGCCTTGGCGTCCTTCTTAGCTGGGCGGCCCTTGGAGCTGCTGGCAGCTGTTTCGGTCACCTGGTCCTCGCTCATCTTTGCAGTGTTGGATTACCCGGTCCTGATCAGAACCATGGTTGCTGCGCTTGCTCCGGCATTCCGCCGGAACAGCTTGCGCAGGGCAGACAGGACTCGAACCTGCAACCTGCGGTTTTGGAGACCGCTGCGCTACCAATTGCGCCACTACCCTATGGATCGAAAACAGCATCCTGACAAAACTTCCGCAGTTTGCACTGGGGCGCACGTCATCATCCGTGTTTTCAACACCGGAGAACCAGTCTACGCAACAACTTCGTCTACGTCGAACCAGCCTCATTCCGGACCGTCCAATCCGCAATCGTGGGTGAGCTGACCTGCAGTCACATCCACGCCGGCAGCCCGAACGATCCGCTGAACAGCATAGAGTAGATCACGTCGAATTCCACCATTCAGCCTCCTGGCTGCAAGCGAAGAACGGACCCTGCCATGTCTGCCGCCCGCGTTTCCCAGCGCATTTCCGCAATTGCCGAATCCGCAACCCTGGCTGTTGATGCCAAGGCCAAGGCGCTGAAGGCAGCTGGTCGGCCGGTTATTGGCTTCGGGGCAGGGGAACCCGATTTCCCCACCCCGGACTACATCGTCAAGGCGTCCATTGAGGCCGCCGGCCAGCCCAAGTACCACCGCTACTCCCCCGCCGCCGGCCTGCCGGAGCTCAAGAAAGCCATCGCCGAGAAGACTCTGCGCGACTCCGGCTATGCCGTGGATCCGTCCCAGGTCCTGGTGACGAACGGCGGCAAGCAGGCCGTGTACAACACCTTCGCCACGCTGGTGGATCCGGGCGACGAAGTGATTGTTCCCACGCCGTTCTGGACCACCTACCCGGAGGCCATCAGGCTCGCCGGCGGTGTCCCTGTTGAGGTGTTCGCCGGTCCTGAGCAGGACTACCTGGTCACCGTTGAGCAGCTTGAGGCCGCTGTGACGGACAAAAGCAAGATCCTGCTGTTTGTCTCGCCGTCCAACCCCACGGGCTCCGTGTACAGCCCGGAGCAGGTGGCCGAAATCGGCAAATGGGCTGCCTCGAAGGGCCTTTGGGTGGTCACCGACGAGATCTACGAGCACCTTACGTACGACGGCGTTCCGTTCACCTCCATCGCCACGGCAGCCCCGGAACTCGGCGACAAAGTGGTCATCCTCAACGGTGTCGCCAAGACCTATGCGATGACCGGCTGGCGGGTCGGCTGGATGATCGGACCGGCCGACGTCATCAAGGCTGCCACCAACCTGCAGTCACACGCCACCTCCAACGTTTCGAACATCATGCAGATTGCAGCCCTCGCCGCCGTCTCGGGACCGCTGACCGCCGTCGACGAAATGAAGGTGGCGTTTGACCGCCGCCGCAAGGCGATCGTTGCCGGCCTGAACGCGATCGACGGTGTTGAATGCCCGACGCCGAAGGGTGCGTTCTACGTCTACGCGGACGTCCGTGCGCTGCTGGGGAAGGAATTCCCGACGGCGGCAGGCACCGCAACGCCGTCCACCTCCGCCGAACTGGCTGCTTTGATCCTGGATGAGGTTGAAGTAGCGGTGGTGCCGGGCGAGGCGTTCGGCCCCTCAGGCTACCTGCGGCTCTCTTACGCCCTGGGCGACGAGGACCTGGCCACCGGCGTCGCCCGGCTCCAGGACTTCCTGGGCAAGGCCAAGTAAACCGTCCAACCACGATGCTCTATCACTTTTGGTCCCCATTCGAGCCTTATGGGGACCAAAAGTGATAGAGCATCTTTGGGTTAGAGGAGGCGGCGTTCGGCGGCCCACTTGGTCAGCTCGTGCCGGCTGGAGAGCTGGAGCTTGCGCAGCACAGCCGACACGTGGGTTTCCACGGTTTTGATGCTGATGAACAGCTCCTTGGCCACCTCCTTGTAGCTGTAGCCCCGGGCGATCAGCCGCATCACTTCAAGCTCGCGCGCGGACAGCCTGTCCAGCTCGTCGTCGGCAATATCGGCCGGAGCCGTGCCGAACGCGTCCAGCACGAAGCCGGCCAGCCGGGGCGAGAACACAGCGTCGCCGCCGGCGACTCGGAACACGGCGTCGGTGATCTCGGCCCCGGAAATCGTCTTGGTGACATACCCCCGGGCACCGGCTCGGATGACCGACACCACGTCCTCGGCGGCGTCGGAGACGCTCAGGGCCAGGAACTTGGTGGTGGCCAGGAGCGACGCGGAACCCGCGATGACTTCCCGGCCGCCGCCACCCAGACCACCGGGCAGGTGCACATCCAGGAGCACCACCTCCGGACGCTCCTGCGCGATCACGGCGATGGCCTGCTCAACCGTTGCTGCTTCCCCCACTACCTGGATGCTCTGATCGAGGTCGGCCTTGAGTCCCGACCGGAAGATGGCGTGATCGTCCACGATGACCACCCTGACCGGCGTTGCGGGGCGGATGGGCCCGGTCCCCTGTATGCCGGTCCCCTGTGCATTGTTCATGATTTCCCTTCCGCGTTTTCCGGTTGGAGTGCCGGCATTCCCAGCCGCACCTCCGTGCCGTTGGGCGTGCTGGTGATGGAGGCGGTCCCGCCGTGGCGTTTCATGCGTCCGATGATCGATTCGCGGACGCCGAGCCGGTCTTCGGGCACATCCTGCAGGTCAAAGCCCGGCCCCCTGTCCTTGATGAAGATTTCCGTCCGACCATCGGAAACTTCGAGGTAGACAGAGACGGTCCCGCCGCCGTGCCGGGAGGCATTGAGCATCGCCTCACGGCTGGCCTGGACCAGGGCTTCATGGGATTCGGTCATGGCTGTGTCCCCGACGCTCACCACCTCGACGGCGTTGCCGAGCGAGTCTTCCACTTCGGCACCCACGGCCTTGATGCGGTCCGAAAGCTGGCCCGCCTCCTTACCCGGGTCCTGGAACAGCCAGCTCCTGAGCTCACGTTCCTGCGCCCGGGCGAGCCGGACAACGTCGTGCTCGTTTCCCGCCCGCCGCTGGATCAGGGCGAGGGTCTGGAGGACGGAATCGTGCAGGTGGGCAGCGATCTCGGCCCGCTCCGTTTCACGGATACGGCCCGCCCGCTCAGTTTCCAGGTCCCGCCAGAATTTGAGGGCCCACGGAAGAAGTACCAGCACCACGCCGCCCAGCACCGCCACCGATGCCAGCAGCGCCAGCCAGGTCTGTTCCCAGGATCCGGAACCGGACACCATCACCAGCACGCCGGCAACCACCAGCGCCAGACCGGCGGCCAGGCGCGCCCAGCCGCCTGCCTGATCGGCCTTGGTTTTGTCCACGAGCCCCGCGCGGCGGGTTTCGTCGAGCTGCATCCAGGCGATGGCGGCACCGCCCAGCACGGCAGCCGCGGGGATAAGGGTCTCCAGGGGCACGTCCACGCCCAGGAGCCGGGCAATCATGATCCCCGCCACGAGGAGGAGGCCGGCGCCCAGCAGAATCTCCTTGCCATAGCGCATGCTGCGGACCCGGAACCATGGCGGCCGCACGGCGGCCCCGTAGCTCGACCCGTAGCCGGCGGCGGGCCCGCCGGGGGAAACCCCCGGGGCGTCAGCACCGGCGTCGGGATTTCCCCACCAGGGAGCGGCCGCGGGCGAGCCCTGCGACGGCGCCGCCGAGGGCGGCCCGGCGCGGAATGCCGGGTCAAGGCTGACCGCCGGGGCAATGGGCGACGCCGGACGCCTGGCATTTCGCCGGGCACTTTCGTCGGCGGTGGGGACCATGATCCACAGCCACGCGTAGAAGGCCAACCCGGCGCCGCCGGCGAGGGTCGCGAGCGCCATGCCGATCCGCACGCTTTTCACCGGCCAGCCCAGATGCGCCGCGAGGCCGGCACAAACGCCCGCGATGATGCGGTCGCTGCCGCGGACAAGCGGTGGGCGGGTGAGGGCGGTGGTCATGTGTCAATCCAAGCACGGATCAGGGTTCCCCGGACCCGATTCCGGCCTGAACCGGGGGTAACTCAGGGGCGAGTCAGGGTGTTCCCCAGTAGAGCTGCGCCGCCCCGGACGGCAGGATCGAAGTATGAACTCCCAGACCCCCACCCCCGATGACGGCCAGCCCACGGAACCGCTCCCCCCACGCGACCCGGACCAGCCAACCGCACCCCTGCTGCCACCCCCGGCTGCTTCGCAGGACACGCCCCCGGCCGCCGGTCCGTATGCCGGCCCCTACGCCGGCCCCTACGCAAACCCGCATTCCGGCCCGTCCGCAGGCCCGTACTCCGGCCAGTATGCCAGCGCCAAAGCACCGGGCCAGTCCGGTGACTTCTTCACCTGGGTCCGGAGCCACGGTATCCAGCGCGGACGCGACCGGTGGATCGGCGGTGTCTCCAGCGGCATCGCGCACCGGATGGGCATCGATCCGCTGATTGTCCGCGGCATCTTCATTGTCCTCACCCTCTTCGCCGGAATCGGCGTCCTGCTCTACGGCCTGGCCTGGGCATTCCTTCCCGAACCCGACGGGCGCATCCACGTCCAGGAAGCCGGCGCCGGCCGCTGGTCCAGCGGCATGACAGGCGCCCTGATCACCACCGTGGTGGGGCTCACCGGGCTGGGCGGCGGGTTCTGGGGCTGGAGCCGCAACGGCTTCGGCGGATTCCTCTGGACCGTCTTCTGGGTGGGCGGCGTCATCTACTTCATCTACTACCTGACCCAACGCAACAAGGCCCGGAATGGAGCTCCCATGAACGCCGCACCGCAGCCGGCCGGCGCAAACTCCGGTTACCCGGCCGACCCCACCGCCCCCTATGCCTCGCCGTTTGCGGCCACGGATTCGGCCACTACCCGCACGTCGAGCACGTCCGGCGCGTCCGGCAGCGCACCTTACCTTCCGGTCCCGCCGTCGAGCGTCAACCCGCCCTATGGCGGCGACACTTACGGCGGCGGCAGCTACGGTGGGGGCGGCACCGACGGCGGCTACCAGCCACCGCAGGGCCCGGCACGCGTACCCAAGGTCCGCCCCTCCGGCCCAGGCGCCCCGGCAGTAGCCATAACCGCCGGAACAGCGCTCCTGGTCGGTGGCGGGCTCAAAGCCCTGGACGCCGGCAACGTGATCAACCTCGGCGACGCCGCCAACGCGATCGTCTGGGCCAGCGGTGCAGCCGTCCTGGGCCTGGGCATCCTGATCGCAGGCCTGCGCGGCAGGACATCCGGAATCCTCGGCTTCTTCGCCGTTGTTGCCCTGGTGATTGGCGGCATCTTCAACGTTGTGGGCAACGGCGACAGGGTCCGCTTCACCCAGGTCGACTGGGCGCCGGCGAGCCAGCAGCAGGCGGCCGATGGCTTCAGCGTCACCGGCGGCCGGGGAACCGTTGACCTCACACAATTGGCCGCGCAAGCCCCGCTGGACTCAGAAGTCGTGGTTCCACTGGACATCACGGCAAGCAACGTCACCGTGATCCTCCCCAACAACATTCCCGTGGACGTGAGGGCAGACATGACGCTGGGGAACCTCAACCAAGGCACCAACCACAGGGGCGGCATTACCTCCCAGGAAACCACCTACAACACCGACAAGCCAGGCGGCCACCTGATCATCCGGATCGACGGCACCCTCAGCAACGTCACCATCAGGGAAGGAAACTGACATGAGCAGCTTCGATCCGGCACCGGATTCGTCTACCCCGCAAACCCCGACGACGGTGCACACCGACGCGGCCGGACCCACACGCACACGGGTGGGAACGGTAGTCTGGGGCCTCATCGTGATGGCGCTGGCCGCCCTGATCATCATCGCCCAGCTGGGCATCGTAACCCTGAACGGCACCTACGTACTGATCGGCCTGATGATCGGCGCCGGCGCCGCGCTGGTAATCGGCGGGCTGCTTTCGGCCCGAAAGCGTGACAATGAACCCACAACAGGGAAGTCTTGAACCATGGACAAGTTCTTCAGCATCGTCAGGGGCTTCGGCCTGAAACGTGGACCCCAACGCTGGCTGGGAGGTGTGTGCGGCGGCATTGCAGCAAAGCTCAACGTGGATGTGGCATTCGTCCGGATCGCTTTCCTGGTCTTCTGCCTCCTCCCCGGTCCCGCCGTCGTCCTCTACATTGCAGCGTGGCTGGTCCTTCCTGACCAGCAGGACTCCATCCCGCTGCAGAACTTCCTGGACCGCCGCTCCATCAGCTGAGCTCATGCAGGAACCGCAAGGCCCCCGCTCCCCGGAGAATCCTTCCCGGAGCGGGGGCCTTTCTGCTGTCCTTGTCCACCGGCCGGTGGACAACAGATTCAACCGGCCGGGCCTGTTGACCGGAACCCCGGGACTGCAACGCTGGAAGCATGAACACTTCCCTCATCCCCGGGCAGCGGCAATCCCCTGATGCCATCACCGTGCGCGGCCTCAACAAAACGTACGGCCTGCCCAAAGGCGGGACCCTCACGGCCGTGGACCAGCTGGACCTCACCATCCATGCCGGCGAGACCTATGCCCTCTTGGGCCCCAACGGCGCCGGCAAATCCACCACCATCGAGATACTGGAAGGCCACCGGAAACCTGACAGCGGCGAGGTCATGGTTTTGGGAACGCGCCCCTGGAAGGCGGCCCCGTCCTTCCGCGCCCGGATCGGCATTGTGCTCCAGGAGGCCACAGACTCCGGGGAACTCAGGGTTTCCGAGGCCCTGCGGTCACTGGCTTCCTGTTTCCCAACGCCCCGACCGGTGGACGAGGTCATTGAGGCCGTGGGACTCGGCGGCAAGGGCGGCGTCCGGATCTCAACCCTTTCGGGCGGCCAGCGGCGAAGGCTGGACGTGGCGCTGGGCGTCATCGGCAACCCGGAAGTCCTGTTCCTGGACGAACCCACCACAGGATTCGATCCGGAAGCCCGTCGGCAATTCTGGGACCTCATCCGCCAGCTGAGCAGCGGCGGCACCACCATTGTCCTCACCACGCATTACCTGGACGAGGCCGAGCAGCTGGCGGACCGGATCGGCGTCATCAACCACGGGCGTCTGATCGCCGAAGGCAGCCCGCAGGAGATCGGCGGCCCGGGCCTCCGGGTTCCCCGAGTCCGGTGGCGGGATGCTTCCGGCCTTCGCGAAGTGGTGACCGAGCAGCCAGCTTCCCTGGTCGCGTCGCTGTCCGACGGCGGCGCGTTAGAGCCGGCGGAGCTCGCCGTCGTCCGTCCCAGCCTTGAGGACATTTACCTCCAGCTGATCGGTGCCGACGACGGCG
This sequence comes from Arthrobacter sp. 4R501, assembly GCF_002929755.1. Lineage (NCBI taxonomy): Bacteria > Bacillati > Actinomycetota > Actinomycetes > Micrococcales > Micrococcaceae > Arthrobacter > Arthrobacter sp. 4R501. The sequence goes on along the minus strand of NZ_PJIW01000008.1, from coordinate 221,259 downwards.
CCGAGCCCTCTGCCGAACCATCCGCCGCACGATCTACGGAAGCATCGTCCGATTCAGGAGCCCTCCGATGAACACAGCAGTCCCCGCATCCGTCTCCCCCGCCACCGGCCGTCCGGCCTGGCGCCCATCAGTCCTGCGCCTGGGACTTGGCCGGGTCCTGCTGGAGATCAAACTATTTAACCGTGACGTGCTATCTCTGGTCCTGGTTCTCTTCTTCCCGATCCTTATGATGTCCCTGTTTGGAACAGTTTTCGGTGATGAACCGGTCTTCGGGGCCGGCCCGGACGGGCAGGGCGGCATCACCCCGGCGCACTACTATCTGCCCGGCATGCTTGCGCTGAGCACCATCCTGAGCGGGTTCCAGAACCTCAGCAGCTACGTGGCCACCGAGCGTTTCAACGGCACGGTGAAGCGGCTGGCCGGTACGCCATTGCCCGCAGCGTCGTACTTCATCGGGAAAACAGGCCAGACGCTCTACTTGATCGTGGCCCAGACTGTTCTCCTGCTGTTCGCGGCGGCCGTCCTATTCGACGTCCCGCTGCCCCGGGATGCCGGGCAGTGGGGCCTGGTGGCGCTGCTGATGATCCTGGCCACGGCAGCCTGGGCCACCGTGGCCATCGCGTTCACCGCCTTGCCCAAGTCGGCACAAAGCGCGTCCACCCTGGCCGTCCTGCCCGTACTGCTCCTGTCCTTCACGTCGGGCGTATACTTCCCGTTCTCGCAGCTTCCGGACTGGCTGCAGTCCGTGACCAATTTCTTCCCGCTGCGCTGGACGGCGAGCGCCTTCAGGTCTGTTTTCCTGCCTGCCGGCTTTGAAGCCGTGGAGCCCGGCGGCACCTACAACCTGCCGCTGACGTTCCTGGTCCTGGGCATCTGGGTGGCCGCGGGTGCCGTGCTTGCCCGGTTGGCGTTCAAGTGGCCGCCGCAGAAGTAGCCGGCTCCGTGCCGCACGGATCGTTGATCTTGGTGGCTCGGCGGCACGCGGATAGGGTGCAGCCATGAGCTATATGAGCGGACGGACCGAGCGGCTGCTGCCGGCACGGTCCGTATGGACCACCTCCATGGTCTGGTGGCATGCCGGCTTCTACGCCGCGCTGGCCTGCGTGTCCTACTTCGCCCTGTTCGGCGACGAGCGCCATTCCGGGACGCCCCTGGTCATTGGTGCGCTGGTGCTCCTCGGGGCCGCATACCCGTTCCTGACCCGGACCAGGGATCTACGGACACTGCGGCCCACCATCTACGTGGCACTGCTGGTGGCGGTGGTGGTGTTCCTGTCCTTTGTGTACGACGGCGCCGGGGTCCTGCTGTTTGTGGCCTTCCCGCAGGTCTGGATGTTCACGTCCTCGCAGCGCCAGGGCGTGGCAGCCACCGCCGTACTCTGCGTCGGCGTGGCCGTTGGCCAGATCAGCCGCTGGGGACTCGCCGGCACGGAGGTGTACGGCATCACGGCCCAGCTGGTGACCTCGTTTGTGGCCAGCTGCATGATCGGACTCTGGATCTCGAAAGTCATTGAGCAAAGCGAACAGCGTGCCGAGCTGCTGGCCGAGCTCGAGGCCACCCGCCACGAACTGAACAACGCGGAACAGGCACGCGGTGCATTGGCTGAGCGTGAGCGGATGGCCCGGGAAATCCACGACACCCTGGCCCAGGGGTTCACCTCCATCGCCATGCTCTCCGAAGCGGCGCAGGCCCAGCTCAGGGCACAACCGGAAGCCCCGTCTGGACTCGTGCGCAGCCTCACCGCCATCACGCGGACGGCCCGGGAGAACCTCGCGGAAGCGCGGGCCCTGGTGGCCTCAGGCGTCCCGTCCGATGTGCAGGGCGGAGACCTCCTGGCGGCACTGAAGCGGCTGCCGGACACCCTGCACCTGGACAGCGTCCGGCTGACCGTGGAGCTGCCCGACAGCCTGCCCCCGCTACCATCCACGCAGCAGGTGGCACTGCTCCGGACGGCCCAGGAGGCACTCAACAACGTCCGCAGGCATTCCGGGGCCACGGCCGCGGAGGTACTGATGGATATCCCTGCCGGCGACCCGCCGCTGCTCCGGCTGACCGTCATGGACAACGGGCAGGGCTTTGACGTCTCGGCGGATCACCAGGGGTTCGGCCTGAAGTCGATGGCTGCCCGGCTGGACGAAATCGGTGGCCGGCTGCAGGTCACTTCGGCGCCGGGCGCCACCCGGCTGGTGGCGGTGGTCCCCACCGAGGCCCTCGGGCCCGGCGGCACAGACACCGGACCAGGGACCCGCGGTACGGACGCACCCCTGCCCGGAGCCGTGACATGAGCCTCCCGGAAACTGTGACTGTTGTCCTCGCCGATGACCACCCCGTGGTCCGGAGCGGCCTCGCTGCACTGCTGGACACCGCGGACGGCATCGACGTGGTGGCCGCCGCGGCCAACGGCCAGGAGGCGGTGGACGCCGTCAGCCGGCTGCGCCCCGCCGTCGTCCTGATGGACCTGCGGATGCCCGTCCTTGACGGCGCCGGCGCCACCGCGCAGATCCGGGACCGGTTTCCCGACACCAAGGTGCTGGTGCTGACCACGTACGACGACGACTCCGACATCATGCGCGCCGTGGAGTCCGGGGCGGTGGGCTATCTCCTGAAGGACACGGCCGGGGACCGCATCATCGAGGCCGTGCGTGCTGCAGCGCGCGGTGAGACCGTTCTCGCCCCGCCGGTGGCGGCACGCCTGGTCTCGCGGATGCGCGCGCCTGAGCTGCCGCGGTTGACGGTCCGGGAGGTGGAGGTCCTACGCTGCGTGGCACAGGGATTGAGCAATCCGGAGGTGGCCGCAGCGCTCCATATCGCCGAAGCGACAGTCAAGACCCACCTGCTGCGGGTCTTCATCAAGCTGGACGTGGACGACAGGACGCGTGCGGTGGTCCTTGCCATGGAACGGGGGCTTTTGTAACCGGTTTGTGTCGTAACGCACACTGCCGACTACAATCTAGGTGAGCTCAGCGTGGCGCTCTGCCTGTAAACCTTCACACCAGGATTTGAGCCGAGACATGAAAATTGGAATTCTTACCAGCGGTGGCGACTGCCCCGGACTGAACGCCGTCATCCGCGGAGCCGTCCTCAAGGGCATCGCCATCCACGGCCACGAATTCGTGGGGTTCCTGGACGGCTGGCGCGGCGTCGTCGAAGGCGACATCATCGACATCCCCCGCAGCTTGGTCCGCGGCATCGCCAAGCAGGGCGGCACCATCCTTGGCACCTCCCGCACCAACCCCTTTGAAAACGGCGGCGGGCCGGAGGTCATTAAGGCCCACATGGACCGCCTCGGCATCGACGCCATCATCGCGATCGGCGGCGAAGGAACCCTCGCTGCGGCCAAGCGCCTCACCGACGTCGGGCTCAAGATCGTGGGTGTCCCCAAGACCGTGGACAACGATCTTGATGCCACGGACTACACCTTCGGTTTCGACACGGCCGTGCAGATCGCCACCGAGGCCATCGACCGGCTCCGGACCACGGGCGAATCCCACCACCGCTGCATGATCGCCGAGGTCATGGGCCGCCATGTGGGCTGGATTGCCCTGCACGCCGGCATGGCCGCCGGTGCCCACGCCATCCTGATCCCCGAGCAGAAGGTCAGCCTTGATCAGATCACCGAATGGGTCCAGGAAGCCCACGACCGTGGCCGCGCCCCGCTGATTGTTGTGGCCGAGGGCTTTGTTCCGGACCACATGGATTCTCCGCACTCCGAGCGCGGCCTGGACACGTTCGGCCGGCCACGCCTCGGCGGCATAGCGGACCAGCTCGCCCCCGAGATTGAAGCCCGCACCGGCATCGAGACCCGTGCCACGACCCTCGGGCACATCCAGCGCGGCGGCGTCCCGTCCGCATTCGACCGTGTGCTCGCCACCCGGCTGGGCATGGCCGCCATTGACTCCGTGGTGGAGGGCTACTGGGGCACCATGGTGGCCCTCAAAGGCACAGACATTGAACACGTGAGCTTCGATAAGGCACTGGGCCAGCTGAAGACCGTTCCGCAGAAGCGCTACGACGAGGCTGCGGTCCTCTTCGGCTAGGCCTGATCAGCGCGAACGGACACTTGAGGCCCTCCGCTGTGGGGCCTCAAGTGTCCGTTCGCGCTTCCCTGTGCTGGGTAGGCTGGGGATATGACTCTTGACCCCGGTTCCGCCGCCATCATCCAGCTCGCTTGGGCCCGGCACCTGGGGCTCGACGACGGCGCTTTCGCTGCGTCGCTGAGTTCCGGCGAGCGGATGGTCCGGGCCGACGAGGCTGCAGAGACTGTGGAGTTCGTCAGGCTCTTCGGCAGCTCGGCACTGGTGGGACCCCAATGGGTCATTGACGCGGCGGCCGGAATTCCGGACGCGGAGATGGCGCATCATGTGACCCTCCTGACCCTGACTCGGTCCCATGGAGGCCACGGCCTGGGCTCGGCGGCGTTGTTCTTCGCCGACGACCTGCCCCTGCGCCAGCCTTCCGAAGAGCTGACCGTGTCCCACGGAAATCCGGAGGCGATCGAGCTCGAGGGTCTGTGCCCGCCGGACGACGTCAACGAAGTGCGCCTGTCAGAACTCGAGAACCGCTACACGATCCTCCATGAGGTGGACGGGCTGCGTGTTCCGGTGGCCTGCGCCGCCTACGGGGAGTGGGAAGGACTTCTCGCGCAGATGGGAGTCCTGGTGGACCCCGAGTGGCGGCGCCGCGGGCTGGGATCCGTGGCCGCATCCATCGCAGCCCACGAGGCCCTCGCGGCGGGCCTCACCATCCAGTGGCGCGCCGAAGTCAGCAACACCGGGGCGGTGGCCCTGGCGCGGCAGCTGGGCCTGTCCACTGGCGGCATCCAGACCAGCGTGCACCTGGGCTGACGCTGCCTGGGACGGCTGCCTACTTTTGGGACGCCGCCTGGGACGCCCGGGTGGCCTCTACGGCCGGAGCCGCCGGCTGACCGCTCCAGCCCGCCACGGCCTTGGGCTTGGCGAAGAACAGTGCCACGGCAGCGCCCACCAGGATCACACCGGCAGGAAGCAGGATGGACTGTCCCATCGCCGTCGAGAATCCCTCATGGAGCGCATCAGGCAACTGGCCGGAGAATTCCATTCCGCCCGCCCCGGGACCGTGCGCGGGAAGCTCCGCGGCCAGGCGCGCCTGGATGAGCACTGCGATGGCCGCGCTGCCCAGTACCGCGCCGATCTGGCGGGTGGTGTTGTAGACCCCGGAACCTGCCCCAGCCTGACGCGGGGGCAGATTACGCGTGGCCGTGGAGCTCAGGGGCGCCCAGATGCCGGCATTCGCGAACCCCAGGACGGCGCTGGGCAGGAGGAAGAGCGGGATGGGAGTATCCGGGTGCATCAGGGCAGAGTTCCAGAACAGCGCCACGGCCATCAGGACCAGCCCGCCGGCAGTGATGTACTTCGGATCGACCCGGTCGATGATCTTGCCCACCACGGGTGCCAGGCCACCGGAGATGAGGGCCATGGGAACCATCATGAGCGCCGATTCGGTGGGCGTCATGCCCCGCACCAGCTGGTAGTAGAAAATGAGCGGCAGCGCGAAGGCGGTCACGGTGAAGCCAACAGTGGTGATCCCGATGTTGGCCAAGGAGAAATTGCGGTCCCGGAACAGGCCCAGCGGCAGGAGCGGCTCGCCCTTGTTGAAGCGCTGCCAGAGAATGAACGCACCAAGCACCACCATGCCCGTGATGATGAGACCCCAGACGCTGACGGGGCCCACGATGGTCCCCCAGTTATACGTCTCGCCTTCCTGGATGCCGAACACCAGGAGGAACAGCCCGACGGCGCTGAGCACCACGCCCGGGATGTCGAACTTATGGGGGTGCGTGCTGAGGGTGGGGACGAACCGCCAGGCGAGGATAAATCCAACGATGCCGACCGGCACGTTGATGAAGAAGATCCATTCCCAGCCGAGGCTGTCCACGAGCAGGCCGCCCAGGATTGGTCCCACCAGCGTTGCCAGGCCCGCGGTGGCGCCCCACAGGCCCATGGCGGCGCCCCTGCGGTCCGGCGGGAAGATCCTGGTGATCACCGCCATGGTCTGCGGCGTCATGATGGCGGCGCCCAGACCCTGGAAGATCCGCGCGGTGATCAGCGTCTGGACGTCACCGGCCAGCCCGCACCAGAGGGAGGCGAGCGTGAAGACCACGAGGCCGGAGAGGTAGAGCTTCTTGGGTCCGAAGCGGTCGCCGAGCCGGCCAGTGATCAGCAGCGGCACGGCGTAGGCCAGCAGGTAGGCGCTGGTCACCCAGATCACGGCGTTGATGTCCGTTCCCAGTCCCCCCATGATGCTGGGGTTGGCCACCGAAACGATGGTGGTGTCGATCAGGATCATAAAGAACCCGATGACCAGGGACCAGAGGGCTGGCCAAGGCCGCGCTACATCTTCCAAGCCTCAGTTGCCCAACAGATCGAGGATGTCGGTGCGGGCGAACATCTGCGCGGCAGCCCGGGCGGAGGGGCTGCCGGCGTCGGGATCTGCTCCGGCGTCGAGCAACACGCGGGACACGTCCGTGTACCCCTTGAATGCTGCACCGGCCAGGGGGGTCTGGCCGCGGTCGTTGGCCGTGTTGGCCTCTCCGCCGTGCTCCAGGATCAGCCGTACCGTCTCAGCGTGGCCGTGGTAGGCGGCCAGCATCAGCAGCGAATCGCCCGCGGTGTTGGTCATGGTGGCGGGCGCCCCGGCCTCGAGATAACTCCGCAGCAGGCCGGTGTCCCCCTCCCGGGCAGCCTGGAAGAGCCGGTGCGCCAACGCCACCGCTTCGTCGTCGGGCGCGGCCTCGGGTTTGGCGGCGCCGGGCGTAGCAGCGTCGGGTGCGGTGTTCTCGGTCATGAGCGGGTCCCCCTCAGGAATCCAGTCTGGCGTCCCACTACCTGGCCGGCGTCGGGGGCAACAATTACTTCCTGGGCAGCGATGTAAGGCTCCTCGCCGTCCAGTACGGTCAGCATTTCGTCCGGTGCGACGGACCGTTTGATGACGGCCAGCGCCACCGGGCCCATTTCGTAGTGCTGCGCAACGGAGGTCACTGTTCCGACCTTCCGCTCGCCCAGCATGACCTGGCTGCCGGGCGCGGGCATGGTGTGCTGCGATCCGTCCAGCTGGAGGAACACCAGGCGCCGCGGCGGATGGCCCAGGTTGTGCACGCGGGCGATGGTCTCCTGGCCTTTGTAGCAACCCTTCGACAAGTGCACGGCGGTGCGGAGGAGGTCCAGTTCGTGCGGAATGGTTTTGTCGTCGGTTTCCGCGCCCAGCCTGGGGCGCCACGCGGCAATGCGGAGGGCTTCGGCCGCCATAACACCGGCGAGCGGGCGGTCCGCCAAAGTGTCCTCAAGTGCAGCGGCCGGGACGAGGTACTCGATCCAAGGGCGCTCCAGCCCCGGGTGCCCTTCCTCCGGAACCACAGCGTAGGAGTAGCCGCCGGCGCCGACGTGCGGCCACGGATCCCGCCAGGCCACCAGTCCGGACCATTCCTCCACACTCTTGGTGGACCCGAGCACGGCCCAGTCGGCGGAGACGTCGGTGACCTCGACGCGCAGCATGAACTTCATTTTGTTCAGCCACTCAGCCAGCGGTGCAGCCTCGGCGGCCTCAACAATCAGCCAGGTGGTCCCTCCGTCGTCCACTACACGGGCGTCAAACTCGATCCGGCCCTGGACACTCAGCAGCAGCAACTCACTTGACTCCCCCGGCTGCAGGCCTGTGACCTGCTGGGAAGACAGGGTGTTCAGCCAGGTCAGCCGGTCCGGACCGCTAACCGTCACCACGCCGCGGTGGGAGAGGTCGACGACGGCGGTACCGGCCGCGAGGGCGCGCTGCTCACGCAGCGGCTCACCATAGTGGGATGCGACGCCGGTGTCCGCGCCGGTGGCCTCGACGGCGCCGGGGCGCGACAGTAGGGGGCTGGGAGTAGTCATACTGGGGGAACGTCCTTAGGTCGGTGGGTATTCCGGTCTCGGGCAGCGGGTCCTGACAGGCTCGACCACCGGTGGGTCAACCACCGCGCCGCGGCGTTAGCGGTATTCGGGGTTTTCGAAGTCGAACTTTGTTCCGGCTTTCCATTCTTCAGGAAGATTGCCGTAGGCGGGAATCCCGCCGGCGTCCTTAAGCATCCGGGCGAAATGCAGCAGGTTCCATGTCATAAACGTGGTGTTGCGGTTGGTGAAGTCGGATTCGGGGCCGCCGGAGCCTTCGTCAAGATAGCTCGGGCCGGGGCCAACCGGGCCGATCCAGCCGGCGTCGGCCTGGGGAGGGATGGTGAAGCCGATGTGCTGCAGGCTGTACAGCACGTTCATGGAACAGTGCTTGATGCCGTCCTCGTTGCCGGTGATCAGGCAGCCGCCAACTTTGGGGTAGAACACCCATTGGCCCTTGTGGTTGAGTTCCCCCGAATGCGCGTAAAGCCGTTCGATCAGCTTCTTGGTCTGGGAGGAGTTGTCGCCCAGCCAGATGGGACCGGCCAGCACCACAATGTCGGCCTCTTCAACAGCAGGGTACAGTTCCGGCCACTCATCGGACGGCCAGCCGTGCTCGGTCATGTCCGGGTAAACACCGCTGGCGATGTCGTGATCGACAGTCCTGATCACGCGGGTGCTCACGCCCTGCTTCTCCATGATGAGGCGGCTGACATTGATCAGACCCTCGGTGTTGCTGGTCTCGGGCGACCGTTTCAGAGTGCCGTTGAAGAACACAGCCTTCAGGTCGCTGTAATCCGTGGAGTCCTTCTGTGTAGCCATGATGCTCCCTTGATTCACTCGTGGGTGAAGCCCAGGATGCCAAGTCTACTGATGACCGGTGACACGGCAGGGCGTCAGGAAACCTTTTTCAGGAAGGCAGAGGCGTGCGCTTCGAGGCCCTTGCCGGGCTGCGATGCTCCGCCGGTGGCCACGTCCCAGCGCCAGAGCAGGTTGCCGTCCACTAGTCCGAAGATCCGGGTGGCCGCGCTGTAGTCCTTAGAATGGCTGCCGCGCATCACCATGTCGGTGGTCAGCTGGATCTGCGGGCCCTTGATCTGCCCGTAGTAGAGCTCGGAGATCCCGCCGGGATGTGAGATGGACACCGAGATATCGAACCCGCCGTCTTTATTGCGGAGCGCTTCGACTTCATCGGCGCTCTTAAGAGCGGGAACAATATCGGCCGGAATCAGGCCCGGTCCGCCGTCGGCATCAAGCTGTTTGCGCTCCAGCGCCCAAAAACCGGTCTCAACCGTCAGCGGCCGCAGGCGCGTGCCGTCGTCGTCGGTTAACCAGCTCTCCGCGCGGTACTGAAGATACGGCAAGCCGTTGTGCGTGAAGGAGACATGCTGGAGGAAGTGCTCCGAGTCCTCGTCCCCGCTGCCGAGACGGCCGCTGCCTTCCCACTCACCAATGAGCCAGGAAAGCGGAACAAGTTCCGGTGTCAGGTCTGTAGGAATTTCTATCGGCACGGCAATTACCTCAGGAAAATGCTAGCTCGTTGAACGGGTTTACTTCTGGCCTTTGAAGAGGCGGTAAACCACAAAGCCGGCGAACCAGGCCATGGACAGGCTGGCGATGCCGAGCAGGACGAGGAAGAAGATTTCAAATGCAAGTACGGACATGATGCCATCCTAACCGGTTAGTAGATGAGTAGTTTGTCTATGAAGTAAGCCAGGGATCCCACGGCCGAAACTGGCGCAAGGCCCATGCTAACCGCAGCAAAGAGATTCAGCGGACCGCCGCGGAGTGTTACGAGTCGGCGGAAGCTGACCAGCACGGCGCCCACCACAACACCGAAGGTCGCCGCCGGCAGAACGGCAATATCGGAGAAGACCAGGCCTGCGAGCGGCCCGGCAAGTCCTGCCATCACGATGCCGAGGGGGGCCACGATGCTGTCCGGCCAGCGGATCAGGCCGGCCAGCAGAGCCACGGCAGCGCTGATGGCTGCCACCAGGAGCATCTCCCGCACGCCGTTGAAGCGCGCGCCGGCAATCCAGCCTGCCCCCAGGCACGAGAGGAGCACCCCGGCGCAGCAGCCCAGGGTGGACTCAAGCCGTTGGGCCTGGCCCGTGCCTCGGATGAGCTGCACCACAAACACAGCCATCATTCCCAACGCCATGAACGCCGGCGTCCAGTCCAGAAAACCCGGGGCGGGGACAAAACCGGCAGCGAGCGCCGATCCGACGCCGGGCAACGCAATGACGGCTGCAAGGGTCTTTTTCGCGGGGATGCGTAGGAAATGGGGCCAGCCGATGCCTACTGCCACAGCGATCACCACAGCGACGCCGATGAGTACCTCGCGTGAGATGTAGACGCCGGCGATGATCGCTACGAGTCCCGCCACTCCGACTACACCGATGACCCACGAGCCCAGTGACTTTGCCGGGGCCTGCACCTCGGCGGTCATCGGGAACCCGGCCGGCCGGTTCGCTTCGGCTTCGACTCTGCACTCAATTCGTGGCATCCCATTCTGGCTGTGGACCCGGCGGCTCGGCCTTCGGTGTCAGGGCGTTCTGCCCGACGGTTCAATCCTGCCTTATGTGACCCGGATATGTCGCAAAACGAAGGTTTGAGGGGGCGGAATCCGTGCTGTCGTGCAGGCCGGTGGGTATACTCAGAGTTCAGCTACGCTTCCTGCTACGGATGCCGGCCGGATAGATTCTTAGTCGGCCATGTCCGCTGCAGTGAGATAGTACCGGCCGGTGAAAACCCGGTTCAGTCGCCCGAAGATGCGCGGACGCCCCTTGGAGGAACAATGTCGCACATCCTGCTATTGACGAACAGCACCGGTTCTTCGGTAGACATTCTGCCTGCCCTGGAATTGCTGAACCACCGCGTGCACATCCTCGCCGCGGAACCCACAGCCCTGCTGGAGACCGATCCCTGCGATATTGTGCTTCTCGACGCCCGCAAGGACCTGGTGGGCGCCCGCTCCCTCACCCAGCTGCTCAAGGCCACAGGTCTGAGCGCACCCCTGGTCCTGATCCTGACCGAGGGCGGCATGGCCGCTGTTTCTTCGGCGTGGGCCGTGGATGACATCGTGCTCGATTCAGCCGGTCCCGCCGAAGTGGAAGCCCGCATCAGGCTCTCCGTGGCGCGTGCAGTGCCGGACAAGGATGACGCCCCCACGGAGATCCGGGCGGCAGGCGTGGTCATCGATGAAGCTAGCTACACTGCCCGCGTCAACGGCGCCCCGCTGAACCTGACGTTCAAGGAATTCGAACTCCTCAAATACCTGGCCCAGCACCCCGGCCGCGTCTTCACCCGCCAGCAACTGCTCACCGAAGTGTGGGGCTATGACTACTACGGCGGCACGCGCACCGTGGATGTCCACGTCCGGCGGCTGCGGGCCAAACTCGGTGCGGACCACGAAAACCTGATCAGTACGGTCCGGAACGTCGGCTACCGCCTGACCCTGGTGCGGCAGCAGGAAGACGAACTGACGGAAGCCTGACACCTTTAAGACAGGAACAGCCCCGGACCTCTGGTCCGGGGCTGTTCCTGTCTTAGTGATGCTGTATTTGTGGAGGACATACGGGTCGAACGTATCGAGGCCACCCCACTGGTGGATCCCCCTCGTTTCCCACCGTTACCGGCGGGTGAGATATCGACTATACGTGCCCGCCCCGGGGCCATCAAATCGGAGCGCCTTCCGGCCGGGGCGTATAGCCTAGCCTCATGAGTCCTGCGCACCCGGAAAAATGGCCCGTCCTTATCGTCCACGGCGGTCTGGAAGAACAGCTGCTGAAGGACTCCGTGGCGCTCCTCGCAGCTGCCGAGGAGTCTGACGGCAACCCCTCACTTTCCGAGCAAACGGTGGTAACGCTCCGTGCCGGTGACTCCGCCGAGCATTCCCTCCTGACCCTGGCGCTCTACGCGCCGGACGAGGACTCCGATCCCTCCTCCGGCCAGGACCTGGCCGGGTTTGCCGTTGTTGTGGAGGAGCCGGACGGCAGCGGAGTGCTGGAAATTGCCGTCCACCCCAGCTACCGCAACCAGGGCGTGGCGGACAGGCTTGTCGGCGCACTCCAGTCGGGGCGAGGCCTGGATGGGCTGAAGGCGTGGTCCCATGGCAACCATGAGGCAGCCGCGGACCTCGCCGCCCGCTACGGCTACGGTCCGGTGCGCGAACTCTGGAAGATGAGGCTGACCACCGCCACGGCAGAACTGCCCGACGTCGGCCTGCCGGATGGCGTCACGCTCCGCCCCTTTGTGCCGGGCAAGGACGAGGACCGCTGGCTGGCTGCGAACCGCGCCGCATTTGCCCACCACCCCGAGCAGGGCTCGATGTCCCGCGCGGACCTGGATGCCCGTATGGCCGAGGACTGGTTTGATCCCGCCGGCTTTCTGTTGGCCGTGGACGCCGAGGACCGGTTGCTGGGATTCCACTGGACCAAGGTGCATCCGCGCCACGGCGCCCACCCGGCGATTGGCGAGGTCTACGCTGTTGGTGTCACGCCGGCCGCGCAGGGTATGGGCCTGGGTAAAGCCCTCACAGTGGCTGGCATCAGGCATCTGCAGGGTCTGGGGCTTCACGCCGTCATGCTCTACACGGATGCAGAAAACACCGCTGCCGTTTCCCTCTACCGGGGCCTGGGCTTCACACGCTGGGATATGGACGTGATGTACGGACCGCTGGCATCCGTTTAGTGGCACCCGGGTGAGTTTTCCCACTCGTGTGACTGACGACTTCAGGTGGCCCGAAATCTAGGGCTTGTGGACGCTGATTGATTGTAAGGTTGGTAAAGAACCGCGCCGGCCGAGGGCCAGCATCAAGCGCCAGGTAAGAGGAGAGACCATGAAACCGGAACCCGCCGGAACAGTCACGTCCGAGGGCGCTTCAGCGCCGGTGCGCGCGCGCTTCGGCTCATCCGAAGTCCCTGCCTCGCGCGCAACGCAGGACCGGATCGACATCCCCGAGTTTGCACCCAATCTTGTGCCCGAAGGGGATATCCGGCCGGACCGTTTCCTGGACCGCGAGCTCAGCTGGCTGGCTTTCAACTCCCGTGTCCTCGAGCTCGCCGAAGATCCTACGCTCCACCTTCTGGAACGCGTGGCCTTCCTGTCCATCTTCGCGTCCAACCTGGACGAGTTCTTTATGGTCCGGGTGGCGGGCCTGAAGCGGCGCATCGCCACCAACCTTGCCGTGCCCTCCCCTGCCGGCCTCAGCCCGGTGGAGGTGCTGGAGAAGATCGGGGACGAAGCCCACCGACTCCAGCAGCGCCATGCCCAGGTCTACGCCGAACAGATCCGCCCCGCCCTGGCCTACGAGCACATCCACCTGATGCACTGGGACGAACTGGACGACACCGCCAAACAGCAGCTCAGCGCCATGTTCGCCGAAAAGGTCTTCCCGATCCTGACGCCGCTGGCCGTGGACCCGGCACACCCGTTCCCCTACATTTCGGGCCTCTCCCTCAACCTGGCCGTGGTGGTCCGCAACCCCGTGAGTGACAAGGAACTTTTCGCCCGCCTCAAGGTTCCGGACCAGCTTCCCCGACTGATCTCCATCGACGGTCCGCGGGCAGGGGCGGTGGCGGGACGCGTGGCGCGTTTCATCGCGCTTGAGGAAGTCATCGCCGTCCACCTGGACAAGCTCTTCGCCGGCATGGAAGTCCTGGAACACCACATCTTCCGCGTCACCCGCAACGAGGACCTCGAAGTGGAAGAGGACGACGCCGAGAACCTCCTGCAGGCGCTGGAGAAGGAACTGCTGCGCCGCCGTTTCGGCCCGCCCGTCCGCCTCGAGGTCACCCACGACATCAACCCGAACATCCGGGCCCTGCTCATCCGTGAGCTCGGAGTGGACGAGTCCGAGGTGTACTCGCTCCCGGCTCCGTTGGACCTCCGCGGCCTGTCCGTCATTGCCGGGATTGACCGTGCCGACCTTCATTACCCCAAGCACATGCCGCACACGTCCCGGTTCCTCAACGAGTCCGAGACGTCCAAGGCCGCCAACGTTTTCTCGGCCATGCGCCGCCGCGACATCCTGCTTCACCACCCGTACGATTCCTTCTCCACGTCCGTGCAGGCGTTCCTGGAACAGGCGGCCGCGGACCCCAAGGTCCAGGCCATCAAGCAGACCCTGTACCGGACTTCGGGCGACTCCCCCATCGTTGACGCCCTGATCGATGCCGCCGAGGCCGGCAAGCAGGTGCTGGCCCTCGTGGAGATCAAGGCCCGGTTCGACGAGCAGGCCAATATCTCATGGGCCCGCAAGCTGGAACAGGCGGGCGTCCACGTGGTCTACGGCATCGTGGGCCTGAAAACCCACTGCAAGCTGTCGCTGGTGGTCCGCCAGGAAGTGGACGGGCTGCGCCGCTACTGCCACATCGGCACCGGCAACTACCATCCCCGCACGGCCCGCTACTACGAGGACCTTGGCCTGCTGACCGCCAATGACCAGGTGGGCGAGGACCTTTCCAAACTGTTCAACCAGCTCTCCGGCTATGCTCCGAAGTCAACGTTCAAGCGGCTCTTGGTGGCTCCGCGCTCCGTCCGCTCCGGGCTGATCGACCGCATCGAGACCGAGATCCGCAACGCCAGGGCCGGGCTGGCCGCCAGGGTGCAGATCAAGGTCAACTCCATGGTGGACGAAGCCATCATCGACTCCCTGTACCGCGCGTCCCAGGCCGGCGTGATGGTGGACGTCGTTGTGCGCGGCATCTGCTCGCTGCGTCCCGGCGTTCCGGGCCTCAGTGACAACATCACGGTGCGCTCCGTGCTGGGCCGGTTCCTGGAACACTCCCGGGTGTTCGCCTTTGCCAACGGCGGCGATCCTGTGGTTTACATCGGCTCGGCGGACATGATGCACCGGAACCTGGACCGCAGGGTCGAGGCCCTTGTCCAGCTGTCCAATCCCGACGACATCAGCTACGTCCTCAATCTGCTGCGCCGCTACATGGATCCGGAGACCGCCAGCTGGCATCTGGATAGCCAGGGTCTATGGAACCGGCACCACATTGCCGACGACGGCAGCCACCTCGACGACATCCAGTCCTGGCTGCTGGCGTCGCGCACCCGCCAGCGCAGCCTGAGCCGTCGGTAGGGCTGCGGCGTTGGCGAGCGACATCCTCGTAGCAGACCAAACAGACCATCCCGGCGAGGCAGTCGCCGTCGTCGCAGCCGGGGCACTGCCCTGGCGTATCAACTCCGAAGGTCTCGAAGTCCTGCTGATCCACCGTCCGCGGTACGACGACTGGTCCTGGCCCAAGGGCAAGATCGACGCCGGCGAGACCCTTCCCGAATGCGCGGCCCGTGAGGTGCAGGAGGAGATCGGACTTGATGCGCCCCTGGGCATTCCGCTGCCGCCGATCCACTACCGGGTGGCGAGTGGACTGAAGGTGGTCCACTATTGGGCGGTCCACGTCAACGGGGAACGCCTCGTTCCCGACGGCAAGGAGGTGGACCGCGTGGTGTGGTGCGCCCCTGAAACGGCCGCGGGGCTGCTGTCCAATCCGACCGACGTCGTTCCCTTGGAGTACCTGCGGGCAGCCCATGGCCGGGGTGACCTGAACACGTGGCCGCTGATTGTGGTGCGGCATGCAAAGGCCAAGCCCCGCTCGTCCTGGTCCAAAGCCGAGGGTGAACGGCCCCTGGCCGCGACGGGAATCAGGCAGGCGCAGGCCGTCAGCCGGCTGCTGCAGGCCTGGAAGCCACCGCGCGTGGTGACGAGTCCCTGGCAGCGCTGCGTGTCAACCGTGGCGCCATACCTGAGGGCAACAGGGGCCAAGGTCAAACTGGTGGAAGCGCTGACGGAACACCGGCACGCCAGGACCCCCAAAAAAACCGCTGCCATTATTGAGTCGCTCCTGGAGAAGGCACGGCCCGTTGCCGTCTGCACGCACCGTCCCGCCATGCCCACCATCCTGGGCCAGCTGGGCAAGCACATGCCAGGCCGCGTGCGCGCGCTCCTTCCGGCCGCCGACCCGTACCTGTCGCCCGGGGAACTGGTGGTGTGCCACGTGGCCATCGACAACAGGCGCCGCATCGTGGCAGTGGAGCAGTTCAAGCCCTTCGACGACTAGGTTTTCTTGGTCAATGCCGGCCGCGACGCCCGGCTCACCGATGAACTGCTGCTCGATCTGGTCCGCGGCAAGCTGAGGAAGGGCTGATCCGATGCGCGGCCGGCGGCCAACGCTGAGGCCGGCCGCGGGACCCTTGCGGGGTCGGCAGATCTTGGCCCGGTAGACTTTAGCCGTGAGCATCCCGACGCCTTATGAAGACCTCCTGCGCGATGTCCTGGCCCATGGCACGCACAAATCCGACCGGACGGGCACCGGAACCACCAGCGTTTTCGGCCGTCAACTGCGCTTTGACCTTGGCCGGAGCTTCCCGCTGATCACCACCAAACGCGTGCATTTCAAGTCCGTGGCGGTGGAGCTGCTGTGGTTCCTGCGCGGTGAATCGAACGTTAAATGGATGCAGGACCAGGGCGTGAGCATCTGGAACGAGTGGGCCGACTCGGAAGGCGAACTGGGTCCCGTCTACGGCGTCCAGTGGCGCAGCTGGCCCACCCCTGACGGCGGCCATGTTGACCAGATCGCCGAGCTGGTGGAGAACCTCAAAACCAACCCGGACTCGCGCCGGCACATCGTGTCTGCCTGGAACGTCTCCGAGCTCAAGGATATGGCGCTGCCCCCGTGCCACGCGTTCTTCCAGTTCTATGTGGCCGACGGCAAACTGTCCTGCCAGCTGTACCAGCGCTCGGCGGACATGTTCCTGGGCGTGCCCTTCAACATCGCCTCCTACGCCCTGCTGACGTGCATGATTGCGCAGCAGGTGGGGCTGGAGCCTGGCGAGTTTGTCTGGACAGGCGGCGACGTCCACATCTACGAGAACCACATGGACCAGGTCCTGAAGCAGCTGGACCGGGAACCGTATGAATACCCGCAGCTGAGGATCACCCGGAAGCCGGCGTCGATCTTCGACTACACGCTCGAGGACTTCGAAGTGGTTGGCTACCAGCACCACCCCACGATCAAGGCCCCGATTGCGGTATGAGTACCGAGAACGCAGCAGACCCCCAGGACTTCACGCAGGAACTCGCCGGTTCCGTGACCGGCGTAGGCCTTGTCTGGGCGCAGACGTCCGGCGGTGTGATCGGCAAGGACGGCGATATGCCCTGGCACCTCCCTGAGGATCTGAAGCACTTCAACCGGCTCACCATGGGGCACCCCGTGATCATGGGCCGCAAGACGTGGCTGTCCTTCGCGGACAAGTACCGTCCCCTGCCCGGCCGGACGAACATTGTGATTACCCGGCAGAAAAACTGGGGCGAATCGCCCGAGGCGGTGGGCGCCGTCGTGGTCCCCTCCTTGGATGATGCCCTCCTTGAGTCGCAGTTCGTCGACGGCGGCGGGACCGTGTGGATCCTGGGCGGCGGGGAAGTCTTCCGCCAGTCCACCGAACTCGCCAACGTCGCGGTGGTCACCACCATCGATGTGGAGGCTGACGGCGACACGTTCGCCCCCGAGCTCGATGAGACCTGGGAGGCGGCCGCGTCCGTCCCGCCGGACGGATGGTTGACGGCAGCCAACGGAACGCGCTACAGGTTTACCAAATGGATTAGGACGCAGGGCTGAGATGTTGAAGAAACCGGAAACACTGTTTGTACTGGGCTACATGCTGCTGCCGCTGCTCGCGCTGCTGTCTGCGATCGTTGGCCTGACCATGATCCTGGGCGGCAACAAGATCGCGGGGGCCATCGTGCTGGTGGTGGTGACGCAGGTGTTTGCCTTCGGCGCCTTCTACGCGTTGCGACTCCGCAAAGCCGCGGTGCTGGAGGAAACCAACCGCAGCTGACGCCCGTTTCCCCCGCACGCCGCTCGTACGCATCCCCGCGCGAGTGACGTAACCGACTGCGACCTGCTCGATCCGGCGTCTAAACTGGACGAATGACTACAGCAGCTACCCCCTCCGTCGGCCTGGTCGGATGGCGCGGCATGGTCGGCTCCGTCCTGATGCAGCGCATGCAGGACGAGGGCGACTTCGCCAACATCAACCCGGTGTTCTTCTCCACGTCAAACGCGGGAGGTGCCGCGCCGTCGATTGCCGGTGCTGCCGCTGGCGCCGCCGGCAAGCTTGAGGACGCGTTCGACGTCGACACGCTGGCTAAGCTGCCCATTATTGTCACGGCCCAGGGCGGGGACTACACCAAGCGCGTGCACACCGAGCTGCGCGGCCGCGGCTGGGACGGCCTCTGGATCGACGCCGCCTCCACGCTGCGCATGAACGACGACTCGATCATCGTGCTGGACCCGATCAACCGCGACGTCATCGACAAGGACCTGGTCAACGGGACCAAGGACTTCATCGGCGGGAACTGCACCGTTTCCTGCATGCTCATGGGCCTCGGCGGGCTGTTCAAGAACGGCCTCGTCGAATGGGGCACGTCCATGACCTACCAGGCTGCCTCCGGCGGCGGCGCCCGGCACATGCGCGAACTGCTCAGCCAGTTCGGCACGCTGAATGCCGAGGTCAGCTCGGAACTGGACGACCCGGCGTCGGCCATCCTGGAAATTGACCGCAAGGTCCTGGCCCACCAGCGCTCCGACATCGACGCCACCCAGTTCGGCGTGCCCCTGGCCGGCTCCCTCATCCCGTGGATCGACGTGGACCTGGGCAACGGACAGTCCAAGGAAGAGTGGAAGGCCGGGGTTGAAACCAACAAGATCCTGGGCACCTCGGACGAAAACCGGATCATCATGGACGGCCTGTGCATCCGGATCGGCGCCATGCGCTCCCACTCCCAGGCGCTGACGCTCAAGCTCCGCGAGGACCTCTCCGTGGCCGAGATCGAGAAGCTCCTCGCCGAGGACAACGAGTGGGCCAAGGTCATCCCGAACACCAAGGAAGACTCCATGGCGGGCCTGACCCCCGTGGCCGCGTCCGGCACGCTGGACA
This sequence comes from Arthrobacter sp. 4R501, assembly GCF_002929755.1. Taxonomy (NCBI): domain Bacteria; kingdom Bacillati; phylum Actinomycetota; class Actinomycetes; order Micrococcales; family Micrococcaceae; genus Arthrobacter; species Arthrobacter sp. 4R501. Next base: position 202,411 of record NZ_PJIW01000008.1, on the reverse strand, counting down.
TCCCCGTGGGCCGCATCCGCAAGATGGAAATGGGCCCTGAGTACATCAGCGCCTTCACCGTGGGCGACCAGCTGCTCTGGGGCGCCGCCGAGCCGCTGCGCCGCATGCTCAACATCGCCACCGGGAACCTGTAAGGTTCCGCGCGGCTCCCTGCCACTCGAACGGCCCTGCCCCGCAGGAACGGTGCTGCCCCGCACCGCTCGTGCGGGGCAGAGCCGTCTTTGCGTTCAGCACGCGTCCTTGCGTTCAGCACGCCAAGCCTGACGCACGCAAGATCCTGGACCGGTCCATCATGGCCAACAGCCGGCGCCGCACTTCTGCGGGATACGCCAAGTGCTTCCACTCAAGTCGAAGGACCAGCCAGCCTTCTTCGATCAGTGCGTTCTCCCGGCGACGCTCTGCGAGCAGCACCTCCTCCGTGGGCCTGTAGTCGGTGTATTTGCCGCTGCCATCAAACTCGATCACTATGCGGGTTATCGGATCCGCGAAGTCTGCCCTGAATTGACCACTTGGCGTCTGAATCTCGAACTGCGGAATGAACATGTTCAGACCGAATGATCGCAGCAGCAGCCTGGTGCGCGTCTCCCCCACCGATTCCGACCGCCCATCCAGGGCCGCGAGCAGATCCAGCGCCCGCCGGTTCCCGCGTTTGACCGGTCCCACGTCCAGCAGTTGCCGCATACTGTCGATCCCGGCTCCCTTGCGCAGCGCGTGGTCGCCGATCACGGCTGCCTGCTCCAGTGGCAGGATACGGGCGCAGTCCAAGACGGTCCGTTCAATGCCGGTAGTCAGAATCTCCTTGCCATCCACGCTCCACAGCGTTGTAACATCCGCAGGTTCCAGGTTCATCCGGTGCGTGCGGACGTCCATGCCGGCACTTTTCGTCGAGTTGGCATAGTCCGTGGCCACGTGGATCATGGGCCCGGCATCCCAGACGTGACATTCGTGCAGCCTGGCCGCACTGATATGACTGTAGCGGCAGGCCCCGCCGGTGGACAGGAAGTGCGCCTGGATCCGCAGGGCGTCCTTGGTCCACGGCTCGGCTCCCTTCCAGTCAGCGCTCCGAACGTAGGCTCCGCGTCGAAGCCGCAGGAGAATTCCGCTGCGGACCGCCGCCGTCAGGACCCGTTCGTCCAGCCCGGCCGCGTCCAACTGTCGCGTGGAGGCAACGGGGAAGGCTGGCCAGCGCACATCCAGGAGCACCCGGATTCTGTCGCCATTCATGGTCCAAGGTTCCCGGACCAGTGCTGGCCTGGGTAGATCGCGGCAACGTTATGTGGACAACCCCGGGCGACGCGCCCGCCTCCGCTTCTTCCGGCATCATTCGCTGCCCTGCCCCGCAGGAACGGTGCTGCCCCGCACCGCTCGTGCGGGGCACGGCCGCTCGTGCAAAAGTGTCGACGGATCAGGGCCGCTCATATGCAGGTTCGGGCTGGGCCGGGGGTTGATGCGCGCGCGTTGGACCCGGCTTAGCTGTCCAGGAACTCTAGGTACTGTACGGCGGCCTTGCTGAACACGGCCTGCGCAGCGGGTCCAAGTGGCTTGGCGTCGTCAAACAGTTCAGGCACGACGGCGGCGCTGCGGCTGGTGCCGGCCCTCGCCCACGTGCCGATTACGTCGCCCCCTGCCACGACGGTCTTCTTGAACACTCCGTTGCCGCCCGGGACGATCTTGTTGGCGTGCTCAGGGGCCAGCACAAGGCTCCGGTCCATGTAGCCCAGCACAAACTCGTCGAAGCCCGGCAAGAGCAGGACGGACCGCTGCCCGGGCACGCCGTCGTCGAGCATTGATGCAGTCTCCGGTGACATCCAATAGTGAACGCCCCCGAATTCCAGCTCCACGAGCTGCCCGCTGACCAGCTCAAAGGCCGCCCGCACGTCGGTCAGGGGAATCTGCGTCCACCAGGCGAAGTCGCGGACGGTGGCAGGGCCGTGGCTGCGGAAGTAGCGCAACATGAACTCGGCGATCGCTTCCTGCCGCTCAAGCCCGCGCGACACCGGAATCCAGTCATCGAACGCCACCAGCAGCTGCTGGTTCCCGGCCAATGGGCCTTGAACCAGCCAGGCGTGCCGGCACAGCGTCCCCAAGAGGTGGATCCCCCGCTGGCCGGTGGTGGGCTGCCCGGCTGCCTCAAACACCTCGAAGAGTTCGGTCCGGCTCACGGGACCGCCGGCCGCAATCCGCTCCAAGGCAACGTCGCGGCACTTCTCGATGTCCGCCCAGGTGATGTCCAGTTCCCGATGCCGGCCGGCAATGATGCGGCTAAGACGCTCGGTGGTGAGGTCCAGCATCCAGCGCAGATCCTCCGGAGCCACCAGGTGCAGGGTGCCGCGCATCGGCCAGGACCGGACCACCCTTCCGCTGTCCAGCGCGTCGCGCACGTCAGTCAACCCTGCGCCCGGAACGCGGACGCCGATGGCCCAGAGCGCTGCCTGCAGGTCCTGAGCCTGCGTGGCCGTCATCCAGCGGACCGCGGCCTCTACGGAGCCGAGTCCGGGACCGAGCAGTCCTTGAGAGGCAAGGCGTAACCTGCCCAGCACCTTGGGGCTTACGCGGTTCACTGCCATGTCCTCATCGTAGGACCTGGCCCGATAGGGTGTAAGCATGACTTTGGGGAGTTTGTGGCAATTGTTCGCGCGCGGAACACAGGCATGGCTGGTGGCAGGGACCGTATCGGTCCTGGCCGGCGTGGCCATCGGACTGGCCCCGGCCATTGGTTTCCAGCCCCTGGAATTCCCGGGAGGCGGCGGCGAGGCACCACTGGAACTCCTCTTGCCTTCCCTGTTCCTGTCGCTCGGCGGAGGGTACGCCGTGCTTTTTCCCGGTATCCGGGTGGGCCGTGGCAAGGTCCGCATTGTCCGTGACTGGAAGCTCTATCCCGTCAGCGGCCGGCTGCTCTGGATCCTCGCCCAGGCCACCGCCGTGATCGGTTTGGTGGTTTGCATTCTTGCCGCCGCGACCCACCCGGCGGCTCCGGGCCTTATGGTCTGGCTGTTTATGGGGCCATATTTGGCGCTGACCGGTTGGGCCGCCGCCCTGCTGGGCATGGCCACGAACGTCCGGCTGACCGGCGCCGATGACGGGCGCCTGGCGCCGGTCACGCAAGCAGGCTGATGCCTTCAACGGGCTGATCGTCTAGAGCGTCAGGCCGATGAGCAGCGGTTCCGGGTGCAGTTCAATGCCAAAGCGTTCGACGACGCCGGCGCGCACCTCGCGCGCGATGGCCAGCATGTCCTTGGCGCTGGCGGAGCCGCGGTTGGTGATGGCCAGCGTGTGTTTTGTGGACAGTGACGCCCGCCCGCCGGAGGCGCTGGCCCCCTCCAGGCCGTAGCCCTTGCCGAACCCTGCCTGGTCGATCAGCCACGCGGCGGACAGCTTCACCAGCCCGTCCGCCCCGGCGGGGTACTTCGGTGCGGACTCCGGCAGCGTTGCCGCCACGTCCACGGGGACTATCGGGTTGGTGAAGAAGGAGCCGGTGGAATAGGTGTCCCGGTCGGCCGGGTCCAGCACCATGCCCTTGGAGGCACGCAACCGAAGGACCTCCCGGCGGACATCGTTGGAGTACGCACGCTTGCCTGCCTCGACGCCCAGGGAGCGGGCCAGTTCGGCGTAGCGGATGGGCGCGCTCATCCGGCCTAGCGGCAGCTGGAATTCCACGGTCAGCACGATGTAGCGGGGTGAGCCCTCGACGGTGGTCTGTTTCAGGATGGAATCGCGGTAGCCGAACTTCAGCTCGGAGTTGGTGAACGTCTGGACCGCGTTCCGGGTCCGGTCCCAGGTGCGGACAGCCGCGATGGTCTGGGAGACGTCAGAGCCGTAGGCCCCGACGTTCTGCACGGGCGTGGCGCCCGTGGCCCCCGGGATGCCTGAGAGTGCTTCGATGCCGGACCACGCATGCAGCACGGCGTGTTCCACGAGAGCATCCCAGTTGTGGCCAGCCTGGACCACTACCGCCACGCCGCCGCAGGAGTCCTCGGCGTTGACGGTGAACCCTTCCGAGGCGATCCTGATCACGGTGCCGGGGAACCCGTCGTCGGAAATCAGGAGGTTGGAGCCGCCGCCGATGATGAGGACCTGCTCCCCCACGGCGTCAGCTGTGCGGACGGCGTCGATGATCTCCGCCTCGGTGCCGGCCTCAATGTACTTGTCGGCGGGGCCCCCGACGGCGGCCGTGGTCAGGGCAGAAAGCATTGTCTGGGTCACTAAACCAGCGTAACAAGACCAAACCGAATCAAACGCCATCAAACTGAGCTAGGGAATCTTCCGGGCCACCGGTGAGAGCAGGAAGGTGGCCACTAGCATGACCATCACGGCCAGCAGCGAGTGCAGGATGCCCACGTGTTCAGCCAGCAGGCCCAGCAGCGGCGGCCCGCACAGGAAAGCGCCGTAGCCGATGGTGGAGACCACCGAGACGCGGGCCGCAGCCTTGGCGGGATCATCCGCGGCGGCGGACATGCCCACCGGGAACCCCAGCGAGGCGCCGAGTCCCCAGATGGCCAGGGCCACAAAGGCGAGCCAGGGAACGGGGGCAAACACAAACAGTCCGAGTCCGAACACTGCCAGCGCGGCGCACCAGCGCATCACGGGAACGCGGCCGAAACGGTCCAGGACCACAGTGCCGGCGAACCGTCCAATGGTCATGAAGGTCACGAAGAGCCCGTAGCCGGCGGCTCCGGCGGCGTCGGTCTGGCCGTGCCCGTCGGCGAGGGCCAGTGCCACCCAGTCCCCTGCTGCACCTTCGGCCAAGGCAAGCCCCAGGACCATGACTCCGAGAAGCAGGGTGCGCCGGTCGCGCCAGGCCTCCGCGATCTTCCGCTTGTTGTCCAGCGGGGCGCCGGAAGCGTCAGCCGACGCCCCGGCGGTGACAATGGGGATCGGGCCCGTGAACGGGTCCTCGAAGTTGTCCGGGACATACTTCCGTTCCCCCGCGACCGGGGTGACATCCGCACGGAACCAGGCTGCCGCCGTCGTCACCGAGACGGCAACCACGACGCCGGCCGCCGCCAGGTGCCAAAACACCGGGACGGAAGCGGCTGCGGCCCACGCCCCAAGGCCTGCACCTGCCACGGTGCCGAGGCTGAATGCGCCGTGGAGCCTGGGCATGATGTGCCGGCCCACCGCGCGTTCCACCGAGGCGCCCTCGACGTTGGAGGCCGTACTCCAGCTGGCGGAGCCCAGCCCGATGACGGCAAGTCCCACGGCCACCGCTACCGGTGTGGCCAGGACCGACGTTCCGAATCCGGTGATGGCCATACCGCAGGCCACCATGATGGCGCCGGTGCGGATGGTCCGTTTGGAGCCCAGGCGGAGCACGATCAGCCCCGATGCGGACACCGAGACGAACGATCCCAAGGTCATGCATAGCAACAGCAAACCGACCGTGCCGGGGGTCAGGTCCAGCCCGTCGCGGATTGCCGGAAGCCGGGAAACCCAGGACGCGAAGGCCAGCCCGCTGCCGGCGTAGGCAACCACCACGGCATTGCGCCAGACAGTGACCTCGGCAGCGGCAGTTTTGTTGACGGTCAAAGGATCATGACAGCCTGACGACGGCCTGGGCCTTCATCAGCACTTTCTGGCCGGCAGCGACCACGGTGAGGTCAATGCGGGCGGTGCCCGCATCGGCGTCGAGCTTTCCAATGGCGCCGCTGACCTCGATGGTGGCCCCGGCGTCCATGGTTCCGGTGGTGTCCGTAACCAGGACCGGCTTGGTGAAGCGGGTCTGGAAGTCGACGACGGCGGCGGGGTCGCCTGCCCAGTCGGTCACCAGCTGAACGGCGGCACCCATGGTGAACATGCCGTGGGCAATGACGCCGGGCAGTTCCACGCCGGTGGCGAAGGCTTCGTTCCAGTGGATGGGGTTGAAGTCGCCGGAGGCGCCGGCATACTTGACCAGGTCGGTGCGGGTGACCTCGATGGTGCGGCTGCCGATGTCCTGCCCGGCGCTGAGTTCGTGGAAGCTGGGGCTCATGGTTACTGTCCCTCTCCGCGGACGAGGATGGATGATGTGGTGGTGGCGACTGTCTCGCGCGACCCATTGCCGCCGTCGGTCAGGGCAAAAATTTCCTGGCGGGTGGTGATCATGGCCCCGCCGCCCATGGCACGGACACCGTCAACGTGCAGTTCGGCAACCAGGCGGTCGCCGGCAAAAATGGGGCGGTGGTGGATGAAGCGCTGATCGGCGTGGACCACGCGGGAGAAGTCGATGCCGGCGTCCGGATCCTCGATCAGCTGGGCATCGGCGCGTTGGGCGATGATGATGGCGAAGGTGGGTGGTGCCACCAAATCCTTGTGTCCCAGGGCCTTGGCGGCCTCGACGTCGAAGTGGGCTGGGTGCGTGGCCTTGACCGCGCGGGCGAACTCGCGGATCTTCTCGCGGCCGACGTCGTAAACCTCTGCGGCAGGGTAGCTGCGGCCCTGCAGGTCCGGATTGATAGTCATGGCCTCAAGCCTATCGCTCTGCCCCGGGACACCATGAATTCCGGCTACTTGCGGAGGTTCCTCCGGATGGTCTGGCCACGCACCACAATCCCGGCGATGTGCAGGACCAGGCCCAGGCCGATGACCGGCAGCGACGCGGTGGCCAGGCCCTGGTTTCCGGAGGTGTTGCCGATCAGGTTCAGGATGATGCCGACGGCGATGAGGCCCATGGCGCCGAAGACCAGGACTTTGTACGAGGTGGGCGCTGACTCCCAGAATTCTTTGAGCACCGTGACAGTCTACCGAGCACGTTCAGAACAGCGATTCCTGCACGGCCGGCACCTCCGAGGCGAAGTCCCCCAGGACGATGGTCCGGGCAGCCATCCGGCCAAGGTTCACCACAAAGGCCGCGTCCGTTCCGGCCAGGCTGGCGAGGGCGTTGCTCCCGCTCAGCGCGGTGACCTCAAAGCCGTGCCGTCCCTGCTCCAACGGATGGGGGTAGGCGTGGCGCGCTGTGGGGGCGCAAAGCCCTGCCGCCTGCGCCGGCCGCACCCACAATTCGTCCACGATGCTGAAACCTTCTGCGCTGAAACCGTCGACGGCGGCCCGGCTCAGCAGCGTGCGGACCGCGGCCGCATGCCGCTCATTGATGCCGTCCAGGGCGGCCGCGGGCAATGGCCCCGCCAGAGCCTCGGCTTTGGCGGCGGAGCGGACCTGCTGGGCGAGGCCTACCTCGCGGGTCACCATGTCCTCAAGGAGCCGTACCACCCGGCCGTCCTCCGCCCTGGCAACGTACCGCGCCACCACCGCGCCCTGTTCCGCGAGCCGGTTCCATTTCCTCAGGTGGGACGCTGTGCCCACCTTGCTGGCGCCGCCGGCGAACGTGGCCACGTAGAGCCAGTGATCCTGCAGGAGGTACGTGCGCAGCCCGTCCGGAACGCGGCCGCCCCGGTGGAAATCGTGGATAAGGTGGGAATCGTCCAGCACAAAGCAGCGTTCGCACTGCTTGCCCTTCACGGCGGGGGCGCTGGCCGGGCACAGGATGTGGTCGCGACTGGTGGCTGAGTGGACCTTGTAATGCCCCAGGCAGAACCTGCCATGATCGGACACCGCAAAACCGAGCCTGGCGCCCGCCCCGAGGCTGACTTCCTGGAGATCCCCGGACGGTGACTGGAGGCGCAGAGCCGGGCTGCCGCCGTCGTGCCTTACCGTCTGCGCCGGGGCGCCATCCCAAAAGACCCCGTGAACCAGATAGCGGGTATCGGTCACGGGGTCTCCAGTGCTTGGGTAAAACGGGTGGCGCTACAGCGCCGGCTGCACGCCGAACGCTACCGCGAGCTTCATGATCTTTTCGGCCCGGCCCAGGCGGGGAAGGTCCGAGCCGTCGCGGATGACGCGGCCGTTGGCCTCGAAGTCGGACATAAAGTCCGTGGCCCAGGCGACGTCCGACGGGGTGGGGCTGATGACCTCGTTGATGACGTTTGTCTGGTCGATGGCCAGGCACAGCTTGCCGGTCATGCCCATCATCACGGTGATGCCGGTCTGCTCGCGCAGGATGGGGTGGTTGGTGCCCACGGTGGGGCCGTCGATGGGGCCGGGCAGGTTGCCGACGCGGCTGGCGACCACCAGCTTGGCGCGCGGGTAGGCCATGGCCTCCGGGGTGGCCGCCATGCCGGTGTCGCGGCGGAAGTCGCCGGAGCCGAACGCCAGGCGGAAAGCACCCTGGGCCTTGGCGATGTTGTTGGCTTCTTCGATACCCAGAGCGGATTCCACGAGCGGGATGACGGGCGTCTTGCCGTCCATCCGGTGGAAACTTTCGGTCACCTGGTCAGCTGATTCGGTCTTGGCGAGCATCACGCCGAGCAGCCCGGGCGTACCGCGCAGCCCTGCTAGGTCATCGGCCCAGAACGGGCTGGTGGCATCGTTGATGCGGACCCAGGCCTGGCCGCCGCCGCTGAGCCACTCAATCACGTGTCCGCGCGCCTCGTCCTTTTGCGACGGGTCCACGGCGTCCTCGATGTCCAGGATGATCGAGTCAGCGCGCGAAACAGCCGACTGGTCAAACAGGTCGGTTTTCATAGCGTTGACCAGAAGCCACGAACGGGCGATTTCTGCTGGGATGTTGCGCTTGGCGCGTAATGTCTCGGTGGCGGTCGGTGACGTCATGCTACTACCGTATCTGCCCGGGCACCGCCAGCGCTAAGCCATGGCGCCGGACGTGCCGAACAATACAGATACGACCGGCCGGCGCCGGTGGTCGAGCCCGTCGAGACCCAGGTTTCGACAAGCTCAACCACCGGGGTTTCAGCCTCACCCACGGCGTTGGGCCAGCTCAGTTGCCTGTGAGTTCCGCATGGAGCTTGCGGACGCGGGCGTTGATGTCGTCGCGGACGAGGCGCATGCGCTCCGTGCCTTCGATGCCCCGGGTGGAAGGTTCGTCGGTTTCCCAGGTTTCGAAGCGGATGCCTTCGCGGGCTTCGAGTTTGGCTTCGGTGCCCAGGACGATAACGACGTCGACGGCGTCAAGCACCTCGTCAGTGACGGCCTTGGGGTGCTCCCCCGTGATGTCGATGCCGAGTTCGTTCAGGGATTCCACGGCCTCATTGTTCAGGCAGCTGCCCGGCTTGGTGCCTGCCGAATAAACGGTGACATCGTCGCCGGCGAGGTCCCGCATGAGACCGGCCGCCAGTTGGGACTTCCCGCCGTTCTTGCTGCAGACGAACAGGATGCGGGGAGTCTTGGTGCTTTCGGTCATGAGTGGGTGCCTTCTTTCTGTTCTGCGGCCAGGAGTGAGCCGACGAGGGTTTTGATGCGCGCGTGGATTTCGTCGCGGATTTCCCGGACGGTCTCCAGGGAATGTCCGGCGGGGTCGGTGAGGTCCCAGTCTTCATAGCGTTTCCCGGGGTAGATGGGGCAGGAGTCCCCGCAGCCCATGGTGATGACGACGTCGGATGCCCGCACGACGTCGTCCGTGAGTGGCTTCGGATAGTCCTTGCCCAGGTCCAGGCCCATTTCGGACATGACAGTCACTACGGTCGGATCCAGCTCAGCCGCCGGCATGGAGCCTGCCGACCGGACGCGGATCCTGCCCTTGGCTTCAACAGTGAGCAGCGCGGCAGCCATCTGTGACCTGCCGGCGTTCTGCACGCAAACGAACAGGACCTCCGGGACCTCGGAGACCACCGACCCTTTGGATTTGGCTAGGGCGGCCAGCCGGTCGTTGGCGAAGTGTTCCGTGGTGGCAGGCAGGTAGGCGCTGATCTTCGCTGTCCGGGCCAAGGCTGTGTACGACTCGAAGACATAGCGTTCGACCGTCTCGACGGCGAACACCCCGGTGAAACGCTCGGCGAGGCGTTCGCTGATCCGGTGCAGGATTTCAGTGTTGTCCTGCAATCCCAGCGTCGTTTTCTGCTGTTCGGTCATGGCAGTACTCCCTTGGCGTGCGTCCGGAACGGTGCGTCGTGGTTGGTTGTGGTCAGTGTTCCCCAGAGCGGCCGTGAGCCAGCCCGGTGGGGAATCCAACGAGGACCGGTTCCGGGGCGGCGCAACAGCCGCTCTCCGCCGATCCGTCAGTGTCTGCTGTTGAGGCCGCGGGGACGTCGCAGCTGGTGCCGGCGTCGGTGGAGCAAACCCCGGTTTCGGGCAGTTCAAGGTGGACAGTGTCCGCCCCGGCCTGGTCGCCGGCGAGGGCCGCGGCGACGGACCTGACCTGCTCATAGCCGGTAGCCAGCAGGAAAGTCGGGGCACGGCCATAGGACTTCATGCCGACGATGTAGAAGTTCTTCTCCGGATGAGTGAGAAGCTTGGCGCCGTGCGGCTGGACCGTGCCGCAGGAGTGGAATTCGGGGTCGATCAGCGGACCCAGCTGGACCGGCGCCTCGACGGCGGGGTCAAGGATGAGCCGGAGTTCGTGCAGGATGACCAGGTCCGGCCGGAAGCCCGTGCAGGGGACGATGATGTCCGCTTCGAGAGTGCGTCCGTCGACGGCTTCAACGCTGACCCCGGAATCCAGTGTTTTGAGGGAAGCGATCCCGAAGCCGGTGTTCAGTTCGATGGTTCCGGCCCCAACGAGCCGCCGGAGCCGGGCGCCGAGTTGGCCGCGGGTCGGCAGGCCGTCGGCGTCGCCGCCGCCGTAGACCTTTTCGGCTGATCCAGCGCGCACGGCCCACAGGATGGTGGTTCCGGGTTCTTCCTTGGCGAGGTCTGCCAGATTGATCAGTGTGTTCGCGGCCGAGTGCCCGGCGCCCACGACCAGGACGCGGCGGCCCGCGAAGGAGGTGCGGTCCCGTTCTGTGACGTCCGGCAGGGGCGAGGAGATCCGGGCGGCGGCCGTGTCTTCGCCGATGGCGGGCAGGCCGGAGGTTCCAAGCGGGTTGCGGGTGGACCAGGTGCCGGACGCGTCGATGACGGCGGCCACGGTGTGGTCACGGATTTCACCGCCGTCGTGTTCGACCCGGACGGTGAATGGGGTGGTGTCACGGTCCCGGACGTGGGTTTTGTCCATGCCCTGGCGTGTAACGGCAATGACGCGTGCGCTGGTCTGGAGCCGGGAGGAGATCTCCGGGGTTGCGGCCAGCGGGGCGAGGTAATTATCGATCAGTTCGCCGCCGTAAGGCAGTGCCGTCAGGCGAGGGGTTTCCCAGCCGGCGTCCTCCAGCAAACGCACGGCCGCGGCGTCGAGGTTGAACCGCCAGGGTGAGAACAGCCGGATGTGGCGCCACTGTTCGATGGCGGATCCCGCCGTCGGGCCTGCCTCGAAGATCAGCGGCTCGAGGCCGCGTTCGAGCAGGTGGGCTGCGGTGGCAAGACCGACGGGGCCGGCGCCGATGACTGCGACGGGAAAGTTCTTTACTGGATCCATGCGGTCCTCTGTTTCATCCGTTGGTGTGCGGTTCGATCGGGGTGCCTGCCGGAGCCTTGTGGGACCGGCAGGCCGGGGCGGCGCTGTTCAGCAGCAGTCCAGATCGTCCTCGTCGCAGCAGCCCGTATCGGTGCAGCAATCGGTGTCCATCCAGCTCACCTCCCCTCCCTAACCGCGGCGTGGGGTGGTTACTTGGCGGCCGGGATCAGGGACTCGATGAGTCCTTCGATGCGGGTCTTGATCTCGTCACGGATGGGGCGGACTGACTCCACGCCCTGCCCGGCCGGATCCTCCAGGACCCAGTCCTCGTAGCGCTTGCCGGGGAAGTACGGGCATTCGTCGCCGCAGCCCATGGTGATCACGACGTCGGACTCCTTCACGGCCTCGGTGGTGAGGACTTTGGGGATCTCTGCAGACATGTCGATGCCCAGTTCGGCCATGGCCTCGACGGCGGCCGGGTTGACCTTATCCGCAGGCTGGGAACCGGCGGAACGCACCTCGATTCCGCCCTTGGAAAGCGTGGTGAGGAAGGCAGCGGCCATTTGGGAACGGCCGGCATTGTGGACGCAGACAAAAAGTACAGAAGGCTTCTTGGCGGTTTCGGTGCTCACGTGTTTCTCCTGGAATCAGTTGCGTGTGGATCAGTTTTGATGAGGTCGTCGTGTCCGCACCAACCACACCGACTAGACATTGACATGCGTCGATGTATGCAGTATCGGACAATATATTGATGGTTGTCAATATTTACGGGGGTGGACTATCAGGCGGCGTGCAGTCGGGGCGCGAGGCCGGTAACGCGGTGGAAGATGTCAGTGAAGGCGCCCTCGAAAGCATCCTCCGTGTTTAGGCGCAGCGGATCCGGAACAGACCAATGGATCCCTCCCAGGTTGAGGATTTCCTCGTGTGCGTTGTCGCACACGGTCACGACGAAGTCATCATCGTGCGCCACTTCATCGAGCCGGCGCGGGGGATGGTCCGCGAGAGCAACACCGTGGCGACTCGCGACATCAATGGCACCCAGGGCGATGCGGTCCGCGGGGTGGGTGCCCGCCGAGGCCGAGGGGATGTCACTGACCTGATTCCAGAGTGCGACGGCCAGCTGGGACCTGGCGCTGTTGCGCGTACAGACGAAGAGGACACGGCGGGCGCCGTGTTCGCGGCCGGGGGCCAGTCCCCCCAACGCCCCTGCGGCCAGCCGGATGTAGCTGCGGCGCTTGTCCGCCTCCGAACGGTGGCGCGTCGCCAGGCCCGCGGCTTCGAGTGTGCGCAGGTGGTGCGACAGCAGGTTCGACGGCATCCCGAGCTCGGCCTGCAGCTCCGTGGGGGAAAGATCCCCCAAGGTCAGCAGGTCCACGATGCGCAGCCGCGCGGGATCCGCCAGGGCCGCATGCTTGGCGACCCGCGCGCGGAAAACTTCAACTGAGTCAATGTTCATTGATTCAATTTTGACTGAGTAAATATCTTGAGTCAAGCTGTTGGTATGACTTCTCAACAACCGCCGTTGTGGCGCCGCGCCTTCGCCGAACTACTCGGTTCCAGTTTGCTCGTCATGATCGTCGTTGGCTCGGGGATCATGGCACAGCAGCTCTCCCCCAGCGACATCGGCCTGCAGCTGCTGCAGAACAGCACGGCCACGGTTCTGGGTCTGACGGTGCTGATCCTCGTCTTCGGACCCGTCAGCGGCGCACACTTCAACCCCGTCGTCTCGCTCGTGGACTGGGTCCTCGGCCGGCGCAGCGGAACCGGATTAACACTTCCGGACCTGGGCACATATGTAGTTGCCCAAACCGTCGGTGCAATCAGCGGCAGCGTGGTGGCCAACGCCATGTTTGAGGTGGGCACTTCCATCTCGGTGAAGGACCGCGCCACCACCGGGTACCTGCTGGGCGAAGTCGTCGCAACGGCAGGGCTCGTCCTGTTGATCTTCGCCCTGGCAGCCACAAACCGGGGCACCCTCGCAGCTCCGGCCGTGGGTGCCTACATCGGCGCCGCCTACTGGTTTACGTCCTCAACGTCCTTCGCCAACCCCGCCGTGACTGTCGGCCGCATCTTCAGTGACACCTTCGCCGGCATCGCACCCGCTTCAGTTCCCGGGTTCGTCGTGGCGCAACTGCTCGGGGCGGCCGTAGGCCTGGGGCTTCTGCTCATCCTGTTCCCGTCTGCGGCCCGCAACGCAGACGACGTCGTTCTTCCGCACGCATCGGAAGAGACCAGCTCCTAAGACTTCGTCGACCGGTCCGACGGCGGGCAAGCCTCCAGAGCGTAGCCACTTCCGGGTCGAGCGGCGGGATTAATACATTGATGGCGGTCAATATTCGGGCATAATGGGTACATGAAAACGCTGCCCGTTCTCGATCCGATCACGGACGAAGCTTGCTGCACCCCGGCAGGACAGCCTGCCCTTGGCGCAGAAGAGGCCAAGCAGAAAGCCCTGGTCTTCAAGGCGTTGGCCGATCCGAACCGGCTACGGCTGCTGTCCATCGTTAAGGCCGAATCCTCCGGCGAATCCTGCGTCTGCGATCTGACCGACCCCCTGGACCTGGGCCAGCCCACGGTCTCCCACCACCTGAAAATCCTGGTGGACGCCGGTCTGCTGCACCGCGAAAAACGCGGGACCTGGGCCTATTACTCCCTGGTTCCGGGTGGACTTGACGGCGTGGCCGAGCTTCTGGCAACCCTCTGACCGGCCTCAGGGGAGGGTGCTGCCCCGCGCCGCAATCCACAGTCCGTACCAGTCGGCCCGGGTCATGGCCTCCGCCACGCGGGCGGCGTCCGCGCAGGCGGCGATTCTCGCCGGATTCACGGTCCCGATGACGGGCGCAATGCCGGCCGGATGCTTCATCAGCCACCCCAGGAGGACGGCCTCCCCCGTGGTGCCGTACTCACTGGCAAGCTCCGCAACCATCGCGGCCGCGGCAGTCTCCGCCGCCGTCGGGTTTTCCGGAGCTGCCCCTGTGTACAACCCCTGCGCCAGCGCACCGTAAGCCTGCACGGTAACGCCGTTGCTGCAGCAGTACTCCAGGGTCCCGTGCGGGAAGCTGTAGTCCAGCGACTCCGGATGGTTCACCAGGACCTGGCTTTCCAGCCAGGCCCGCTTCAGCAGGCTCATCTCCAGCTGGTTGGCCACCACGGGCACCTCCAGCCGCTCCTGCAACGCCTTGATCTGCGCGCCGGACATGTTGGACACCCCAAGCGCCCGAACCTTGCCGTCGGCCAGCAGTTGCCGGACGGCGGCCGCCACCTCCGCCAGGTCCGTCAGCGGATCCGGGCGGTGCAGCAGGAGGACGTCCACGTAGTCCGTCTGCAGCCTCTTCAGGCTGCCGTCCACGCGTTCCAAGATGGATTCCCGGCTGAGGTCATAGTGTGTGGCCAGCCCGCGTTCGCGGAGCCGGATGCCGCACTTGGTCTGCAGCCGGATCTGGTCACGCAGGCCGGGCGTTGCCGCGAGGACCTCGCCGAACACCGACTCGGACTTGCCGCTGCGGTAGATGTCCGCGTGATCGAACAGCGTGATGCCGGCGTCCAGCGCGGCCTCGACGGCGGCGGCGGCCTCGTCCACATGCTGCACCTGATGCGGCTCGTCGGTCCAGCTGCCGCCCAGGCCCATGCAGCCGTAGATGAGTTCCTGCGTGGGGGATGGAACGGTGTGTTGGGTCATTGCTTCACTCTTTCATGAGCCTGGGCAGACGCACAGGTGGCGGGGCCCGGCCGGGTCCCGCCACCTGATTGATCTTGGGTTATGTCAGTGCAGCCAGACGGTGCTGTTGGCGCCGAGTTTGCCGTCCACCAGCGGGGCGCTGCTCACCAGGACGGTCCCTGCCGGCAGGTCGACGGCGGTGTCCCCGAAGTTGGTCACGGACTGCCAGCTACCGGGGCGGCGGAAGTGCAGGACCTCCGGGTTGCCGGTCTCCACCCACTCCAGCTCCTCGCCGGCCTGCAGTTCGCGGCGCAGCTTCAGGGCCGTGCGGTAAAGCTCCAGGGTGGAGTTTTCGGTGCCGACCTGCGCCTCCACCGCATACTTGCTGAACCAGTCCGGCTGCGGCAGGTGCGCGCCACCGTCGCCAAAGCCGAAGGAGGTCCCTTCAACCTTCCAGGGCAGCGGCACGCGGCAGCCGTCACGGCCCACTTCAACGCCCCTGTTCCGGAAGAACGCGGGGTCCTGGCGCTCGGAGTCCGGAATCTCCGCCACTTCCTGCAGGCCCAGTTCCTCGCCCTGGTAAAGGTAGGCCGAGCCGGGCACGGCCAGCATCAGCAAGGTGGCGGCGCGGGCACGGCGCTCGCCAAGGTCCACGTCCAGTTCCTCCTTGGGGCCGCCGGCGAGCAGCCAGCCCTTGCCGTCCTGACCCTTCGCATGCTTCTTGCCCCTGGACGCCTTGGGCAGGCCGTAGCGTGTGGCATGCCGGACGACGTCGTGGTTGGAGAAAACCCAGGTGGAGGACGCGCCGGTCGCGGCGGCTTCGGCGAGGTTGCGGGTGATGATTTCGCGGAAATCCTCGGCATCGAAGTCGGCCTGCAGCAGGTCGAAGTTGAACGCCTGGCCCAGGCCCTCAGGGCTGGCGTAGCGGGCGCGGCGGGTGGCGTGCACCCATGCTTCCGCGACGGCGGTGCGGGGCGGGTTGTACTCGTTGAAGACTTCGCGCCATTCGAGGTAGATGTCGTGGACGTCGTCCCGGTCCCAGAAGGGGTGCGAACCGTCGTCGAACCCGTCCGTCCCCGAGTTGGCCTCGGTCAGCTCCAGCTTGGAGAGCAGCGGCTCGGTGAGATCCTTGGTGAGGGCATGGGCCACATCCACGCGGAAGCCGTCGACGCCGCGGTCGGACCAGAAGCGCAGGGTCTTGAGGAAGTCATCGCGGACCTCCCGGCTGGACCAGTTCAGGTCCGGCTGCTCCTTGGCAAAGATATGCATGTACCACTGGCCCGGTGTTCCGTCCGGCTCGGTGATTCGCTCCCACGCAGGGCCGCCGAAGACGGAATCCCAGTCCGACGGCGGGAATTCGCCGTTGGGTCCTTTGCCGTCACGGAAGATGTAGCGCTCACGCGCGGCGGAACCCTTCGGCGCGGCGAGCGCCTCCTTGAACCATTCGTGCCGGTTCGAGGAGTGGTTGGGGACGATGTCGGCGATCAGCTTGATGCCGGCGGCGTGCAGCGCCTTGGCCATCTCGTCGAAGTCAGCCAGCGTGCCCAGCTTGGGGTCCACGTCTCGGTAGTCGTCCACATCGTAGCCGCCGTCGGCCAGGGCCGACGGATAGAAAGGGCTGAGCCACACGGCGTCGATCCCCAGCGCCTTCAGGTACGGGACCTTGGCCGTGATGCCCTTGATGTCACCCATGCCGTCACCGTTTGAATCGGCGAAGCTGCGCGGATAGATCTGGTAGACCGCGGCCTGGCGCCACCAGTTGGGATCGGCCAGACGGTCGGAATCGGACAGGGTTGCCAGCGTGGCAGTGGTGGACAAAGGATGATCCTTTTCTCTTGTTTGGGTTGTTCTTGCTGGGTGGATAGGTCTGGCTATTTAACGGCCCCGCGCATGACTCCGGACAGTACCCAACGTTGGGCCAGGATGTAAACCACCAGTGTGGGTGCCATGGCCATCAGGTAGGACGCGAACGCGAGGCTGTAGTCCGTATTGAATTCGCCCTGGAACAGCATCTGGACCACGGGGAGGGTCTGCAGGGCCGGGTCGGCGATCATCATCTGCGGCAGCAGGAAGTCGTTCCACGAGCCCAGGAAGGCGAAGATGCCCACCGTGGCGTTCATGGGGGCCAGCAGCGGGAAGATGATCTTGCGGAACACCTGCCACGTGGTTGCGCCGTCCATCCGGGCCGATTCCTCCAGCTCCACAGGTATGGACCGGACGAAGGCGATGTACAGCAGCGCGTTGAACGAGATCCCGCCCAGCACGTGCAGGAAGACGACGCCGGCCGGGTTGTCCAGGCCGAGCAATGCCGTCTGCTTGATCAGCGGCAGGATGATCACCGGGAACGGAATGAACATGGCGGACAGAAGGTACACAAAGGAGCCGCGGAAGAACCGGTGGTTCCAGTTCCGCGCGATGGCGTAGGCAACCAGCGAACTGCAGGCCAGCGAGCCCAGGACGCTGAAGACGGTGACGAATGCCGTGGACATAAAGGCCCGGGGGAAGTTCGTGGCCACGTAGGCAGCGGCGAAGTTCTCCCAGTTCAGCGGGTTCGGCCAGGCAAGCCCTGTACCGGTGCCGATCTGGTCCGGTGACTTCAGCGCCATGGCCACGGTGAAGTACAGCGGCAGCAGGACAGTCAGCGAAGCCACCAGCATCAGGGCGGTGAGCCACCAGTTGATCTTGAAGCCTTCGCGGCTGGAGACTCGTTTTGTGAGGACGCGGGCGCTGCGCTGTGGAAGTAGTGATGCGGTCATTAGAGAGATACCCCCCGGCGCTGGATGAGGCGCAGCTGGATGACGGAGATCAGCAAAGTGATCAGGAAGTAGATGACCGCATTGGCCATCTGGTAGGAATAGTCGCCACCCGTGAAGCCGGAGAAGATACGCATGGCCACTGACTGCGTCGCCATGCCAGGTCCGCCGCCGGTGAGGCCCACGATGATCTCGTAGGTCCCCAGGAATCCCTTGAACCCGAGGATCACATTGATGACGAGATAACCGAGGATGAGGGGCAGTGTGAGGCTCAGGAACTGGCGGAAGCTGCCGGCACCATCCAGGTCCGCGGCTTCGTAGACCTCCGCCGGCACGCTCTGGAGCCCGGCGAGGTAGATGATGGTGGCTCCGGGCGCGGCCTGCCACACGGTGACCAGCACAATGGCCAGCCAGGCGAGGTTTTCGTTGGCCAGGATGCTGGTGGCAAGCGGCGTTAAGCCGAACCGTTCAGCGAGCACCGGCAGGGTGTTGGAGAACAGGTAGTTGAAGAC
Source organism: Arthrobacter sp. 4R501 (assembly GCF_002929755.1). Lineage (NCBI taxonomy): Bacteria > Bacillati > Actinomycetota > Actinomycetes > Micrococcales > Micrococcaceae > Arthrobacter > Arthrobacter sp. 4R501. The sequence continues at coordinate 184,231 of NZ_PJIW01000008.1, read as the reverse complement.
AAACGACACCACCAGGGCTGAGAGCACCATGGGGATGAAGAACACGGTGCGGATGCCGGTTCGCCACTTGATTTTCGCATTCAGCCCAAGGGCGATCGCCAGGGCCACGATATTGACCACCACGGTGGTGGTCAGGGCAAAGACGAACGTGAAGATGTAGGACTGCAGGATTGCAGGGTCCTTGAAGATGTTGACGTAGTTGGACAGGCCGATGAACTTCCAGTCACCGTAGCCTGCGTAGTTGGTGAGGCTGAAAAACACACCAACCAGCGCTGGCAGGGTGATGAAGAAGGCGAAGAGTGCGAGGACCGGCACCACCATCCAGTAGTAGGTGGGGTCGATCCGGCGCTTGGACCGGATGGCGGGCGGGTGGGCGGGGTCGTTATGCGCGGCCGTGGCTGTCTCAGCCGGCAGGGCAGTTGCGGTCATGGGGGCTCCTGGAATCGTAGTGGGCATCAGACCGCTGTCCGCTCGGCGACGCGGCGCCATTCGTCGTCGACCGTGGTCAGGAACTGTTCACCGTTCTTGTTGAAGACAAAGGACTGAATGTAGTTGTTCATGGGGACCGACGGCGGGAAGTATGTTCCGGCGCCCTGGTAGTAGCGGCCTTCGGCCACGTGGGCGGCAACACCGCGGAGATGGGGGTTGCTCACGGCAGGGGCGCCTATCAGCGGAGAGAACGCCGCGTTCTTCTCGTTGTACGTGTTGACCACGGACGGTTCCAGCAGGTAGTTGAGGAACCTCTCGGCAGCGGCCCTTTTCCGCGTGTTCCGGGTGATGGAGAGTGCCATGTCCACGTTGACGCGCACCTTGGTCTGGTCCGGGTCGTTGGTAACCGGCAGCGGAAAAGTGCCCAGCTTGATGTCCTTGTTGGCCTGAACCAGCTGGGAGAGCGCCCACGGCCCCTGCAGATACATGGCGGCCTGGCCCTTGCCGAAGGCGGCATTTCCGTCAGAGTAGTTCTTGCTGGCCGCCCCGTTCTGCGAGTAGGACGCAAGCTGCAGGATTTTTGGCAGCGAGGAGCGGTAGTGATTGCTGAATGACTCGGGGGCGGACTGCGGGATGTTGGCCCCCTTGGCCATCAGGTCCCGGAAGAATCCCCCGACGTCCAGCATTCCGCCGGTGACGTAGTCGAAGGCACCCTGGCGGAGGGTCCAGGCGTCCTTGAACGTCCCGTAGATCGGCGTGATGCCTGCCGCCTTGAAGGTCTCACACGCGGCGATGAAGGCGTCCCACGTGGTTGGAACAGCCACTCCGTGGGCTGCGAAGATGTCGCGGTTGTAGATGACCCCGGCCGCAGCAATGGAGAACGGCAGGGCACTCGTTTCGTTCCCCTTGTATTGTCCCCACGAACTGATGAGGTCCTGGAACTTCGGATCGACAGTCTTGGCCACGGGAAGGCCGGACAGGTCTGCGAAGATTCCCTTCCGGACGAACTCAGCCGTTTCGGTCGCGAATCCCCGGGTCACGACGTCGGGCGGATCGTTGCGGACCAGGCCGGGGACGAAGTTGCCCTCATTGAAGTCCTGGATGACCCGGAGATCCGGGTTCAGGGCTTCGAAGTCCTTGATCACCTGGTTGAAGTAGCCCACCACCTCCGGCTTGTTCTGCATAAACCGCAGGGTGGTGACGCCGGCCTGCTGCCCTGCGCCGGCGGCGCAACCGGTGAGGGGAAGGAAGGCGGCTGCTCCGGCCAGGCCGGCCGCCCGGAACATCGAGCGCCTGCTGGGCAATGTTGCGGGCACGGTGCTGTTCACAGGGCGGGAGCCGACGGACGGCAGGGAGAGGACTGTGGTGAAGGCGGGCAGTGCTTCGGGATGCGGTTCACTGTTGCTCCTTTGCAAAGGCTGAATGAAGGAATTTGAAGACCGGTGGCTCGGCGGCCGTCCGGCCCACCTGGCAAGCATTTATTTGGAATCTAAATTTAGTTTCTCAAGTATTATGTGGTGCAGAACACAGGGGGTCAACACCATGTCCGAAATTTCCGTCGCAACACCCCAGTTGCTCAGACGCGTGAGTGCCGGAGCCGTCCTGGATTTTATGCGCGCGTCGCAGGCTGTAACGGTCACCGACGTTATGGAAGCCACCGGACTGACCCGGGCCACGGCCATATCCGTGTGCGAGGACCTCATGCACCGAGGCTGGATCCGGGAGCTGGAAAACCAGCGGGCCTTCGGCGGCTACCAGAAAGGCCGGCCGGCACGGCGGTTCGAACTCAACGAACGCGCAGGCTACGTTCTGGGCATGGACGTGGGTGTCTCAAAGGCCACCGTGGTGGTGTCCGACCTTCGCGGAAAGGCCCTCGGCAGGTCCAGCCAGCCCTTCGCGGAAGCAGACATCCCGGCCGAGGAACGCATCGCCGTCATTGACCGCACCGCCATGATGGCCCTCCACAGCGTGGGAGCCTCCCCCGATTCCGTTCTGGCGGTCTGCGCCGGCATTGCGGCGCCGGTGGACCGGAACGGCGAGGTGCTGGTGACGCAGCACTTCTGGGGACTGTTCGACGTCGGCCTGAAGGCCGCCCTGCGGGACCGGCGGGGCTGGACGGTGCTGCTGGAAAACGATGCGAACCTGGCCGCCCTGGGCGACCGCTGGCGGGGCGCCGCTGCCGGCGTGGACGACGTCGTGGTCATCCTCGCGAGTGAGCGCCTCGGGTCGGGCGTGATCGACGGCGGACGGCTGCTGCACGGCCGCGGCGGAGGCGCCGGCGAGCTTGCCTTCCTCGACATGCTTGAGGGAGTGGGAGACACCTACGGAATAGCGTCCCTGGCCAGGAGATGGGCCGCAGAGGCGCTTGCGGGCAAGGCCAAGACGTCGCTCCGGGATCACGCCGCCAAAGGCGCGGAAGCAGAGCACGTCTTCGCGGCCGCCGCGGACGGCGACGCCGTGGCGCGCGCGATTCTGGAACGACTCGCCGACAGGATGGCCCGGGTCATCGGGGCCGTCGCCACCATGATCAACCCCGAACTCGTGGTCATTGGCGGGGCCGTAGCGAACTCCGCCGGCGTGCTGCTCGAGCCGATCGCCAGGCACCTGGCCAAGTACACCGTCACTCCCCCGAGGGTGGCGGTCTCACCGTTGGGGGATTCGATCGTGACCGTAGGAGCCGTCCGGTGCGCCCTCGACTATGTGGAAAAGAACACCCTGGACCTGGAGCTCGCGGTTCCGGACTAAGCTGCGTGCTCCAACGGCGGGAAGGGACACTTAAGGCCCGGAGCCGCATCGGTTCCAGGGCCTCAACTGTCCCTTCGCGCTGTGTTATTCCAGCGTCGCGGCCGGTCCCTCTCGGCTACGGCTGCGGCTCCAGGGCGGCGGCAATCGGGAGTGTGCCGTCACGGAATTCGATGGTCCGCCCCGCCGTTTCGGGCAGGTCAAGCACTGCGGCGGCCACACTGGCCGTGTTGCTGCGGGAGGTTGCCCGGCTGCCGTCCGTTCCGGGGTCCACTTCGATGAGTCCAGTCCCCGGCTGGTCCGTCAGCGTCCCCGGACCCAGGATGGTCCAGGCCAGTGAGGTGCCGCGCAGGTACTCATCCGCCGCTGCTTTGGCGTCCGCGTAGGCAAAGAAGCTGTTCTCGGCCGGAACGCCATGGTCCGGCCCCGCGCCCAGGTAGGACACCATCACATAACGCCCGACGCCGGCCTCCGCCGCCGCGTCCATCGACCGGATGGCCGCGTCACGGTCCACTGCATAGGTGCGTTCCGGGCTTCCTCCCCCGGCCCCGGCGGACCAGACCACGGCGTCATGGCCCCTGAGGGCGTCGGCGATTGCCGCCGTAGTCGAATTTTCAACGTCCAGGACCGACGGCGTAGCGCCGGTAGCCGCGACGTCTGCGGCATGGTCCGGGTTGCGGATGATCGACGTGACGCTGTGACCTTCGGTTGTAAGAAGCGTGGACAGGTGGAGGGCCACTTTGCCGTGGCCGCCAATGATAACTATGCTGGTCATGCCCCCATTCTGCCCCTTATGCCTGTGTGCGGTAGCGGAGGTAGACCACGCCGTTTCCAAAGGTGTGCTCTTCGAGGAGTTCCAGCCGCAGGCCCTGCCCGTCCGGCAGGAAGCGAAGGCCTCCTCCCACGGCCACCGGATTGAGGAACACGCGGCATTCCTCCACCAGCCCGGCCCGGAGTGCGGCAGCGGCCAGCGTGGGGCCACTGATGCTGATGTGCGCGTCCGTGGCGTTCTTGAGGTCCCGGACGGCGTCGGGAACAAAGGTCCGCGCGATCCTGGTTTTGGCCGTGGATGCGGCGGTGAGGGTGGTGGAGTAGACAACCTTGTCTGCCCCTTGCCAGATCCGCGCGAAGTCCCGGATGTAGTCCGGCTGATCGGGGGTATCGAAGGTTTCCCACGCAGACATGACCTGGTACATGCGGCGGCCGAAAAGGTAGGTGCCCACATCGCGTTCGAGATCATTGACGAACGTATGGACTTCCTCGTCCGGCTCGCTCCAGCTGAAGTTGCCGTTGCGGTCCGCGACGTAGCCGTCCAGGGACACGATGCCTGAGTAGATGAGCTGGCCCATCCGCCCATTGTGCCGCCGTCGGCAGTGGATGGGTAGGCGCACCCTCATTTGATGGTGAACTGCTGCGCCATGGTCCAGAGGTTGGTGGTGGTCCAGTAGATCAAGACGCCGATCGGGAAGAGTACGCCGCCCACACCGAAGACGAATGGCAAGATGTACATGATCACCTTCTGCTGGCGCGCGAGGGGATTGTCTGCGGCCTCGTCAGGCAGGGTCCGGGCCACGATCCGTCGTTGCGTGATGAACTGTGCCGCCGTCATGGCCAGGATCATCAGGACGGTCAGCACTGCGACCGCCGCGGGGTCACCACCACTGCCGTGCAGCACGGATGCTGACAGCGGGGCGCCGAAAATGCTTGAGTCGTCGAACTGCACAGCCTGTTCGTGGGTCATCGCTCCGATGCCGTGGGCTTCCCTGGCTGCGGCTGGGATGCCGGAGAGCACTTGGAAGAGCGCGAAGAAGAACGGCACCTGGATGAGCATCGGCAGGCAGGCGGACAGCGGGTTGGTCCCGTGTTCCTTATAGAGGGCCATCTGTTCCTGGGCCATGGCCTGCCGGGACAGCTGATCGGTCTTGCCCTTGTACTTCTCCTGCAGCCTCTTCAGGTCCGGCTGCAGGAGCCGCATCCGGCGCTGGGCGCTGACCTGCCGCAGGAACACCGGAATCAGGGCGGCACGGATGATCAGCACCAGGCCGATGATGGACACAGTCCACGTCCAGCCGCTTGCCGCATGCATGCCCACGCTGCTCAGGACGTCATGGATTCCGACCATGACGGCGGATACAAGCCAATTGAACGGACCCATGATGGTTCCGAAGAAGTCCACTACAATCCCCCATCGCCACGTGCAGCAAAGCTACGGCGAAAAGGAGCACTTGTCACGGCCTCGCGCCGCGGCAAACACACCGTCGTGCGGGCAGACAGAAAAACCCCCGGAATCCGTGGATTCCGGGGGCTTAGCCTGTAGCGGTGGGGAGGCTCGATCTCCCGACCTCACGATTATGAGTCGTGCGCTCTAACCAACTGAGCTACACCGCCACGAATGAGAAAAACCTGCGCCAAGCCGGTCAATAACCGCCTTGACACAGGCCCTCATCCAGAGCCCCCCACCGGAATCGATCCGGTGACCTCGTTCTTACCAAGAACGCGCTCTACCACTGAGCTAGGGGGGCAACGAGTAAATACTCTACCGGAAGACTTGGCCACCAACAAATCGGCTCCAGAACGACGCCCGCGGCGCCAAAAGTGCCGGAAATCCGGGCTTTCGGCGCCCTCCGGACGGCCCTTGAACCGGCCCGGAGACGGATCCCTGAGGGGATGTGACCAAGCCAACTTAAGCGCCGGACTTAAAGCAGAACGGGCCAGCAAGAAGCCGGCCCGTTCCCAGTTCACTTTAGGAAGCAGTGGTTACCACTTGTTGCGGGGCTTGAAGCCGCCTTCGGTGCGCGGCTTGCGTGCCGCGTCGGTGCCCACGCTGCGCTCGTTGCGGTCGCTGAAGGAACGGCCGCCGCGGTCAGCGGAGCTACGCTCGCCGTCGGTCTTGCGGAATTCCTTCTTGAACCCGCCGTTGCCCTTGAAGTTGCCGCCACGGTCGCCGCCACCGGCGCCGCCGCCGGAGTAACCACCACGGTCGCCACCGCCGGAGTAACCGCCGCGATCGCCGCCGCCACGGTTGCCCTGGTAACCGCCGCGATCGCCGCCACCACGGTTGCCCTGGTAGCCGCCACGCTCGCCGTCACCGGAGGGCTTGCGGCCGTTGTCCAGCTCGAGGTGGATCAGCTCGCCGCCGATCCGGGTGCGGGACAGAGCCTTCAGCTGGTCGGCGCTGAGGTCCGCCGGGAGCTCCACGAGGGAGTGGTCCGCACGGATGTCGATGCCGCCGATCTGGGCCGAGGAAATGCCGCCCTCGTTGGCAATGGCGCCCACAATGGAACCGGGCATAACGCGCTGGCGGCGTCCGACGGCGATCCGGTAGGTGGCGTTGCCCTCGGTGAGAGTACGGGTGGGGCCACGTGAGCCGAAGCCGTCCTTGGAGCGCTCGCGCTTCTGGAAATCGGGAGCTGCGGCCAGTTCCTTGACCAGGAGAGGCTGACCGCCCTGGGCCATCACTGCCAGCGCGGCAGCGATCTCCGAAGCCGGCACGTTGTGCTCTTCCTCGTAGGAGGAGATGAGGTCGCGGAACGCGGCAACGTCCTCGGACTCGAGGGTCTCCGTGATGCGCTCGGCGAACTTGCCCAGGCGCAGCGTGTTCACGGTCTCGGCCGTGGGCAGGTGCATCTGCTCCACCGGCTGGCGTGTTGCCTTTTCGATGGAACGCAGCAGGTACTTCTCCCGCGGCGTCATGAACAGGATGGCGTCGCCGGAACGGCCTGCACGGCCGGTGCGGCCGATGCGGTGGACGTAGGACTCGGTGTCGTGCGGGATGTCGTAGTTGACCACGTGGCTGATGCGCTCAACGTCAAGGCCGCGGGCCGCGACGTCGGTGGCCACCAGGATATCGATGCGGCCTTCCTTCAGCGCCTCGACAGTGCGTTCACGCTGCTGCTGCGGGATGTCGCCGTTGATGGCGGCGGCCTGGAAGCCGCGGGACTTCAGCTTGTCAGCCAGGTCCTCGGTAGCCATCTTGGTGCGCACGAAGGCGATAACGCCGTCGAACTCTTCAACCTCGAGGATGCGGGTCAGGGCGTCAAGCTTGTGCGGGCCCATGACCTGCAGGTACCGCTGGCGGGTGTTGGCGCCGGTGGTGGTTTTGGACTTGACCGAGATCTCGGCCGGGTTGTTCAGGTACTGCTTGGACATGCGGCGGATCTGGCTCGGCATGGTGGCCGAGAACAGTGCAACCTGGCGGTCCGACGGGGTCTGCTGGAAGATCTGCTCCACGTCTTCGGCGAAGCCCATGCGCAGCATTTCGTCGGCCTCGTCCAGCACCAGGTACTGGAGCTCGGACAGGTCCAGGGAACCCTTGGAGATGTGGTCGATCACACGGCCGGGAGTACCGACGACAACCTGGGCACCGCGGCGCAGGCCGGCGAGCTGGGGGCCGTAAGCGGAGCCGCCGTAGACGGGGAGGACGGTGAAGTCATCGATGTGCTTGGCGTACGAGGTGAAGGCCTCGGCAACCTGGAGCGCGAGCTCGCGGGTCGGAGCCAGGACCAGGGCCTGGGTCTTGCGGGACGGGCCGTTGAGGTCGTGGAGCTCGGCCAGGCGGGACAGTGCCGGTACTGCGAATGCTGCAGTCTTACCGGTGCCGGTCTGGGCGAGGCCCACAACGTCGCGGCCTTCAAGCAGCAGCGGGATGGTTGCTGCCTGGATGGGGGAAGGCTTTTCGTAGCCGACGTCCATCAGGGCGGCGAGGACGCGGCCGTCGATGCCGAGATCGGCGAACTTGACTCCCTCGTCTTCGGTTTCCTCAGCCTTGGCGGGTGCTTCTTCGGTCTTAGCTACGGGAGCTTCTTCAAACTTGGCAGCAGGCGCCTCGGTCTGAGCGGCGGGCGCTTCTTCGACCTTGGCGGGGGCTTCTTCAGCGGGAGCGGCGGGCGCTTCAGCTTCGGTAGCGGCGGGCTCTGCTGCGGGGGCAACGGCCTCGGTGAACTCGACGGCGACGGTTTCGGCAGTTACTGCTTCGGCGGTGATAGCGGTCTCGTCGTTGGTCTGATTTTCAGGCATAGGGAAATTTCCTCATCCATAGGGGGCCAGGCGGCACAACCCGAGGTGAGCGGAGCCGCAGTACATGTGCCGTGGGTGCCGGGCATACATTGACCGGCCGGTCACTTAGAAGTCCGGCGCTTTCGCAATCCCGTGGCAGGACTTCCCGCTGCATCTCTTGGCTGCTATCCCAGCAGTCTGTACAGCGTTTTCTTTAGCCGGCTCTCCCTATGAAAATGCCCGCATCACAATAGCGGGCCCCAACACTTGCCAGTCCTGCCTCAAAAATTGGGCAGGAATAAGGGATTTCCGGAGTGGGGGATATTTCAAGTGTAAGGTACAGATCCGCTTTGCGGCTAATTGAACGTACGACGGCGGCGGTGAGCTTGCGCACATGGCCGTCGGGTTCCATCCGGCTAAGGCCGTGACACTACCGTCCCAGCCGCCGCAGCAGCGCCTCAAAGGCGTCGTGGTACTCGGATTGGAGGCGGATCTCACCGTCGGCGTCGGCATCCCGCAACGCTTCCATGGACTCAAGGTCAGGTTCGCTGAACCACTTTCCGATGGTGATGCCGTGGGTCGGCACGAAAAGCCGATGGATGTGGTCGCCGGCCTGGACGGTGCCGGTGCGGATCACGCGCAGGTAGGTACCAATCCGGCCCGCTTCCGTGAAGCGCTTAACCCATTGCGGCTCCCCCATCCGACGCTGGAAGGCGGCGCACGGGACGCGCGGCGAAGTCACTTCAACTTCGACGTCGAGCCCGATCTTCCAGCGTTCGCCGATCACTGCCCCGGTGGTCTCGATACCGGACACGCGAAGGTTTTCCCCGAAGATCCCGGGCGTGAGGTCGCGCTGAAGCTCCTTCGCCCAGTAGTCGGCATCATCCTGGGAGTAGGCGTAGATGGCCTGGTCTTCGCCGCCATGGTGGATCCGGCTTGCCTGGACGTCACCGTGGAGGCCGAGTTTGTGGACTTTGACGGGACCTTCCACCGGCCGCTTGTCGATAGCGGTGACTCCCACGCTGCCTTCATCGGGAAGGAGCTGGTGGACACGGCAGACGGCTAGCACTGATGCGGTTTCCATGGCTCCAGTGTAGGGTTCCCGGCGTTGCAGCCACCGCCGGAACCGGAGATTGGCAGTTCTCTCCCGTTTCGTGCTCGCAGCCGGACCGGGCAGAGACTACGCTGATTTCAGGATTGAGCTTCCGGCGCACAGTTGCGCCCACATTCAGCATGGACTACCAAGGGGGACGTCATGGACCCGGAAAAGGACCAAGGCAACGGTCCGGACAAAGACCAGGCCAAGGACCAGGGCACCGGTCAAGGCAAGGACCAGGGGGCGCCGAAGCCGCCGCCGTGGCAGGTTCCCAAGCCGGAGCTGCGTCCTGAACTCCTGAATGAACCCATTCCCACGGTTGATCCCTTCGCCCGGGACCGCGAGCGCCAGACCCATGATGCGGCCGCGCGCAAGAAGCGTTCCCAGCGGCGAACCGTAGTGGTGGGGTTGGGAGTCACGGCCCTCCTTGCTGGCACTATCACCGCCGTCGTGGCCAGCAACCAGGATGAGGCCGACTACGCCCAGGTCTGTTTCAACGACGAAACCGGCGAGCGCGTGGAAGATACGCAGTGCAACAGCTCCGCCGGCCGCAGCGGTGCACTCTACGCGTGGTACTTCTACTCCCGCGGCGCCAGCGTTCCCGGGGTGGGCCAGAACCGGTCCTCATACCCGAGCTACACCAGCACCATCCCCAGCGGCGCCAAGGCTTCCACCGGGTACAGCACCAAGGGCGGAACGGTCAGCAGGGGCGGCTTTGGCAGCAGCTCCAAAGGCGGAAGCACGGGGGGCTAGGCGTGAAGCGGTTGTTATCGGAGCCCAGGCCCGACTGGAAGCAGAAGATCGAAGAGCAGGGCCTGGTCTTCTCCACCACCACCATGCCCGACGGTAAGAAGATCGAATACTGGAACGAGGCCGCCTACTACGAATTCACCATGGACGAGGTGGAGACGCTGGAGGTCACGGCCGAGGACATGCACAAGATGTGCCTGGAGGCAGCCAAATTCCTGGCCACCGGCACCATGGGGAACATCGGCATCGGCCCGCAGGCCCTGGAGCTCGCGGCTGAGTCTTTGCAGGCCGCGGACATGGATGTCTACGGGCGCTTCGATTTTATCTATGACGGCCAGGGCGGACCGGCCAAGATGCTGGAGTACAACGCGGACACCCCCACGGGACTAATCGAGGCCGCCGTCGCGCAGTGGTTCTGGCTGCAGGACGTGTTCCCGGAAAAGGACCAGTGGAACGGCATCCACGAGGCCTTGATCCGGCAGTGGAAGAAGATGCAGTACCGCACCGGCATGAGCACGCTCCACATAGCCCACTCCGAAGCCGAGGAGTCCGGCGAGGACTGGATGACGGCCGCGTACATGCGGGACGTGGCCAGCCAGGCCGGCTGGACCACCATCGGCATCAACATGTCGGACATCGGCTGGGACCCCAACCTCAACCGCTTTGTGGACCTGGACAACTTCATGATCAGCACCATGTTCAAGCTGTACCCGTGGGAACTGATGATGAAGGAGCCGTTCGGGCACCGGCTGCTGCAGCGCGCACATAATCCCCGTTGGGTGGAGCCTGCGTGGAAAATGCTGCTCTCTAACAAGGCCTTGCTGGCTGCTCTGTGGCACCTGTACCCGGACCACCCCAACCTGCTGCCGGCCTACCTCAACGAGCCCGGGCCCCTGAAGGAATGGGTGGCCAAGCCGCTGCATGGGCGCGAAGGGGACAACATCAAGGTCCACGCCCCGGGCATCAGCCTGGAGCAACCGGGCGGGTACGGCCGTGAGGGCTGGTGCTACCAGCAGTTCCATGCGCTGCCCGACTTCGACGGCAACCACCCCGTCCTCGGCCTCTGGGTGGTGGACGGCGAGTCCGTGGGCTGCGGGATCCGCGAATCGGACGGCCCCATCACCGATTACTTCTGCCGTTTTGTGCCCAACACCATTGACGCCCCGGCGCCGCTTTCAGCGCAGGCCCTGTCCAGCACATCCAGCAAATCAAGCAAGGCAGGTATCGCACTATGAGCACCCTGATATTCCAGAGCCCGGTGACCGTATGAGTGCGGAGACGACGACGGCGGGCGGCGCTTCCGGCGGACCATCCGGGGGTGCCGTCCCCGCCAAGGGGCTCCATGCCGGGATCCTGGACCTCGGCGACTCGGTCATGCTGGGCCTCGCGTCCACGGCGCCCGTGTATTCGCTGGCCGCCACGCTGGGCCTGATCGTGGCTGTCAACGGAAACTACACCCCTCTGGTCCTGGTCCTCGGGTTCATCCCTGTCCTGTTCATCGCCTACGCGTTCCGTGAGCTGAACAGCGCCATGCCGGACTGCGGGACCACGTTCACCTGGTCCCGCCGGGCGTTCGGCCCCTGGGCGGGCTGGCTGGGCGGCTGGGGTGTTGCCCTGGCCGGCATCGTGGTCCTGGCCAACCTGGCGCAGGTGGCAGGCCAGTACCTGTGGCTGCTGATCGGCGACGGCTCACTGGCCGAAAACAAGGTGGTGGTCACGGCCACCGGCGTGCTGTTCATCGTCTTCATGACCCTGGTGAACTACCGGGGCATCCGGCTGGGTGAGCACGTCCAGCGGGTCCTGACCTATGTGCAGTACGTGTCGCTGGGCATCTTCGCGCTGGCCATCATTGTGCGGATCGCGGGCGGGGCCCCTGAGGGCCAGGCCTTCGATTTCGAGTGGTTCAACCCGGCCGGTGCCTTCGCGGACCCGTTCGCCGTGGTGCACGGTGCGCTGCTTGCCCTGTTCATCTATTGGGGCTGGGATACCTGCCTGGCCGTGAACGAGGAAACCGAAAACCCGACCACCACGCCGGGGCGCGGCGCAGTTATTTCAGCCTTTGTACTCGTGGCCATCTACGTCTCTGTCGCCCTGCTCGTGATGATGTACGCCACCGTGGGTACCGAGGGCATCGGCCTGGGCAACGAAGCGAACCAGGCCGACGTCTTCCTGGCCATGAAGGACGTGGTCCTGGGTCCGTGGGGCTGGCTGATTGTGGTGGCCGTGCTGGCTTCGGTCCTGTCCTCCACGCAGACCACCATCCTGCCTACGGCCCGCGGCACACTATCGATGGGTGTGCACGGCGCGCTGCCGCCGAAGTTCGGCGAAGTCCATACCCGCAACCAGACCCCCGGATTCTCCACCCAGGTCATGGGCGCAGCGGCCGTGGTGTATTACGTGGCCATGAGCTTCCTCAGCGAAAACCTGCTCTCCGATTCCATCAGCGCCATCAGCCTGTTCATCGCGTTCTACTACGCACTGACGGGCTTCGCGTGCTTCTGGTATTTCCGCGCCACGTTCCGGGAATCGGCCCGCAACCTCTGGTTCCGGGGCATCCTTCCGCTGCTCGGGGCACTGATCCTCACGGCGGCGTTCTTCATTTCCGCCGTCCAGATGTGGGATCCGGCCTACGGTGACACGCAGATCCTCGGCATCGGTGGGGCCTTTGTCAGCGGCGTGGTGCTCCTTGCCCTGGGCGTTGTCCTGGCTGTTGTCTGCCGGTTCCTGCCGTCAACGCGGGAGTACTTTACCGGGAAGCCGGCGGCGGCGGCCACCGCGGCGGCGTCGGCCTAAGATACTCAGATGAGCGACGCTGAAGTCACAGCCGACGTGCCCCCTACACCGGACCCCTCCGACGTCCTGGCCCTTGATGCGCTGCTGAGCGCTGAGGAACGCGCGCTTCGTCAGCGGATCCGCGACTTCACCGACCAGCGGATCAAACCAAACATCGCCCGCTGGTATGACGACGCCGTCTTTCCGCTGGAGCTCGCTCCCGAACTCGGCGAGCTGGGCGTCCTGGGGATGCACCTGGAAGGCTACGGCTGCCCCGGCCGCACCGCCGTCGAATACGGCCTTGCCGCCATGGAACTCGAGGCCGGCGATTCCGGGATCCGGACCTTCGTCTCGGTGCAGGGGTCCCTGGCCATGACGGCCATCCACAAATGGGGTTCGGAGGACCAGAAGGAGGAGTGGCTCCCCCGGATGGCCGCCGGCGAGGTCATCGGCTGCTTCGCGCTGACTGAGCCCACGGCAGGCTCCGACCCGTCCTCCATGACCACTTTCGCCCGCCGGGACGGCACCGGGGACAACGCCGGCTGGGTCCTCGACGGTGCCAAACGCTGGATCGGGCTGGCCTCCGTGGCCGGGGTGATGGTGGTGTGGGCCCAAACCGACGACGGCGTACGCGGCTTCCTGGTGCCGGCCGGTACGCCGGGCGTGACCGCAACGCCCATTACTCAGAAACTCTCCATGCGCGCTTCCATCCAGTGCGATGTGGTGTTCGACGGCGTCCGACTGGGACCGGAGGCCATGCTGCCGGCCGCCCTGGGCTTGCGAGGGCCATTTACGTGTCTGAACGAGGCCCGCTACGGGATCATCTGGGGTGCCATGGGCGCTGCCCGTGATTCCTACGAAGCCGCCCTGGCGTATTCCCAGGACCGGCTGCAGTTCGGCAAGCCGCTGGCCGGGTACCAGCTGACCCAGGAGAAGCTGGTGAACATGCTGCTGGAGATCCAGAAGGGCACCATGCTGGCCTTTTACCTGGGGCGCCTCAAAGACGAAAGGAAGCTGCGGCCCGAGCAGATCTCGCTGGGCAAGCTGAACAACGTGCGCGAGGCCATCAAGATCGCCCGCGAGGCCCGTTCCATCCTCGGTGGCAACGGCATCACACTGGACTACTCGCCGCTCCGGCACGCTGCCAACCTGGAGTCAGTCCGCACCTACGAGGGCACCGACGAGGTCCATATGCTCGTCCTTGGTCAGCACATCACCGGCCTCGGCGCGTTCCGGTAAGCCCGCCCGCCCCTCATCCCAACTGACTAGCAGTAAGTGTCGTTTTGAGGGCTCATAGCGACACTTACTGCTACCCAGTTGGGACGATACGGCGGCTATTCGGGCAGGATGACCAGCTCGAGGTAGCCCCGCAGGCACCCTGCCATGTCGACGCTCTCGGGCGATAGCAGCCACTGTGTTTGGATGCCGTCCCACAGCGCAATCAATGATGCCGCGGCGGCCTCCGGTTCGACGCCATCGCGGAGCCGCCCTTCCTCGGCGAGCTGCGCGAACCGACGCGCGTAGCTCCTCCGCAGCCGTTCGAATCGTTCGGTGAAGAATTCGCGACCCGGATGGCCGTCCGTGACGGATTCCGCACACAGCACGGTGTACAACTCAATGACGCCCGGGATCTCTTCGTTGAAGCGCGCCTGGCGGATCACGGCGTCAACGAGCGTTTCCTCCGAATCGGGAGGCGTTGGGTCATCTCCGGATATCGAGTCGCGCCAATCGAGCACGGCAAGCAGCAGATCGCTTTTCGTCGGGAAGTAATGCAAGAGGCTCGTCTGGCTCATTCCGACGTGGTCGGCAACGTCCTGCAAGGAGCCGCCACGGTACCCGCGGGCCGCAAACACGGCGTGCGCGGCAACAAGGATCGCCTGCCGGCGCTCCGTCGACTTCGCATATGGTCCCCGCCGGGAGGGCCGGCTCGCCTCGTTTGTGGTCATGGCAAGCCAGTGTACAGGCGGATATGGGGATAAATTCAAAACTCGAGTGACTACTCGAATTTTGTGTTAGCCTTTCTCGTATCGGCCCCCAGATGTGTCGGGCCTCACAGTCTTGCCATGGTGGTCCTGCAGCGCTTCTGGCGCGGCGGGCTTATAGAAGGAGCAGTCAAGTAATGTCCCAGTCCACAGCATCCGGGCGCACCGCCGATGTTTCCTACATCATCGACCGCGGACCGGGTTCGGGCAGGCGGACAGCCGCCCGATCCTGGCTGCACACCACCGCTCCCGCCCAGTCACTGAACGGCAACTGGCGCTTCCGGCTCCTGCCCGGTGCACCGGGAACCCCCGGGGGCCGCGGCGTCCTGCCCGCAGGCGAGGCTCTCGAGGGCGTCGCCGAGGTGACCTTCGATGACTCCTCGTGGGACGAGATCGTCGTTCCGGCCCACTGGGTGTTGGAAGGCGACGGGCGCTATGGGCGGCCGATCTACACGAATGTGCGTTTTCCCTTCCCCACCGATGCACCCAACGTCCCCGATGAGAATCCCACCGGCGACTACCGGCGCACCTTCGAACTGCCGGAGGCATGGACCGAAGCCGAACGGATCCTTCTGCGGTTCGACGGCGTCGAGTCGCGGTACAAGGTATGGGTCAACGGGGTGCCGATCGGCGTCGGCGTCGGGAGCCGGCTGGCCCAGGAGTTCGACGTAACGGACGCTGTCCGCCCGGGATCGAACGTGCTGGCCGTCCGGGTGCACCAATGGTCGGCGTCGAGCTACCTCGAAGACCAGGACCAGTGGTGGCTGCCTGGCATCTTCCGTGACGTGACGCTCCAGGCCCGGCCCGCGGGCGGCATCGACGATGCCTGGCTGCGCACGTCGTTCAGCGGCTCCGGTGATTCCGGCGCCGGCATAATTGACCCTGAAATCACGGCAAACGGTGACGCCTTTCCGGTGACGCTGTCCGTGCCGGAGCTGGGCGTGGACGTCACGTGGAACTCCGCGGCGGACGTTGCCCCGGTGGCGATCGACGCCGTCGAACCGTGGTCTGCCGAGATCCCGCGGCTGTATGACGCAACGGTGAGCAGCGCTGCCGAAACGCTCTCCCTCAGCCTGGGCTTCCGCACGGTGGAAATCGTGGGGGACCGCTTTCTGGTGAACGGCCGGCGGGTGGTGTTCCACGGCATGAACCGGCACGAGACACACCCGGACCGGGGCCGCGTCTTCGACGAAGAATCTGCCCGCGCCGATCTGGCCCTTATGAAGCAGTTCAACGTCAATGCGATCCGCACCAGCCACTATCCCCCGCATCCGAGGCTGCTGGACCTGGCCGATGAAATGGGGTTCTGGGTGGTCCTCGAATGCGACCTCGAAACGCACGGATTCGATGCCCAGCAGTGGGCCGGAAATCCCAGTGATGATCCTGCCTGGCGTGACGCCTTCGTGGACCGCATCGAGCGCACCATCGAGCGCGACAAGAACCACCCCTCCATCGTTATGTGGTCGCTCGGTAACGAGGCCGGCACAGGCGCCAACCTCGCCGCAATGGCCGCGTGGGCCCATGCCCGTGACGCCGGACGCCCGGTCCACTATGAGGGCGACTACAGCGGCGCCTACACGGACGTGTATTCGCGGATGTACTCCTCCGTCCCCGAGACCGAGGCGATCGGCCGCGACGACTCCGGATCCCTGCTGCTCGGCTGTTCCGCCGCCGAGTCGGCACGCCAACGGACCAAACCCTTCATCCTGTGCGAGTACGTTCACGCGATGGGCAACGGCCCCGGCGCCATCGACCAGTATGAGGACCTCGTTGACCGCTACCCACGGCTGCACGGTGGGTTCGTCTGGGAGTGGCGGGACCACGGCATCCGCACCCGGACGGAAGACGGCACCGAATTCTTCGCCTACGGCGGCGATTTCAACGAGGTCATCCACGACGGCAACTTTGTGATGGACGGAATGGTCCTCTCCGATTCGACGCCGAGTCCGGGGCTGTTCGAATACAAGCAGATCGTGGCGCCGATCCGTTTGGGCTTCGGCACCGAGGTGCCCGTCGGAACAGCGTCCGACGGCGGTGCGCGGCGATTCGTTACCGTCACGAATCTGCGGCACTCGGCGGACGCGTCCGACGTTGTGTTCCAGTGGCGGACGGAGGTGGATGGGGTCCGCAGCGACTCGGGCGAACTGGCAGTGGCCGGCACGTCCGGCAAGGCGCTTGCGGCCGGCGAATCAGTGACCCTCGCGCTACCCGAGTTCGCCGTCCCAGGTCACGGCGAGCACTGGCTCACCGTCGATGCCGTTCTCCGCAAGAACACCGACTGGGCTCCGGCCGGGCACGTGATTTCAGCCGCCCAACTGGATCTCTCGGAGCCTGCGGCACCGGTTCAGTCGCCGCGCCCGCTGGCTTCCGCAGGCCGGACCGGCTCTCTGGGGGCCGAGTCTGCGCGTGCCGAATCCTCGGGAACCGGAAAGCTGAACCTCGGACCGGCTGGCTTCGAGGAGGGCCGGCTCGTGTCACTTGGCGGTTTGTCCGTGGCCGGTCCCCGCCTGGAGCTCTGGCGCGCACCGACGGATAACGACGGCGGAGCGGGCCGCGGCAGCTACGATCTCGCCGACCCGTGGCTGAACAATGGAAACGGCGTGCCCGCCCCGACGTCGGCCTCGGTGTGGCGGAAAGCAGGCCTGGACCGTCTGACTGCCCGCGTGGAGAAAGTCGCGGCGAACGACGAATCCGTAGTGGTCCGGACACGGTATGCGCCGGCGGACAGCGCCGACTCTGTGACGGTCGAAGAGCAGTGGCAGCTCGCGGATGGGGAGCTGTGGCTGCGCCTGGACATCGTTCCCAGTGCCGGTTGGGACATGATCTGGCCGCGCATCGGGGTCAGATTCGATTTGCCCGGCTCCGTGGACGGCGCCTCATGGTTTGGCGCGGGCCCCCGGGAATCGTATCCGGACAGCATGCACGCGGCACTGATCGGGCGGTATTCGGCAGCAATCGACGACCTCACGGTGACGTACGCGAAGCCCCAGGAGAGCGGGCACCGCAGTGCCGTGCGTTCACTTGAGCTGAACAATGCGGGCGCGCCCTGGCTGAAAATCGAGACGGTGGCGGATTCCCGCGGGCGCCGGCCCGGTTTCACCCTGGCCCGTCACACCGCACAGGAGGTCAGCTCCGCAGCCCATCCCCACGAGTTGCCTCCGAGCGAGCACAGCTACCTCTACCTGGACGCCGCCCAGCATGGGTTGGGTTCACGGGCCTGCGGCCCGGACGTCTGGCCGGACTTCGCCCTTCGTCCGGAGGCCCGCACGCTGACGCTGCGCATCGGGACTGCCGGGTAGTTACGCAGCTCCGACCGGGACGGGTTCCTTGGCGCCAGCGTCCTTGCGGATGGTCGCGCTGATCACGGCGGCGATGGTGCACATGGCGGCCGCGCCGAACCAGGCGTAAGTGTATTGGCCGGTGGCGTCCCTGATGGCACCGGCGCCGAGGGCGGCGGCGGCCGCGCCCAGCTGGTGGGCCGCGAACACCCAGCCGAACACCACGCTGCCGTCCGCGCCGAACGTTTTGCGGCAGATTGCCGCGGTGGGCGGTACCGTCGCCACCCAGTCCAGGCCGTAGATCACCACAAAAACGATCATGCTCGGCTGGACGGTGGCGCTCAGGAGCAGCGGCAGCACGAGCAGGCCGATCCCCCGGAACTGGTAGTAGACGGCCAGCAGGATTTTGGGGTTGTACCGGTCGGTCAGCCAGCCGGACGCGATGGTGCCCAGGATGTCGAAGATTCCGACGACGGCGAGCAGCCCGGCCGCGGTGGTTTCGGGCATGCCGTGGTCGTGGGCGGAGGGGATGAAGTGGGTGCCGATCAGCCCGTTGGTGGTGGCCCCGCAGATCGCAAAACCGGCCACCAGCGCCCAGAATGTCCGCACCTTGCTGGCCCGCTTGAGTACCTGGAGGGCGCGCACTGCGGCGTTGCTGCTGCGCCCGCTTTCCACGGCAGGGGCGGCGGCAGACTCAGCCGTTCCCTCCTCAGGTGCCGTTTCACCGTAAGGCAAGGCGCCGACGTCGGCCGGTGAGTTCTTGAGGAACTTCAGCACCAGCGGCACCACCGCCAGCGCGCCGGCGGCGATCAGCAGCGAGGCCTGCCGCCAGCCCGGATCCTGGGCCAGCATGGCAATGAACGGCAGGAACACCAGCTGGCCCGCGGCGCTGCCGGCGGTCAGGATGCCGATCACCAGGCCCCGGCTCTTCGAGAACCAGGTGTTGGCTATGGTGGCGGCGAAGACGAGCGCCATGGAGCCGGTGCCCAGCCCGATCAGCAGGCCCCAGGTCAGGAGGATCTGCCAGGACTCGGTGACCAGGACCGTGAGCGCACTGCCGGCGCCGATCATCACCAGGGCGGTGACGGTCCGGATCCCGAACCGTTCCATCAGGGCAGCGGCGAAGGGGGCGGTCAGGCCAAACAGCACCAGGTTGATGCTGACGGCTGCGGACAGCACGGTGGTGGACCAGCCGAACTCCTGCTGCAGCGGCACCATGAGGACACCCGGGGCGGCCCGGAATCCGGCCGCTCCCACGAGGGCCAGGAAGGCGACGGCCGCGACGATCCAGGCGGGGTGCAGTCGGCGGCGCGTGGTTTCGGTGGCACTCATGCGGCCGTGGCCAGCTGCACGGGCGCGTCCGTCCGGGTGAGACTGTGCCAGCTGGTGTTCGCGGCCGTGAGCCGTTCCCCGCAGCCGGTGCAGGTGTCCGCGGAGCTGGTCCGCTGGCCGCAGCCGGAATGGATCACGAACATGTGGGCCTGGTCAGAAGGTGCCGGGAGGTGCTTTTCCGCCCACATGACCACGGCGTTCAGGACCGGGAGGGCGTCCTCACCTTTGGGGGTCAGGACGTACTCCTGGCGGGGGCGGCCGCCGTCGTCGTACGCCTTCTTCTCAAGCAGCCCCGACTCCACGAGACCCACCAGGCGCCTGGTGAGCACCGAATCCGCGACGGCGAGCCGGGACTTCATGGCGTCGAAGCGCCCGTTGCCGAAAAAGACCTCGCGGAGCACCAGCATGCTCCAGGGGTCACCCAAAATGTCGAGACCTCGTGCCATGCTGCAGTTGCGCTGGGACCAGTCGGAGCGGAGAACCATAAAGGCACCCTAGCTAACTTTCTTGAAGAAAGCCAGGGCGCCTTTGGCTGGCGAGCGCGGTGCTACTGGAGGGGCGCTGCTACTTGAGGAAGGTGAAGGCGCGCTCGAGGTCGGCGATGAGGTCTTCCACGTCCTCGATGCCGCAGGACAGCCGGATCAGGTTGACGGGAACCGCCAGTTCCGTGCCCTTGACCGATGCGTGGGTCATCTCGGACGGGTAGTTCATCAGCGATTCGATGCCGCCCAAGGATTCCGCCAGCGTGAACACCGACGTGTTTTCCGCGACCGTGCGGGCCGCCGCCTCGCCGCCCTTGAACTGGACGGACACCATGCCGCCGAACTTCTTCATCTGCTTCTTCGCCAGCTCGTGGCCGGGGTGGGACGGCAGGCCCGGGTACAGGACGGCCTCCACCTCGGGGCGCTCGAGCAGCCATTCGGCCACGGCCTGCCCGTTGTCGCTGTGCCGGTCCATGCGCACGCCGAGTGTCTTCAGGCCGCGGGTGGTGAGGAAGGCGTCCATGGGGCCGGACACCGCACCCACCGCGAACTGCACGAAGCCGATCTTCTCCGCGAGGTCCGCGTCGTTGACCACAATGGCGCCGCCCACCACATCGGAGTGCCCGCCGATGTACTTGGTGGTGGAGTGGACCACGACGTCGGCACCCAGGGCGAGCGGGGTCTGCAGGTAGGGCGACGCGAAGGTGTTGTCCACCACGAGGAGGGCCCCGGCGTCGTGCGCTATTGCGGCGAGCGCCTCGATGTCGGTGATCTTCATCAGCGGGTTGGAGGGGGTCTCCACCCAGACGAAGCGGGTCTTGTTCGCGGCCACGGCTTTGCGCACCGCGTCCAGATCCGCCATGTCCACGGGGGTGTTGCCGATCCCCCAGTCGCCGAGCACGCGGTTGATCAGCCTGTACGTGCCGCCGTACGCGTCGTTGCCGAGCACAATGTGGTCGCCCGGCCGGGTCAGCGCCCGGATCAGGGAGTCCTCCGCCGCAAGGCCGGAGCTGAAGGAGTACGCGTGGCTTCCGCCTTCGAGCGCCGCGAGCTGCTCCTGCAGGGCGTCGCGCGTGGGGTTGGTGCCACGGCCGTATTCGTAGCCGTCGCGGAGCCCGCCGATGCCGTCCTGGGCGTACGTGGAGCTGAAGTGCACCGGCGGAACCACGGCGCCGGTGCGGGGCTCGAAGGCCTGGCCGGCATGGACGGCGCGCGTGTTGAAACCCTGGTTTTCTGCAGACATTGAAAGTCCTTTCATGCGGTGATCAAGCCTGCCGCCGGTGATCGAGCCTGTCGAGATCTAGGTTTCGACAGGCTCAACCACCGAGGTTACGGCTCAACCACCGGAGGATTAGTTGCTGAGGTAGGCGAGGAGGTCGTGGCGGGTGAGGATTCCCACGGGGGCGCCGACGAATGTCACCATCACGGTGTCCACGTCGGAGAGCAGCTCACGGGCTGCGGAGATGGTTTCCAGCGAGCCGATGACCGGCAGGCGGGGGCCCATGTGCTCCGAGATCTTGTCCGTCAGCTTGGCCTCGCCGCGGAACAGCTTGGAGGTCAGGCTGCGCTCATCCACGGCGCCGAGGACCTCGCCCATCACCACCGGCGGTTCCTGCGAGAGGACCGGGATGTGGCTGACACCGAACTCGTTCATGATGTTGATGACGTCGCGGACGGTCTCGTTGGGGTGGATGTGGACCAGGTCCGGCAGCTCGCCGGTCTTGGACTTGATGACCTCGCCCACTGACGTCTCCTCGCCGCCGGAGAGGAAGCCGTAGGAACGCATCCACTGATCGTTGAAGATCTTGGCCAGGTAGCCGCGGCCGGAGTCCGGGAGGATGACCACCACCACGGCGCTTTCCGGGAGGTCGCGGGCGGTCTGCAGCGCAGCCACCACCGCCATGCCGGACGAGCCGCCCACCAGCAGCCCTTCCTCGCGGGCCAGCCGCCGCGTCATGGCGAAGGAATCGGCGTCGGTGACGGCGATGACGGCGTCCGGGACGGACTTGTCGTAGTTCGCCGGCCACATGTCCTCGCCCACGCCCTCGACGAAGTACGGGCGCCCGGTGCCGCCGGAGTAGACCGAGCCTTCGGGGTCAGCCCCGATGATCCTGACCCGGCCGCCGTCGGCCTCCGGACGGTCCGCCGAGATCTCCTTGAGGAAGCGGCCGGTGCCGGTGATGGTGCCGCCGGTGCCGGCGCCGATCACGCAGTGCGTCACCGTGCCGTCCGTGTCCCGCCAGATTTCCGGCCCCGTGGTCTCGTAGTGGCTGCCGGGGGCGGCCGGGTTGGAGAACTGGTCCGGCTTGTAGGCGCCCGGAATTTCCGTGACCAGGCGGTCCGAGACGCTGTAGTAGCTCTGCGGGCTGTCCGGGGCCACGGACGTGGGGGTGACCACCACTTCGGCGCCGTAAGCCTGAAGCACGGCGCGCTTGTCCTCACCCACCTTGTCCGGCACGACGAAGATGCATTTGTAGCCTTTTTGCTGGGCCACGAGCGCCAGACCCACGCCGGTGTTGCCCGACGTCGGCTCAACGATGGTCCCGCCGGGCAGGAGTTTGCCGGTCCGTTCGGCCTCTTCGATCATTTTCACCGCGATGCGGTCCTTGATGGAACCGCCGGGATTGATGTATTCCAGCTTGACCAGGACTGTGGCTTTGAGGCCTTCCGTCACGTGGTTGAGCTTGATGAGCGGCGTGTTACCGATGAGGTCCAGGACGGACTGCGCGTACTTCATAGGTACAAAGTTACCGCCTGCCGCCGCAGGTCCTGGCCGGGGCTCAGCTCCCTGCCGAGGAATCTGTCTGCCAGAGGCCCAGGGTGTTGCCTTCGGTGTCCTTGAAATAGGCGTAATAGCCCATTCCCGGAACGGCGTCCTTGGCCTGGGCGATAGTACCTCCAGCGGATTCGACCTGTGCCAGCGCGGCGTCCACGTCCTCCACATCGATGGTGATGATGGGGGTCTTGAGGTTGTCCGTGCGGGGGAACAGGGCCCCGTTGATGGCCCCTGGCGCGCTTGGCAGGCCTGTCTGTTCGTCCGAGGGTGTGGTGATGGCGCTGGTGTAGTCCATCCCCTGCATGGGGATCAGGTTCCAGCCGAATGCGCTTTGGTAAAACGTGTTGGCGCGTTCCTTGTTTTCCGTGGGTATCTCGAAATGCACAACTCCAGCCACTGCATGCTCCTTT
Organism: Arthrobacter sp. 4R501; assembly: GCF_002929755.1. Taxonomy (NCBI): domain Bacteria; kingdom Bacillati; phylum Actinomycetota; class Actinomycetes; order Micrococcales; family Micrococcaceae; genus Arthrobacter; species Arthrobacter sp. 4R501. The sequence continues at coordinate 161,187 of NZ_PJIW01000008.1, read as the reverse complement.
GAATGCGATGGGAAGGCGCGGACGCCCCGCGCCACATGTTGGAGTCTAGTCCTGGCATCTTCGGCCTGAAAGGGGCTCCGGAAGCTGCGTTGTCAGCCCATCGTGGGACCATGAATACATGACCATCCTTGACGCCCCCGCCCGGCTTGCCGCCGCCGCGGATGCGTCCCTGCGCTGGCATCCGGACGGCCCGTACAGCCTGCACCAGACGCTGGGCACTCTCCTGCGGGGTACCGGAGATCCGTCGTTTTCGTTCGGGCCGGACGGGTTATGGACGGCGTTTACGACGCCGGACGGCCCGGTCACGCTGCGCCTCACCGCTGCCGCGGATAGGGCTGTTGATGCCGCTGTTGACGCCCAGGCCTGGGGTCCGGGTTCCGCCGCCGTACTAGCCGGAGTGCCCCGGCTCCTGGGCGCCGAGGACGACTGGTCGGCGTTTGACGAGCCGGCCTTCCATGCCACCCTTCCCAGGCTGGTCCGGGACGCCCGACGCCGGAACCTGGCTGTCCGGTTGCCCTCCACCGGGCGGGTGGTTGATTGCCTCGTGCCCACCATCCTCGAGCAGAAGGTCACCGTCATTGAGGCACGCCGCGGCTACCGGTACCTGATGTACCGCTTCGGCTCACCCGCTCCGGCGGCCGGAACCTCCGCGCCGGAAGGGCTCCGCCTCCAGCCCACGCCTGAGCAGTGGCTGCGCATCCCCTCGTGGGAATGGCACCAGGCCGGCGTAGGACCACAGCGTTCGGCGACCGTTATGCGGGCGCTGCGATCCGCCGTCGCGCTTGAACGGCTGGCCGCCCTTCCGTCCGCGGAGGCGGCAGCAAAGCTGCAGGTGATTCCCGGTATCGGGGTGTGGACCGCGGCCGAAGTGGTGCAGCGGACCCACGGCTGCCCGGACTCCATCGCCGTGGGCGACTACCACCTCGCCGCCTATGTGGGCGCCGCCCTTACCGGCCGCCGGACGGACGACGCCGGCATGCTGGCCTTGCTTGAGCCGTGGACGGGGCACCGGCAGCGGGTGGTCCGGATGATCGGCCTGAGCGGCTTCCGCAAACCGACGTTCGGGCCGCGGATGACCATCCAGGACCACCGCCGGCACTGACGGTTCCGCCGTGGACTCGGGCCGCGGATGGGTATAGCGTGGCGCCATGGAGCCCGCACCAGAGCCCCGGAATTCCGCATTCTCTGGAGTCAGCCATGATCCACACTGACAAGCTGAGCAAAACTTTCACCGTCAAGAAGGAAACGGTAGAAGCCGTCAAGGGGGTCGACATCGATGTTGCCCCGGGCGAGCTTGTGGCGTTCCTTGGCCCGAACGGTGCGGGCAAATCCACCACCCTGCGTATGCTCACCACGCTGCTCCGGCCCACGTCGGGCACGGCAACCGTCGCGGGGGTGGACGTCACAGCGGACCCGGCTGGCGTACGCGCCCGGATCGGCTACATCGGCCAGGGCAACGGCGGCGGGCACAGCTTCCGGGTCATCGACGAACTGATCATGCAGGGCCGCTTCTACGGTATGAACTCCACGGATGCCGCTGCCCGGGCACAGGAGCTCCTGACGTCCATGGACCTGGCCGACCTCGCCAAACGCACCGTCATCAAACTGTCCGGCGGGCAGCGGCGGCGGATGGACGTGGCCCTGGGCCTGATGCACTCCCCGCGGCTGCTGTTCCTGGATGAACCGTCCACCGGCATGGACCCGCAGAACCGGGCCAACCTGTGGGACCACATCATGCGGTTGCGCGCCGAGCACGGCACCACCATCGTCCTGACCACGCATTACATGGACGAGGCCGATTTGATGTCCGAGCGCGTGATCGTGATTGACCACGGCCAGATCATCGCCGATGACACAGCCGCCCGGCTGAAGGCCAACCTGGCCGGCGACCTGCTCGCCGTCGAGGTGGCGGCGGAGTCCGCCGCGGGCGTGCGCGGGCTGCTGGGCCGGGCCGCCGCGGGCGGTGAGGTCAACGAAAACACGTACGACGGCGTGGTTCGCTTCCGCCTCCGGCTCACCGAAGGCGCCCGGCTAGCACCGGTGCTGCTGCAGCAGATGAACGACGCCGGCGCTCCCGCCCAGTCCCTGGAGCTGAAACCGCCCACCCTGGACGACGTGTTCCTGGAACTGACCGGCCGTAATCTGCGGGAAGGAGCAGACCGCTGATGGCTGTGCAAAGCACCGAGGTCCTGGCAAAGCCGGGCCTGGTCCAGATCCTGCATGACACCAAATATGTGTTCTGGCGGGAAATGCTGCTGCCGCTGCGGGACCCGTTCTCGCTGGTCTTCTCGCTGCTTCAGCCGCTCGTGTTCCTGGGGCTCTTCGGCCCGTTGCTCGGCGCGGCCGTGGGGGCACCGGCATTCGGCGGCCAGTCCACGCTGCAGTGGTTCCTGCCCGGCGTAGTGGTCATGATTGCCCTGTTCGGCACCTCCATGACGGGCTCCAATCTGCAGTACGAGCTGATGACCGGTTCGTACGAACGGATCCTGGCGACGCCGCTGTCCCGCTCGTCGCTGATGATCGGGCGGGCGCTGAAGGAATGGGCGCCGCTGGTAGTGCAGGGACTGCTGATCGCCCTGGTCTGCATCCCGTTCGGCTTCGTCTTCTACCCGCTGCACGTGCTGTTCGGCCTGGTCATCCTGGGCATTTTCGGCATCGGGCTCGGCGCCCTCTCCTACGCGCTGGCCCTGGTATCGCAGAACAAGGAGTGGATCTTCTGGGGTGTGCAGCAGACGCTGCTCTTCCCGCTGATGATCCTGTCCGGCATCATGCTGCCTATCGAAGCCGGCCCCGACTGGATGAAGACCGCCAGCCGCTTCAACCCACTGACCTACCTGGTCAACGCCGAGCGGGAACTGTTCGCCGGCAGCGTCGGGACCGACACGCTCCTGGGCCTCCTCGCCGCATCGGTGACGGCCGCCGTCGGGCTTGTAGTGGGTGTGCGGGCCATCAACCGCAACATCAATTGAGCCCGCTGCCCAGCAGCATCAGAGAGAGCCCAGGCGAGCGGCGTAAGCAGCGGCTTCAGCACGGTTGCGAAGGCCCAGCTTCTCCAGCACGCTGCTCACATGGTGGGCCACTGTTTTGCTGCTGATGAACAGCTGCCCCGCAATTTCAGGATTTGAATAGCCCTCAACCAGCAGCCCCAGAATCTCATGCTCACGCCGGGTGAGAATACCTGCCTCGCGGGGAACGGACCGGCCCCCCGCGCCCCACGAACGCAGCAGTGCCGCTGCCGTATCGGCATCATGGGACGCCCCCAGCCTGTCCATCGCTGACAGGGCAGCGCGGGCTTCGGAGATAGCGAGTGTGGGCTGGACTTGGGCTAAAACACGCGCAAGTTCCAGTCGTGTGCGCGCGGCTTCCAGCGGAAGGTCCAAGTGCCCGAACCACTTGAGGGCGTCCTCAAAATACAACGTGGCAGGCTCCAGCCGGCCCTCGGCCGCTGCAACCCGGCCCCTTGCCAGAGCGGCATGCGCGGACACCAGGCATACTCCTCCGGCGCTGGCGTCAAGGTCGCCAAGGTGCTCGGCGGCCACTGCAGCAGCGGCAGGATTGCCTGCTGCCAGCTGTGCCTGCACCAGCAGGCCGCGTGCGCTCGCTGTTTCCAGAGAGGTCCGGTGCCCGCCGGCGTGCAGTGGAGGAACGACGTCGCCGGTACCCTCATTTTCCGAACGAAGCCAGCGCTCTGCCAGGGCCACGGCCGCAGCCGGTTCGTTGCTTCCGAGGGCAAGTCCTGCCGCCACCAGGCTGGTCTCGACCGGAGCGCCGATCCTCTCAATCAAGGCCCTGGCCTCGTCGAAGTGACCCTGGCGCACACGGAGCTCGGCGAGGCTCGCGACGGCCCTGTGGTACATACCGGGGAAGACGTCCTTTGTACTCGCCGCCGCATGCCGCAGCTCGTCCTCGGCTTCGGCCCAATGACCCGTCAGCAGGAGCACTCGCCCGTGGACCATGCGGCACTGAGCGTAAAGGTATGGACAGCCGTAGGCCCTCATGTAGTCATCTGCCGCCAGCGACCACTGGGTAGCTCGCCCAAGGTCGCTGAGCAGGTCGCAGACGGTCAGCATCGAGCAACTCGCCATGACCACTGTGTAGAACGTCGTTCCATCGCCACCCAGGGCGCTGGCCATGGCCTCGTCCACGCAGCGAAGCCCGGCCTGGACCTCCCCACCCTTGACCAGGACAACGCCACGCTCCGCAAGCGCACAGACTGCCAGGTCGGGGTCGCCCAATTCATGCGACATGGCCAGCGCGCGCTCGATCAGGTCGCGACAGTGATGGGCATCCGTAGCCAGCAGCGCCGCACAGTAATCAACCCAGGCCCGGGACAGTCCGTCGTCGGGCCCGGCCATGCTCTCCGCCCGGGCAAGCCAGCCCCGCGCCGCAGCCTCGTTGCCGAGGGACATCCCGTAGACAAGGCACAGCCATACAGCGGAATCGATGGCTTCCGGAACATTGCCGGCACGGCGGCTGGCAGCGTAGGCGCGCTCACGGCAGCGGACGCTTTCACCAAGGTCGCCGAGAAAAAAGAGGGCGTCGCCCAAGCCTGCGAGCGCGCCCGGCGATCCGGTGCCCGAGAGGACCTCCTCAAACGCGGCGCGCGCATCCACCCACCGCCCCGCTTCCAGTGCCGCGTAGCCTCTCGCTGTCACTTCCTCCAGCGCCACGATTCAATTAGAGCACTTGACACTGCCGTTCTCTAGGGACGGCACTACGGGCGCGGGCCGCCCCGGATCCGCCTGGTGGGCTCCGCCGGCATTGGCCACAAAATGGGTCAGTTGACCCATCCGCCTGGCCTTGGAGCCGGGCAGTCTGAAGTTGTCCCGAATAACGGACAACAGGACCAATAAGGGAGCAAACGATGAGTGCAGACGCAATTGCCAGGTCAGTAGACGCCATGAACTCTCATGATGCGAAGGCCTTCGCCGCAACCTATGCCGCGGACGCGGTTGTCCACGACCCGCTCTACCCGCAGCCGTTGAAGGGGCGGGACGCCGTTGAGCAGGACATGGTGGAACTCCTGCGGGCCTTCCCGGACGTCAGTCTCACCGTGGGGCCCCTGTTCCAGAATGGCGAGACGTTCGCAGCCGAGTACACCCTGCGCGGAACGCACCAGGGCCCGTTGGCATCGCCCGGTGGCGAGATTCCCGCCACCGGAAAGTCCTTCATCAATAACGCGGCCGTCTTCTCGACGTTCAATGCTGACGGGGAAGTCACGGAGGAACGCCGCTACTACGATGTAGCCGGCATCATGGCGCAGCTTGGGGTGACCCCGGCAACCTGAGCCGCGGAGCGGGGGGCTTAACTGTCCGTTCGCGCTCAACGAGGGGGCTCAGACAGCGCGAACGGACACTTGCGGCCCCGATTGTGGGACGCCGCGCGTCAGAGCCCCAGGCGGGCCACGGCTTCCTCGCGCATCTCCACCTTGCGGATCTTCCCGGAAACGGTCATGGGGAAACTTTCGCGGACGTCCACGTAGCGGGGGATCTTGTAGTGGGCAAGTTTCCCGCGGCAGAAGTCGGCGACGGCGGCCGCGTCCAGCGGGTCCGCGCCGGGCTTGAGGATGACGCAGGCCATGAGTTCCTCGCCGTACTTGGCATCGGGCACGCCGATCACCTGCACGTCTTGGATGGACGGGTGGCTGTACAGGAACTCCTCGATCTCGCGCGGGTAGATGTTTTCGCCGCCGCGGATCACCAGGTCCTTGATCCGGCCTTCGATCACCACGTAGCCCTCGTCGTCCATCCGGGCGAGGTCGCCGGTGTGCATCCAGCGGTCGGCGTCGATGGCCTCCGCGGTATTCTCCGGCTGGTCCCAGTACCCGGCCATGACGGCGTAGCCCCGGGTGCACAGCTCGCCGATCTCGCCGCGCTCCAGCACCTCGCCGGTGCCAGGGTCCACGATCTGGTTTTCCAGCCTCGGCATGGTCCGGCCCACGGTCTCGGTGCGATGCTGCAGCGTGTCACCGTTCCGGGTCATGGTGGACACCGGGGAGGTCTCGGTCATGCCGTAGCAGATGGCCACATCCACCATGTGCATCTCCGAGATCACCCGGTTCATCACATCGATGGGGCACACCGATCCCGCCATGACGCCGGTGCGGAGCGTTGCCAGGTCGTAGGAGGAAAAGTCCGGCAGCGCAAGCTCCGCGATGAACATGGTGGGCACGCCGTACAGCGATGTCCCGCCGAAGTCCTGGACCGCCTCCAGCGCGGCCGCCGGCGTGAAGCCGCGCCCGGGGATGATAGTGGCCGCACCGTGGCTGAGGGCTGCCAGGTTACCGATCACCATCCCGAAGCAGTGGTAGAACGGCACCGGAATCACCACCCGGTCGTGCTCGGTGTAGCCCAGCAGCTCACCGATGGAGTAGCCGTTGTTCAGGATGTTGTGGTGCGTCAGCGTTGCGCCCTTGGGGAAGCCCGTGGTCCCGGACGTGTACTGCAGGTTGATGGGATCGTGCGGGTCCAGCTCCGCCATCCGCGCCTTCAGGGAGGAATGGCCGACGGCGTCAGCCCGCTTGAGCAGCTCGGTGTACGTCAGCTCCCCGTCACTTTGGGGATCCCCGGCGTCGAGCCCGTCCATGCCGTAATCCGGCAGGAGCACCAGTTCCCGCAGGTCCGGGCAGCCGGCGAGCGCCTGGCGCGCCATCCCCACGTAGTCGCTGTTCCGGTCCGACGGTGCCGCCACCAGCATCCGCATGCCGTTCTGCTTCACCACAAACTCCAGCTCGTGGCTCCGGTAGGCCGGGTTCACGTTGACCAGGATGGCACCGGCTTTGGCCGTGGCGTACTGCAGCAGCGTCCACTCAGCGCAGTTCGGGCTCCAGATGCCCACCCGGTCCCCTTTGGCCACCCCCGAGGCGAGGAGCGCACGCGCGAGGCGATCGACGTCGTCGTTCATTTTCGTGTAGCTCCAACGGCGGGCGTCAGCGCCCGGGACCGGCGCGGCCTCGATCAGCGCGTCGTGGAGGGGAAACCGGGCCACCACCCGTTCAAAGTTCTGGCCGATGGTTTCCTCGAGGAGCGGGACGTCAGTGTCCCCGGCTGTGTAAGCGCGCATGCTGGCACGCTACCAATAGGAGCCGGGCATGAGAAGCGCAACAGGAGGGGTGTCCGCGCGTAAACAGGGCGGGCGTGCATCCCGAGTCCCGGTATTGTGAAATCCATGAGTGCACCCATCGACCTGCAGGCAACGTTCATCCCCAACGACGGCGAGTTCTTCCGTGTGAAGCTCGCCCTGGAAATCGCCATCGACGAGGTGGTGAACGAACCCGGCTGCATCCGCTACGAGCTGACCGAGGCCACCGAAGAGAAGCTGGTCCTCACGGAAAAGTGGGAATCCGAGGAACTGCTGGCGAAGCACTCCAAGGGCACCGCGGTCCAGGACCTGAACGAATCCCTGAGCGCGCTGCTGGCGGAACCCGTGCAGCTGGCCCGCCTCTAACCCTCCGCAAACCACAACGCGGGGTCACGTTTCGCCCAAAGAACCGAAGTTATTGGGCGAAATGTGACCCCGCGTTGTTTTAAGAAAAGGATTACAGGTCGGGGATCTGCGAGCCGTCCTGGGGGCCCGAGCTTTTGGTCACGGCCGGGTTGCTTTCCGCGGCCGCTTCGGCTTCCGCCTGTGAGCGCGCCACATGGGCGTGAACCTCGTCCATGTCCAGGGCCTTGACCGCGTCAACAACCTGCTCCAGCTGCTGGGCGTTCAGGGCGCCGGGCTGGGAGAAGACCAGGACTTTTTCGCGGAAGGCCATCAGGGTGGGGATGGACGTGATGCCGGCCTCGGCGGCGAGCTGCTGCTGGGCTTCGGTGTCCACCTTCGTGAACAGGACGTCGGAATGCTTCTCCGACACGGCGCTGTACGTGGGCCCGAACTGTTTGCAGGGACCGCACCATTCAGCCCAGAAGTCCACCAGGACAATGTCGTTGCCTTCGATGGTCGATGCGAACTGTTCACCTGTGATGTCTACGGTTGCCATGCCTTCAACGGTACGCGAGGCGCAGGCCGATGTCCCAGCCGGGGGCGTCCTGTTCGCTCCTCGCGTCATCGGGAATATCCGGTACGGGGCCGTGTACACCGGGCACGGCGAGGCCTACCCTTGGGGTCATCAGCCGCTGACTGCCGCACACAGGAGGGTTCATGGCCCAGGCTATTTCCACCCGGTCCCTCACCAAGAAGTTCGGCCGGCGCGAGGTGCTCCACGGGGTGGATTTCAGCGTCGAAGCGGGCTCCGTTTTCGGCGTGATCGGCCCGAACGGCGCGGGCAAGACCACCACCATGCGCTGCCTGCTGGACATCATCCGCCCCACGTCGGGGGAGGTCAGGGTCCTGGGCAAGGACCCCCGGGCGGGCGGCCCGGAACTCCGGCGGCGGATCGGTTACCTTCCTGGCGAGCTGTTCCTCGAGGGCCGTGTCACGGGCCGGACGCTCCTGGCCCACTACTGGGCCATCAGCGGTCCGGTGGCCCCGGGCAGGATCGACGGCCTTGCCGAACGGCTGGGGCTGGACCTGGACCGCCACACGCGCAAACTGTCCAAGGGCAACAAGCAGAAGCTCGGCCTGGTCCAGGCATTTATGCACGACCCCGAGCTCCTGGTTCTTGACGAACCCACCAGCGGCCTCGATCCGCTGGTCCAGCAGGAATTCCACGCGATGGTCCGCGAGGCGCAGCACCGCGGCCAGACCATCTTCCTCAGCTCCCACGTCCTCAGCGAGGTCCAGCAGACCGCTGACACCGTGGCGATCCTCCGGGACGGACGGATCATCGCCGTCGAGTCCGTGAGCGGGCTTCGGGAAGGTGCGGTGCGCCGGGTCCGGTTCACCGCGAACGGAATAACAGCGCACGACGCCGGCGCGCTGCTGGGTGGGGTGCCCGGCGTCGGGCACGTTGAGGTGCTGGAGTCCGGCGGCAGCATCACCTTTTCGGCGACCGTGGAGGGGGCCATCCAGCCGCTGGTCAGGGCCCTGGGCACCCTGGAGCTGACCGACCTGGTGCTGGAGGAACCGGATCTTGAGGAGTCGGTGCTCAAGATGTACTCAACTCCCGCAGCCACGGACCCGGCATTGCCCGGCACGGCGGAGGCCGCCCGATGAGCACCACCCTGCCGCTGTTCCGCCGGGCCTTCTTTGATTCCTGGCGCTCCACCGCGGCGTGGGCCGCGGGCCTGGCCGCCGCCACGTTCCTCTATCTGCCGCTGTACCCGTCCATCGGCGGGAGCGCGCAGATGCAGGACATGATCGACGCCCTCCCGGCCGAGATGACCAAGGCGCTGAACTACGACCAGATCGCCACCGGTCCCGGGTACACCCAGGCCACGCTGTTCGGGCTGATCGGCTTCCTCCTGATGACCATCGCCTCCGTGGGATGGGGTGCGGCCGCGGTGGGCGGGGACGAGGAATCGGGGCAGCTGGAGCTGACCCTCGCGCACGGGGTGACCCGCGTCCAGGTGGTGCTGGAACGAGCGCTGTCCCTGTTCCTGCGGGTAGTGCTGCTCGCGGCCTTCGTTTTTGTGCTGGTCCGGCTGCTCAATGATTCTGCCCATCTGAATATCCGGCCCGAGAACCTCTTCGGCGCAGCGGTGCTGTTTGCCGGGCTTGCCCTGCTGAGCGGTACGGCCGCATTATGCGCCGGGGCAGTGTCCGGAAGGCGGACGTACGGACTGGCCGCGGGCGCCGCCGTCGGCGTTCTTGGTTACGTCTTCAACGCCGTCGGCCGGCAGAGCGCGGACGTCGAATGGCTGCTGGACCTGAGCCCCTACCACTGGGCTTACGGGAATTCGCCGGTGGCCAACGGTGCGGACTGGGCCGCGGCAGGGTGGCTCTGGGGAATTTCGGCTGCGCTGGTGGCCGTGGCCGCGTTCGCCGTGAACAGGCGCGACGTCGGCGCGTAGCTTCCGGGTGACCGGCGCTCAGGCCTTGCGTTCCCGGGTGAGGCTGTCCCAAACGTGCGGCGCCGGCGTCCGGCTACCGGGCAGGGCGTTGGTCTCCCGCCATTCGTGGATCCACTCGGGCAGCACCAGGTCCGCCGGGGGCTGGCCGAACTCGCGCAGGATCTCCTCCTGGCTGACCGGCCTGCCCTTGTTGACCAGGCGGGTGGCGATGTAGGCACGCGCGTAAATCTCGCCGTCGGACACCATGCGCTGCTCAAAGTAGATGGCCTTGGCATCCAGGCCGATGACCTTTGTTTCGATGGTGTACTGCTGCCACAGCTGCAGCGACTTCCGGAAGGCGATGGTCTCCCCCGCCGCCACCGGGCTCCAGCCGCGCCGGCGCATGGTCTTCCATACGCCGCTGCGGACCATGAGGTCGAACCGGCCCAGGTCCATAAGGGAAAAGTACATGCCGTTGTTGACGTGCATGGCGATGTCGATGTCGGTGGGCAGGACGCGCAGCGGCAGGGACGACGCGTCCCAAATTGTCATTGCGGAGCGGCGGGCGGACGTGAACAGCATCAGGAGGGTTCGCAGAAGCAGGTGCATGCTCCAATGTTACCCATCAGTAACTTGCTGGCAAGTCCGTAGGTCCGGCCCGCCACGTAGGATGTGGCGCATGACGCAACAACGCTACCGGGACCTCGCCGAGTGGCCCCTGATGGGGACTGCACTGGTTTTCCTGGCGGCGTATGCATGGCAGGTGATTGGCCGCGTCGACGGCAGCGGCGCGGAATGGCTTGAGACGGTGATGTGGCTGACGTGGGGTATCTTCGCCCTTGATTACGCCGCGAACCTATGGCTGGCCAGAGAGCGCCGCCGCTGGTTCCTCTGGAACCTGCACGAACTCCTGGTCGTGGCCCTTCCGTTCTTCCGGCCGCTGCGCCTGCTCCGGCTGGTCACGCTGCTTTCGGTGCTGCACCGGACCATCGGCGAGACCCTCAGGGGCCGGGTGGTCACGTACGTGGCGGGATCGGCGGCGCTCCTGGTATTTGTGGGCGCGCTGGCGGTACTGGACGTTGAACAGTCGGCCCCGGACGCCAAGATCCTGACGTTCGGCGACGCCCTCTGGTGGGCCATCACCACCATCACCACGGTGGGTTACGGCGACATGTACCCCGTGACGCCGCTCGGCCGGCTGGTGGCCTCGGCGCTGATGATGAGCGGCATTGCCGTGCTGGGTGTGGTCACCGCGTCCATCGCCTCCTGGCTTGTCCAGCGTGTAGAGGAGTCAACGGAAGCTGCCGCGGAGTCTGTGGAGGAACCCTTGCGGGCAGAGCTCGCCGGCCTGGCCACGGAGATCGCTGCGCTGCGGCGCGAAGTGGCCGAGCTCAAGGACCGCCCCTCGTTGTAGGAATGTCCCGGTAGAAATGTCCAGCGGGGCAGGCGGCTGGACACCGAGTAGTCGCCGCCGCGGGGCCAAGTATTCGGCGGAAAAATTCAGGTAACGCCTACTCGTGCAGTGCCTGGCGCAGCTTCCTAGACTCGAAATTCCTAGGGCCAAACAAAGTTGCCGGCGCATCCTCCGAGCTGGGGTGGATGATGCCGCTTCATAGCGGGGCATCCGTATCTTCTGGGTATGCGGGCGCTCCCATCATGCGCGCTTTCCGTGCGCGGTTCCGTCATAGACGGCACCGCGCAGCGCATCACTCCTCGATCCGTCCTGCATTGGAACTCGCGGCACCACTGCCGCCCTGTTGCCGGACCGACCTGCGATGGGCCACCCATGTTCCAGTTGACCGCACCTATTCCCGAACCACCCCGCCGAAATTTCGAAACCGATGTCCCGCGGGCCGATCTCCTGGCACCGAGGAGCGGGACGATCAGCAACAAGCTGTGGGCCGGCATGGCCACCGCCGCCGTGATTTCCGCCTTCGGAGTCGGCGCATTGGCCGGCCCCGTCCCCACGGCAGAGATATCCGCGCCACCGGAGGCCATCACGACGGCGGCTTCGCCAGTTGTGCGCGTTGCCCGGCCTTTGGCCGCGGTGCCGTTGGATGCGCCCTATGTTGGGTCCGTTGAGTTTGGCAGTGCGGGAACTGGCACTGCGCAGCCGGAAGTCGCAGAAGCTGCGGCGCCTGCCCAGGCTCCCCCACCACCGCCCGAACCTGCTCCGGCACCCGCGGGCGACCCCAACCTCTACATAGTTGTCCCCGGCGATACGGTGGGTGGGATCGCCGGCCGGTACGGCGTTGACACGAACGCGATGCTGGCCGCCAACGGGCTGGGCCTCTACAGCATCATCGTCCCGGGCCAGACGCTGAAGCTGACGGGACCCGCCGTCGAGGCTTCCGCCCCCGCACCGGCGCCGGCCGCGGTTGCGGCGGCACCCGCTGCTGCTTCTCCGGCCTACGTCCCCGCCCCGGCGCCGGTCCAGGCCGCGCCCGCTGTCCGCACCATCTATGTCGCGGGCGCTGGCGGACAGGCCATGGTGGACGCGTGCATCGGGCCGATCCACTACACACCCAACGACGGCTACTCGCTGTTCATCACGGAGCACGACTTCTGCGGCGGGTGGGCGCGCTTCTCCGGCATCGGCGTGGGCGAGACCGTCAGCATTCCGGGCTACGGGACATACACGGCGACGGCCCGGGGCCAGGTCCCCAACCCGGGAACCACCAACGATGTCATCGCGGTATTCGGCGGATTCCCCCGGGCCATCCTGCAGACGTGCATCCCGGGGACCAACCAGATGCTCCTGATCGCCCTGAACTAGGCTCTGGTCCGGCCGGGTTTCGCGGTCCAGAGTTTCCAAAGCTTGTTCGCGGTTCCGAACCTTCAAGGCAAGGAGCCGCGAACAAGGCCATGCGGGAATTAGTCAGACTATGCAGACATCGGGTGGCGTTCCGAAATGTGCTCCACCAGTTCGCCCACGCGCTCCTCGGTGTAGTTGCGCGCAATGTCACCCTGGCTGATGATGCCGACCATCTTGTGGTCGACGATGACCGGGAGGCGCCGGACCTGGTGCCTCTCCATGATTTCGATGGCTGCGTCAACGCTGGCATCGGCGTCAACCCAGTAGGGCTTGCCGGTGGCTAGCTCGCTGGCCAACATCTCGCGGGGATCACGATCGGCAGCAACGCACCTGAGCACGATGTCGCGGTCGGTGATCATGCCCTTCAACTTGCCGTCATCGCCGCAGATCGGCAGCGATCCACAATCCAGATCCAACATCATCCGAGCGGCATCTGCGAGGGACTGATGCTCCTTAATACACTGTGCATCCGTGGTCATAAATTCACGTACAACGCTCATGGTTCTCCTTCATCGATTGATGTATCGACGCAGGGCATCGGGGTCACATGCGCCGATGCTGCCAGCCTACGCCGGGGGCAACGCTGCTGTCGACGACGGTTTCTCCCCCTGTCCCGCCGGCCCGCCAAGGCTCCCCCTCGAGTGGTCAACTCCCCTGCACCCGCGTCAAAGAGTGCCGCTAGTTATGGATATTGGTTTCGATATATCGAGTGAGCCATTCTTGAAGCTGCGCGGTGTCCCAGCTGGGTGTGGCAACGAGGAGTACTTCGCGGTCTTCGCGGACGACGCCGGTGATCCCGTCCTCCTTCGCGAGGGTTTTGACCAGCCGGTCCACCTCCCGGGAGTACTCGTTGGCGATGTCCTCCCTCAAAGACACCTCAAGCTCCCGCCCGCGGAGTGCGTCTTCGCCTGGGTCCTCGACCTCGATAAGCGGTTCGTCCTCAACGACTGTTTCCTCGTCATTACCGTTCAGCTGCTTGATGGCGGCGGCGGCCATGCGAGCCAGCTTGTCATCATCTGAGGGGAGCCGCCCGCTGGCTTGTCCTCGGGCAAGGCCTGGAACCAGGTCAGCCAGTGGAACCTCCTGGTTGACGTGCACGAGCACTGGGTGGTTCTGCCAGATGTAGGACTTGATCCGGTTGTAGCCGACCCGCCATTCCGCTCTGGGTGCTCCTTGCTCCACGACGCTGCACAGGTAGGAGATAACCCCATCGATGATGGCAATTGACTCTGGCGACAGGGTCGGCTCTATGCCAATGTCGTAGCGGAGCCACGACGGGCCGGTCGAGGTATCAGACTCAGCGGTTTCCGCCGTTCGCTCAGGTACTCGACTCGCACCTTCGCTGAGCACGCAACGACGATTCCGTCGCACGAGATATTGAAGTTGCAGGACGCGGTTTCCTTGCAGCGTTTCTCTCCAGGTCCGCAGCTTGCTGGCGGATTCCCTAAGGGACATTTGTTGCCGCAGCTGCACTTAGGAGCCAATGGGCTGAGGTTGCTCCCTTGCACAGCGCCCGCGAGAGCCGCGGTAAGAACGCTGTTCCCCTGAATGCTGCCGCCGCAGATCTGCGTTTGCGCTTCCTGACCCTTGGCAACCGCGTCTCCGGGTGGCGCCGACGACCCGGTTACTCCGACGGCTGCGAGGGCTGAGATAAGAGTTGCTCCCGATGCCAAGCGACGAACACTGTTTATGACTTGCTCACGATTTCCATAGGTCAGACGATAAGGGACCGGGACTCCGTGGGTCCGGTCCACGGGGCGGGTGAGCGTACTGGTATTTACGCCCGCAGCAGCGCGGATTGAAGCGGACTTTCGACGCCGATCGAGGCGAGCAAGTCGGGTCAGCATCAAGCTGGAGGCGCCCGATTTCTGAGAAAATTGCCGGGCGAGGTCAAGAATTTTTGCCCAGTTCACGACCGCACGCCTATCTTCGGGGAAATGCATTGATTCTGGCCGCAAAGAGCGCTACTGTCGGCCGCACGAGCCGGTAAGAGACGTCGGGCCAAAGGGGCGACATGATGCATCTGGCCAGCGGATTGCTCAATGGAAACCACCTTGACGCGCGTAAACCCCGACGCCGTCTGCTAACGAGTAAGCGTGCCACGAAGGGAGCCGATCGCTCTTCATCCGTTCCACGCACGTTCCGTCCGGACATAGAGGGTCTTCGCGCGATCGCAGTTCTACTGGTCGTGCTGGACCATGTAGGCGTGCCGGCGCTGCAAGGAGGCTACGTCGGTGTCGACGTCTTCTTCGTGGTCTCCGGCTTCCTCATCACCGGCCTCCTGCTCAAAGAAGCTGAACGGGGTAGGCGGATCTCCCTCTTGTGGTTCTATGCACGACGGGCTCGGCGAATCCTGCCTGCCGCGACTCTTGTCCTCGCCGTCACAGTAGTCTCATCCTTCGCTTTGATCGGCGGTACGAGTGCTGCTCGAACCGCCGAAGACGGGCAATGGGCCGCGCTTTTCACCAGCAATTTTCGCGAAACCTCACAAGGGACGGACTACTGGGCCAGCGACCTTTCTCCATCCCCGTTACAGCACTATTGGTCACTGGCCATCGAAGAGCAGTTCTACCTGTTATGGCCAGCCTTAATGATGGCGGTCGCTGCGATCGGATGGAGAGTTCCGCTACGCACGCGACTGACGGTTCTCCTCGCTGTCACGATTGCAGTCTCCCTTATGTGGTCGGTGTACGCGACGACGGAGAACGCGAGTGCGGCCTACTTCTCTCCCTTGACGAGGACCTGGGAACTTGCGGCTGGCGCAATTCTTGCCGTGCTCACACCGACGATCATGCGGCTGCCGGTTTTTCTTGCTGCCGTTACGAGTGTGTCCGGACTCATCGCGATTGCGGCAGCAGCGCTCACGCTGGACGAGTACACCAGGTACCCAGGGTCCGCTGCTATTCTTCCGGTTGGCGGAACGGTTCTTGTGATAATCGGCGGGACAATCACACCGAAGCGAGGAGCCGAAGTGCTCCTGCAGTGTCGACCTCTGCAATGGCTTGGCAAGCTCTCTTATTCCCTGTACCTGTGGCACTGGCCCGTGCTGATCCTCCCCGCGGCATCGCTCGGGACCGAACTGGCGATGACCACCAAGCTTGCCTTTGTCGGTGTGGCGCTGGCCTTGTCTGTCGTTACCTTCAAGTATGTGGAATTGCCCGTACGGAACTCCAACTGGCTCAAGGCCCGCCGGCCGTCAGTCAGCGTGGCTTTCGGCGCCGCACTGGTGGCGCTATCACTTGGCCTCACGAGCAATCTGGTGTCGATCCTGCCCAAGCCTTCCCCCACAGACAAAGTAGGCGATTTTGCAGTTGCCCCTGGCAGTGACCTACCGACGGCTGACGAAGTGGCAAAGGCCGTGGCTGACAGCGTAAACGTCGCAGGGTGGCCGCCGGAGCCGCCTGTTGGGAGATTCCTCTTCAACCAACATGCGTGTCTAGGGGGCCTAGATGCCCCAACAGGTAAAGTCACATGCAGTTATGGTGACGCCAGCGGCGGCGAGACAGTGGTGGTTTATGGCGACTCGCACGCTCAGATGTGGGAAAGTCCGCTCGGCGTGACAGCCACTGAACTTGGGCGGCGCTTCGAAGTCTTTTCGATGTTCTCGTGTCCGCCAGCCGACTTTTCGGTCTACAACGCGAAGCGCAAGGGTGATTATCCCGAGTGCAAGGCATTCCGTGCTGACTCGCTGGCGAAGATCGAGGCACTTCACCCGAGCGTCGTCCTCATCTCGGGTCAGCGCCAGGGTACTTGGCTTGAGAAGGATGGGCGCCCTGACAAAGAAAACACGGAGGCCGCCTGGGAGGAGGGTCTCGCCTCGACCATAAAGTCATTGAGCGCGATAAGTGATCGTGTGGTCGTGATCGGGGACATCGCGTACTCGGAAAAGGATCCCGAGGACTGCGTCACATCGAATTCCGACGACGTCCGTCGCTGCCACACTCAGCGGAGTTACGCGGTGGACACCGAACACAATGAGATGGAGAAGCGCGTCGCCGAGGCCGGTGGCGCGGAATACGTGGACGTTGTTCCGTGGTTGTGCGCGGAGGATGTCTGTCCCGCGGTTGTCGCGGGATATGCAACCCATAAGGATGCTCAGCACATCTCCACCAACTACGCCCTGTGGTTGCGTCGGTCTCTTGCTGAGGCGGCCGCCTTGCTTCCCTGATGTGGCGTCAGCAGCGTTGTGCGCGCCGCCGGTGGGTTGGCGTTTGGGTGTCAAGCAAGCCTCCGTAACGAAAAGGGCCGCCTGTGACCGATACATGCGCCGCACTGGCAGAAGCACGTCTCTGTCACCGGGGGATGCCTGACCACGCGGTTCAAAAATGGGTGTTCTCAGGGGCCTGGTCCCGATGGTGAAATATCTCTTCATCTGAAGGAGCCAAGATCAATATCAACAAAAATCGACTGTAGTCTTTCCATTCGTCCGTTGGTCAGCGGTAGGCAGACGTGGCGGGCTCTAATACTTTCAAAGTGCTTTAAAACCGACGCGACCATTGACTCGGCTTTGTTATTAACAGGGCGGCGTCAGGGGCGAGCGCATGCCCTCGACCCGTCGGCAGGAAGCCAGGGCCAGATGAACAGAGACCAGATGTTGGCCCCAGATGCCGGTTCTTTCCCCAGCGGTGATGGCCTAGGTGCAGCACAATACCAGGAGGGCGCACGGGCGGCACAGCTCGGCTGCCCGTTGCTGGAGACGATGGTCTTCGGCCATCCATTCGGTCCCTCCGTTGCATGGCAGCGTGGCTCGGACCTGGGCGTTCATGAGGGCGCTGAACTCGGGCACGCTGGCCGCGGTGTCCTTGAATCGGCGGGGATTAGTCACGAGGGCCCCGATTGGGTTGTGGCGGGATTCCCGGGCGTGGATGGTGGGGTTGTAGGCGGACCAGTCCATCGGCAGTCCGGCGAGGGTTGCCGCTAAGGCGAAGGCGCCGTTGGGTAGGTAGAGTCCTTCGGTGTTCCGCTCGTAGACGTGCTTCCAGTAGTAGGTGGAGCGGTCGTCCTGGACGCCGCCACTGAGCACCGGCTGGGCGCACTGTTTGAGGTGGCCATCCTCTCCGGTATGCGCCGCGGTGAACTGTGCGGCCTACGCTGGCAGGACGTAGACCTTGCCGCCCGCCGCCTGGTTGTCTGTGTGCAGCTTGTACAGGTAGGCAAGGAAGTAGTGGAGGGCACAATCAAAACGGATGCCGGACAGGACCGCGTGGCCGCACTGTCAGACCGGGCCGTCGCCGCTCTTCTGACGTGGCAGTTCCAGCAGGGGCAGGAACGCGAGGCATGGGGAGACGCCTATCAGGACTCGGGCCGCGTGTTCACGTACGAGGACGGCAGCCAGCTCCGCCCGGGCTACCCGTCCAAACTCTTCGAGCTGACGGTGGAGAAGCTGGGCCTCCCGCACATGCGCTTCCATGACCTCCGCCACCTCCACGCGTCTCTAATGCTGGCCTCGGGGCAGGACATGGCCATTGTGTCCAAGACCATGGGACACAGCAACAGCCAGATCACCCGCGACCTGTACGCGCACATGGTGGGAGACGCCGCCCACAACGCCGCGGAACGTGCGTCCTCACTGCTGCCGATGTCAAAGAAAAGCCAAGGTGTAATCACAAGTGTGATCACCGGGAAGTAAAAAAAGACCCGCCCGCACCTCCGAAGAGATACGAACGGGTCTAAATTCCCCTAGAATCCGGGGCGGTGGCAGATGAGGGATTCGAACCCCCGTAGGCGTTGCCAGCTGATTTACAGTCAGCCCCCTTTGGCCGCTCGGGTAATCTGCCGAACTTCAAAAGAAGATCACCCCCGGCTGCAGTGGTCAGAACGTCCGTTTCCGGGCCGTTCCGCTTCCAGTAACCGCGGGCAAGACAACTTTACAGAACTTCTGCCGAAACATCGAATCGAGGCTGCGGACCCTTGGAAATGCTGTCAGAAGCCCCGCAATTCCGCGGAAAAACCGGCGGCTCAGGCGTCGCCGAGAATCCGCCCGGCCAGCCGCGCCTCGAACTTCACGGCCTGCTCCTCGGTGATCTGGTTCAGCTGGACCGCCCGCAGCAGGTCCTCGCTCACACCCTCCATGCGGGCCGAGGCATCCGGGACCGGGCCGAAAATAATAGAGCCTGCCAGGGCTGCAGCGGCGACTGATGTGGCAGCAGTGGCGACAGCGCCCGCAGCTGCGGCGGTGGTTCGGGTGACGTAACGGACGGCTTTGTGTTGCATGGCTTTCCCTTCGACCTGTTTCCAACTCGTTCAACTCTCGCCTGCCCGGCTTCGTTCCCGCAGTGCGTCCGCTATGAGAGAACTGTGAATCACGAACAGCGCCGAATCCACAACAGCGCCGCACACGCACCAGCGCCACAGGCAGGCGATCCGTATTAGGCTGGAATGCAGAGATCCACGCCCTGCAGAGCCATTGTCAGGGCAACCACCGGCACAAGGAGAATCATGGCAGGCGAGTCAACGTTCGACGTCGTAAGCAAAGTGGACAAGCAGGAAGTGGCCAACGCGCTGAACCAGGCCCAGAAGGAACTGGTCCAGCGCTACGACTTCAAGGGCGTCGGCGCCGAGGTCGAATTCAGCGGCGAGAAGATCCTGATGAAGGCGAACTCGGAGGAACGCGTCCTGGCCGTGCTGGACGTCCTCCAGTCCAAGCTGATCCGCCGCGGCATCTCCCTGAAGTCCCTGGACACCGGCGAGCCTTACCCCTCCGGCAAGGAATTCCGCCTCGAAGCCTCCATCAAGGAAGGCATCGAGCAGGACCTGGCCAAGAAGATCAACAAGCTGATCCGCGATGAGGGCCCCAAGGGCGTCAAATCCCAGATCCAGGGCGACGAACTCCGCGTCTCGTCCAAGTCCCGCGATGACCTGCAGTCCGTCATGGCGCTGCTGAAGGACTTTGACGAGGCGGACCTGCAGTTCGTCAACTTCCGCAGCTAGCCACCAGGCCTTCGTTTTCGAGGCGCAAGAATTCTATCGCTGGCAATAGACGCCGGCGCTACCTGAATGCGGGTAGCGCCGGCGTTTTTGCGTGTCACGATTGATTTTCAGTGTCGCCGAAGGTGTCGCCAAAGGTGTCGCCAAAAAAGGAGGTACGACGGCGGCGCCCGGGTCGGTCAGTCAGCCTCAGTTCAGCGGCCGGCCGGCAATCCGTTCCAGCCGGGCGATCCGCTCCTTCATCGGCGGGTGGGTGGCGAACAGCTTGGTCATGGCCCCGCCGCGGAACGGGTTGGCGATCATCAGGTGCGAGGTGTTGACCAGCTTCTGCTCCTGCGGCAGCGGCGCGATCCGCACGCCCTGCTCAATCTTGCGCAGGGCTGAGGCGAGCGCCAGCGGATCGCCAGTGAGCTGCGAACCGTCCTCGTCGGCGTCGTACTCGCGGGTCCGGGAGATGGCCAGCTGGATGAGCGAGGCGGCAAACGGTGCCAAAAGGGCCATCGCCAGCATGGCCAGCGGGTTGGAGTTGCGCCGGTCGCCGCCGAAGAACAGCAGCATCTGGCCCACGGATGTGATGACGCCGGCCACCGCGGCTGCCACCGAGGACGTGAGGATGTCCCGGTTGTACACGTGCATCAGCTCGTGCCCCAGGACCCCGCGCAGCTCGCGGGTATCCAGCAGCTGCAGGATCCCTTCGGTGCAGCACACGGCGGCGTTTTTGGGGTTCCGGCCGGTGGCGAACGCGTTCGGGTTCATGGTGGGTGAGAGGTAGATGCGGGGCATCGGCTGGTTGGCCCGGACGGAGAGCTCCCGGACAATCTGGTAGAGCTGTGGCGCCTGGGCCTCCGTGACGGGGTAGGCCTGCATGGAACGGATGGCGATCTTGTCGCTGTTCCAGTAGCCGTACGCGGTGGTGGCCACGCCGATCAGGGCCATGATCCAGATGGGCGCTGAACTGCGGGTATTGATCCCGATCAGTCCGCCCAGGCCCAGGAGGACCGCCCACAGGACGCCGAATAGCGCCGCAGTTTTCAGGCCGTTGTAATGCTTGTGCACGTCCACTCCTCCACGTCGCCCTGACAAAGTTGCCCCGACAGGTTGCCCCAACAAGGCATGGCCCTATGGCACGGGGTCCCGGGCATCGTACTGCCGGAAGCCCGGCTGCAGCTGTGCCGCCAGCCAGGCCACCGCGATGCACAAAACCCCGCCCAGAAGCAGGACCCAGCCCTCACTGAGAATCTTAGTCCCGCCGCCTGCCAGCAGGTCACCCACGCGCGGCCCACCGGCCACCACCACAATGAAGACCCCCTGGAGCCGTCCGCGCAGGTGGTCCGGCGCAGCGGCCTGCAGGATGGTGTTGCGGAAGACGGCACTGATGGAGTCTGCGATTCCGGCCAGGGCGCAGCACAAAGCCGCCGGGACCAGCCAAACTGTGGCCCCGCCGTCGTCCGCCCGTCCTGCCAGGAGCACCACCACACCAAAGCCCGCAATCGAGGCGCCCCAGCCCATCACCGACCACACCACGGCACTCCCCTGCCACCGGACATGGCCGAGCGGCCCGGAAAACAGGCCGGCCAGGAATGCGCCCACCGCGCTGGAGGCCAGCAGGATGCCCACCGTGGTTTCGCCGCCGCCGATCATCAGCGCACCGATGGCGGGCATCAGCGCGCGCGGCTGGGCGAGGATCATGGCCACGAGGTCGATGATGAAGGTCATCCGCAGGTTGGGCCGGGTGCTCAGGAACCGGAACCCCTCGATGACAGACCGGATCCCGGCCCGCCCGGCGCTTCCCGAGGGCGGCATGGACGGGAGCCTGAAGACCGCCCAGAGCACAAACGCGAAGCTGATGAAGTCGATGGTGTAGGTCCAGCCGAAGCCCACCCACGCCACCAGCACCCCCGCCAGCAGGGGTCCCACCGTCAAAGCCAACCCGAACGACATCATGCTGAGCGCGTTGGCCGCTGGAAGCAGTTCCTTGCGGATAAGCGTGGGGATGATGGCACTGCGGGCCGGCTGGTTGATGGCCTGGGCGCCGCTTTGCAGCGCCACCAGGAGGTACAGGACCCAGACGTTGCCCAGCTGCAGCCAGGACTGCAGCGCGATCAGGCCGGTGGTCAGCCACAGGACCGAGGTTGCCAGGAGAGCCACCGTGCGGCGGTTGTGGGAGTCGGCGATGGACCCGCCCAGCAGGCCGCCGAACACCAGCGGCACCAGCGCGAACACACCCAGCAGACCCACATAGAAACTGTCCTGCGTGAGCCGGTACACCTCCAGGCTCACGGCCACCAGCGTGAGCTGGCTCCCCACGGCCGAGACGGCGGAACCCAGCCAGAGCCGGCGGAAGGCCGGGCTCTCCCGGAGCGGTGTGATATCGGCCAGCAGTTTCCCCACCCTGCAACCCTAATAGCGCATCAGTGTCCTGTTCTGTCACACGCTTGGTATCCTCAGGCGGGGGAAAGGAGTCGGCATATGCATGTGTCCAGGCGGCTGCTTTTTGCCTCGGCTTGCTGGGAGGTTGCCCGGCCCCGGACCGCCCTGAACGCCGGCCATCTCCTGATCAGGCTCACGAATCCGGCCATGGCGTTCGATCTCCGCTCCGCCACCGACTGGCTGCACTGCCACAACACCGCCCGGCAGGCCCTCGCCGAAGTTCTGGGGGCCGGCCGCTGCACCGTTATGTTTGCGCACCAGTGGCACCCCATCGGAGCGGCCATCGGCGAACCGGAAGCGGAATCCTCCACGCCCACGTTCCACGTCTTCGGGCGCTGGGACGCCGAGCCGGTCACGCCCGGCGAACAGCTGCGCCTGCCCGTTCAGCGCCGCGTGCCGGCCGCAGCGGAAGAACTTAGCGAGTACGACGGCGGCCTCCGCACCGCCCTGCGCCGGCTGGCTGCTGCGCGCCCCGCGGAGCCCGTCCCGCCGGTGGAAGGCACCCTCCCGGAACTCACTGCCAGGACTCCGAAATTCAAGGCCGGCGCGCACCACACGGTGCTCGCGCCGGCGTTGCCGCCGGCGCCGGGCGGTCCCGGCCTGACACCCGGCCACCTGCTGGCGCTGGCCGCCGCCGTCGAGGGCCTGGCAGCCCGCCCCGGCGTGACCGGGCTGAGCTGCGTGGTGCCGGAACCCGAACCCGGCGGCCTGGAAGTCCATGCCATGGGCCGCTCGGCAGGAGAATCCCGCACCCCCATGCACGAATTCCTGGACCTGCCGAAGGTAAGCCAAGCCTTATTGTGATCGACTCATAATAAGTGCTTCAATAGAAGCATGACGGAACACTTTGGCGGCCACGATGCATGGGCTGCCGCCCTGCGTGCCCACGGCCGCCGGGTGACCAAACAGCGGCTCGCCGTGCTGACCGCCGTCGAACATCATCCGCACTCCCCCGCGGAGAGCATCCTGGCTGCCGCGCGCACCGAACTTCCGGAGCTGACCGCGCAATCGGTATACGTGGTCCTCGGCGACCTGACCGATCTGCACATGCTGCGCCGCTTCGAGCCGCCGCATTCCCCCGCCCTGTATGAGACCCGCGTCGGTGACAACCACCACCACGCCATCTGCATCAGCTGCGGCCGCGTGGAGGACGTCGAATGCGCCGTCGGGCACGCGCCCTGCCTCACCCCGCACTGGGATGAGAACTCCAAGCCGATGACCATCCAGATCGCCGATGTGATGTACCAGGGCATCTGCCAGGACTGCCAGGCGTCCCAAAAACTTCCTTCTAGTACGTCCCAAGTAATCGAGAAATAGGAGAAAAATGACTGCGAACATCTCTACAACCCAGTCCGGCGCGCCCGTCACTTCCGACGCGCACGCACAGTCCGTCGGTGCCGACGGCGCCATCATCCTCACGGACCATTACCTGATCGAAAAGCTCGCCCAGTTCAACCGCGAGCGCGTGCCGGAGCGCGTAGTGCACGCCAAGGGCGGCGGCGCGTTCGGTACGTTCAAGGCCACTTCGGACATCTCCAAGTACACGAAGGCCGCGTTCCTGCAGCCGGGCGTTGAGACCGAGATGCTGATCCGTTTCTCCTCGGTTGCCGGCGAGGCCGGCTCCCCGGACACCTGGCGCGACCCCCGCGGTTTCGCCGTCAAGTTCTACACCTCCGAGGGCAACTACGACCTCGTGGGCAACAACACCCCCGTCTTCTTCATCCGCGACGGCATCAAGTTCCCGGACTTCATCCACTCGCAGAAGCGCCTCCCGGGCACGCACCTGCGCGATGCGGACATGCAGTGGGACTTCTGGACCCTGTCCCCGGAATCTGCACACCAGGTGACCTGGCTTATGGGTGACCGTGGCCTGCCGGCGTCCTGGCGTGAAATGCAGGGCTACGGCTCGCACACCTACCAGTGGATCAATGCCGAGGGCGAGCGCTTCTGGGTCAAGTACCACTTCAAGTCCAACCAGGGCGTCAAGACCATCTCCGGTGACCAGGCTGAAGAGCTGGCCGGCTCGGACGCGGACTTCTACATCCGCGACCTGCAGGACAACATCGCCGAGGGCAACTTCCCGTCCTGGGAACTGCACGTCCAGGTCATGCCGTACGAAGACGCCAAGGGCTACCGCTTCAACCCGTTCGACCTCACCAAGGTGTGGCCGCACTCGGACTACCCGCTGATCTACGTGGGCACCATGGAGCTGAACAAGAACCCGGAGAACTACTTCGCGCAGATCGAGCAGGCCACCTTCGCGCCGTCGAACTTCGTGCCGGGCATCGCCGCTTCCCCGGACAAGATGCTGCAGGCCCGCATCTTCTCCTACGCCGACGCACACCGCTACCGCGTGGGCACCAACCACGCGCAGATCCCGGTGAACCAGCCGAAGAACCAGGTCAACAACTACAGCCAGGACGGCGCCGGGCGTTACCACTTCAACGCCCCGTCCGTACCGGTTTACGCCCCCAACTCCTTCAACGGCCCTGCAGCCGTTGAGCCGGCTTCCCCGGCCGGCGGCTGGGAGAACGACGGCGAGCTCACGCTCTCCGCGCACTCCCTGCACGCCGAGGACGGCGACTTCGGCCAGGCCGGCACCCTGTACCGCGAGGTGTTCGACGACGGCGCCAAGGCCCGTCTGCTGGACACCATCACCGGTGCGGTGGGCGGCGTGAAGAACGCCGAGATCAAGGAACGCGCCATCCAGTACTGGACCAACGTGGACGCCGAACTCGGCGCCAAGCTGCGCGCCAACCTGGGTGCGGGCTCCACCGATTCCGACGCCGAGGCTGCCAACAAGATCGGCTAGCCTTTCTGCCCCTGTGGTGCAACGTCCGCCCCGTCACGGTTTCCGTGGCGGGGCGGTCTTGTTTCCACATAGGAGCCTGCCGCTCTGGCCGGGCTGCCCGGTGGTCCCTAGGATCACTGCATGAGTACATTCCAGGGCATCCCTGCAGGGGCATTCGCGTTCTATGCCGAACTTGAGCACAACAACAACCGGGAGTGGTGGCTGGAGCACAAGGACAGCTACAACACGCTGGTCCGGGGTCCGGTCACCGCCCTGCTGGCCGAACTGGAGCCGCGGTTCGGGCCGGGCAAGATCTTCCGGCCCAACCGGGACATCAGGTTCTCCCAGGACAAATCGCCCTACAAGACTGCCCAGGGAGCGTTCGCGTCGTCTCAGGAAGGCGTGGGGTATTACGTCCAGGTGAGCGCCGACGGGCTGCTGGTGGGCGGCGGCTGCCACACCAGCACGCCGGCCCAGCTGGCCCGCTTCCGGAACTCCGTGGATGCGTCCGGGACCGGCGAAGCGCTGCGGCACATCGTGGAGACCGTGGCTGCCGCGGGCTTTGCCGTGGAGGGCGAAAAACTCAAGACCGTGCCGCGCGGTTTCGACAAGGACCATCCCCGGGCGGAGCTGCTGAAGCACAAGTCGCTGTCCGCCGGCATCGAACTGGGCCAGCCGGAGTGGCTGGATTCGCCGGCGGCAGTGCAGGAAATCGAGGCGCTTTGGGACAAGCTGCGGCCCTTGGTGGACTGGGTGGGCCGGCATGCGGCCCCGTGACGCCGTACTTCCTGTAGATGGGATAGCTCCCTATACGTGGGATAATTGGGGGCATGGAAGCTAATCCCGCAGGGGCCCGCACGCTGGAGCGCGGACTCAGCCTGCTCGACCACGTCGCTGCGGGCGCCCACCGGCTAGAAGACATCACTCAGGCCTCGGGACTCAGCCGCTCGGCGACCCACCGCATGCTGACCACACTCGTGGCGGGCCGGTACCTCAGCCAGCAGCCGGACCACAGTTACCACCTGGGCATCAAACTGCTGGAGCTCGGCACCAAGGCGGAGGCAAAGATCAGCCTTCCCGACACCGTGCAGACCATCCTCGCCGGGATCGCCAAGACCACGCAGGACACCACGCACCTGGGCATCCTCAGCGGCGACGATGTCCTGTACCTGGCCAAGGCCCGCGGCCATCGCGGCATTGAAATGGCGTCCCGCCCCGGGGCACGGCTGCGGGCCCAGAACACCGCCATGGGCAAGGCCCTGCTGGCAGCCCAGTATGGAAATGACGAGGCCGTCCGCGCCTTCGATACGGCGGCGATCGCCACACCCCGCTCCATCCAGGATGTTGACGCGTTCCGGGCGGTACTGGATCAAGCCCGGGCGGACGGCTACGCGCTGGATGACCAGGAGAACGAACTCGGCATCACCTGTGTTGCCATCGCCATCCCGGACCTGCTCGGCAGGGTCGCGGCCGCTGTCTCCATCTCAGCCCCCAGCGTCCACATGACGCCGGAACGGATTCGATCACTCGTGGCGCTGCTCCAGGACGTCCAGCCTGAGCTCAGCCGCTGCCTGCCGCCAGGATTTGAAAGGGCCTGGATCTAGCGCCCTCGCGCCGATCCGGGCCCTTTCCGCCGGCCCCTTTACGGGACCAGTTCCCGCTAGTGCCAGATCCCGTTACGGGGCCAGATCCCGCGACAGGATCAGTTCCGGCTGAAGGGTTCAACCCCGGCTCAGCGTGCCACCGGTTCCGTGGCGTCCAGCATGGCCAGCTCGTGCCGGCGCGGCATACCTTCCCAGTCGCCGGGCACCAGGCAGGCAAAGGCTCCCGTGCGGACCGCGGTCAGCAGCCGCTCCTGCACCGAGGCCCCGGCCAAGAGGTCCGAGATGTAGCCGGCCACAAAGGCATCGCCGGCCCCCACGGTGTCGATGGCGCTGACGCGGACGGCGTCCTGCACGTATTCCACTCCATCGATCACGGCGGCACAGCCTGCGGCTCCCCGCTTGATGACAGCCTGGCCCGGCCCGAGGGCGGCGACCCTGCGGGCAAGCTCCAGCGAATCATCCGATTTTCCTACCGCGATGGCGGCTTCGTCGTCCCCGGCGAACACAATGTCCGCCTGGGCAATGAAGTTCCGGAAAACGTCAGCGGCGTCGTCGGCGGACCACAGCGCGGCGCGGTAGTTGAGGTCGAACGAGACCAGGACGCCTGCTTCATGGGCAACGTCCAGGGCATATTGCGCCGCCCGTGCTGCCTCCGGCGAAAGTGCGGGCGTGATGCCCGTGAGGTGCAGCAGCCGGGCGTTGGCAATCCGCTCGGCCGGGATGTCCTCCGGAGACAGCCGGGAGCCGGCGCTGCCGGCCCGGTAGTACCAGACCTTGAGCTGGTCCATGGTGCGCCGCTCTTTGATCATGAGGCCGGTGGGTGCCGACTCGTCACGCAAGGGGTCAACCACGATGCCTTCGGCCGCGAGCTCACGCAGGACGAGATCGCCGAGACTGTCGTTGCCGACGCGTCCCACCCAGGTCACCGACGTGCCCAGGCGCCGCAGCGCGATGGCAAAGTTGCTCTCGGAGCCGCCCATGCCCAAGCTGAGCGAGGACACCTGGGCCAGCGGGCCGGGCGTCTCGGCCTTCATCAGGCCCATCGTTTCGCCGAGGGTCACGACGTCGGTAAAGGTCACCGGGCACCCCTCGCCTGGACGGCGTCCGCCACCAGGGAACTGAGCTGCCGGGCGCGGGCGGTGAGGGCAGCGAGGTCGCCGCCGGAGAAAGCATCACGGAGCAGCGGCCCGCCCAGGCTGACGGCAAGCGCCCCTGCGGCGATCCAGTCCGCGGCGTCATCGATGCCGATGCCGCCGGACGGAATCACACGCATGTCCGGGAAGGGCCCGCGCAGCTGCCCGATGTAGCCCGGGCCAACGGTGGAAGCGGGGAACAGCTTCACGGCCGTAGCCCCCGCCTGCATGCCGGTCAGCAGCTCGGTGGGAGTCAGCCCGCCGGGGAACACCGGAACGCCGGCCGCAACCGCCGCACGGATCACGTCCGTCACCATGGCGGGCGTCACCAGGTAGTCCGCGCCGCCGTCGAGCGCCTGCGCAGCCTGGTCACCGGAGGTGACGGTGCCGACGCCGATTTCCGCGTCGGCGCCGAACTGCCGTTTGATGTCCGGCAGGAGGTCGAAGACGCCGTCAGTGCTGAGGGTCAGTTCGATGGATCGGACGCCGCCCTTGACCAGGGCGTCGATGACCGGCGCGTATTCCCGGGCATGGCGGGCGCGGAGGACGGCCACCACAGGATTGGCCTGCAGGATGGCGGAAACGGGAGGGCTCTGGCGATCGCTCACCGGGCCAGCCACCCGCCGTCGACCGGCAGTACGACGCCGTGGATATAATCCGCGGCCGGGGAGGCCAGGAACACCACGGCGCCGGCGAGGTCGCCGCCGGTGCCCCAGCGTGCCGCCGGGATCCGGACTGAAATCTGTTCGTGGCGCTGGGCGTCTGCCAGCAGCGCCTCGTTCATGTCAGTGGCGATATAGCCCGGCGCAACCGCATTGACGTTCACGCCGCGTGGCGCCCATTCGTTGCACAACGCCTTGGTCAGCTGCGCCACGGCGCCCTTCGACGCGGCGTAGGCCGGAACCCGCAGGCCGCCCTGGAACGTGAGCAGGGAAGCCATGTTGATGATCTTTCCGCCACCGCGCTCCACCATCGGGGTGCCGAAACCCTGGCACAGCTGGAAGACGGCGCGGGTGTTGATGGCCATCACGCGGTCGAAGTCGGACAGCGGGAACTCGGTCGCGTCGTGCCGGATCTGGGTTCCGGCGTTGTTGACCAGGATGTCGATCTGGTGTCCCGCGAGGGTTTCCGCTGTGGCGGCGGCAACGGATTCTTCGCTGGCCAGGTCCACGTGGACCGCCGCGGCGCTGACGCCTGCCTTTTCCGCAGCGGCGGCCAGTTCCGGCGCCAACGGGCCGCGCTGGAGTGCCACAACGCTGGCGCCGGCGTTGACAAGCCCGAGGGCAATGCCCAGGCCGATCCCGCGGGAGGCGCCGGTCACGGCTGCGGTTTTGCCGCTGAGGTCAAACGGCGATTTCTCTGCTGTGTGGTTCATGAGCTTTCCTGGGTTCTCGCGGCGGGCGCCGCAGCTGGACTGACAAAGACTTTGAGGACACGCCCGGACGCCGTCGCCTGGTCAAAGGCCTGGCGGGTGTCCTCCAGGGCGAACACCTGGGTGGGAATGCGGTCCAGCCCCAGCTCACGGCTTTCGATGAGTTCCACCGCGCGTTCCACGGCCGCCCTGGTGTAGACCCGGACGCCCACCACGGTGTTCTCGGCGAACGTCAGGGCCTGGAGGTCGAGTTCGACGGGCTTTTTGTAGACGCCCACAAGCACGATGGTCCCGCGCACGCGGACGGCCCGGGGCAGCATCGCCGCGACCGAGGGGTGGGCGGCGGAGTCAAAGACGATGTCCGCGCCGTCCCCGCCCGTGGCGCCAAGGATGGCCTGGATGGGGTCATCCCCGGGTGCCACCGTGGCGAAGCCCAGTTCTTCGGCCACCTGGCGGCGGGCCTCGGAGGGCTCCGAAATGAGGACGCTGCCGGCTCCCTGGTGGCGCGCCACCAGGGCTGTCAGGATACCGATGGGCCCGGCGCCGAAGATCACCACCCGTTCGCCGCCGGCCAGGCCGGCCCGGGATACCGCGTGGACGGCCACAGCCAGGGGTTCGGCGAGGGCGGCCTCCTGGAGGGGCACGGCGTTGCTGACCGGGATGAGTGCGGAGGCAGGCAGGGCCACGTACTCGGCGAGGGAGCCTGCAACGTCGATCCCGTACAGTTTCAGCGCCCGGCAGACGTGGGTGTCCCCGCCGCTGCACGGGTGGCATTCGCCGCAGTGGATGAGGGGCTCCACGGTGACCCGGGTGCCCGCTGCCGGGCCGGTCTCCGCCGCGACCTCCACGATGCCGGTGATCTCGTGGCCCATGACCAGGGGAGCTTCGGCGCGGGGGTGCGTTCCGTGCAGGATGGAAAAGTCGGAGCCGCACAGGCCGGTCATTTCCGTCCGGACCAGGGCCCAGCCTGCGGGGATTTCCGGCACGGGCAGCTGCCGCGGCTCGATCGTGTCCGGCGCCGTCCACACAGCGGCGCGCATGGTGCTGTTCAGGAGTACGGCGCTCATACCAACACTCCTGCGTTCATCACGTTGCGCGGCATGCGACCGGCGCAGACCTCGATGACGTTTTCGACGGTGCGGCGTTTCAGTTCCGCATAGGATTCCTCGCTGTACCAGGCAGCGTGCGGTGTCAGCACGGCGTTTTCGCAGCCGATCAGCGCGCTGGTCAGGGCCAGGGGTTCTTCTTCGAAGACGTCCAGCCCGGCACCGTAGAGCTGGCCGCTTGCCAGGGCACCGGCAACCGCAGCCGTGTCCACGACTCCCCCGCGGCAGGTGTTGACCAGCACAGCGCCACGTTTCATCTGCGCTAGCACACCGGCGTTGATCAGGTGATGCGTATGGGAATTGAGCGGCACGTGGAGGGACACCACGTCAGCGCGGGAAATCACTTCCTCAAACCCGACGACGGCGACGCCATCCGCCGTCGTCGTACCGATTTCCGCGAGCGGGTCAGACCCGATTACCGTGTAGCCCAACCCCTTGGCCTTGCGTGCGGTGGCCGCGCCGATCAGTCCCAGGCCCACCACGCCGAACACCCTGGTGGATATCCGGTGCAGGGGCTGGACCGGGAGCAGCGAGTGTTCCCCGCGGCGCATGCCGCGGTCCAGCCGGGTGATTCCGCGGGCCAGGCTGACGGCCAGGGCAATGGCGTGGTCGCTGACATCCTCGGTGCCGTAGTCCGGCACGTTGCAGACGGCGACGCCGCGGGCGGTGGCCGCCTCGACGTCGAGGGTGTCCACGCCCACGCCGTACCTGCCGATCGCCTTCAGCTGCGGCAGGGCCGCGAGGACGCGGTCCGTGATGGGGGCGTACTGGACCACGATGGCGTCGGCACCGGCTGCGGCGGCAATAACGTCCTCCTCGGTCCGGCACTGGGCAAGGACCAGTTCCACGCCGGCGGCGTCGGCGACGGCCTGCTCGATGGCGATGGAGTCGTGGTCGCAGTCGGTGATAACGATGCGGGTGGGCGTGGCTGGCATTACTTGGCGTCCTCTTCTGTGAGCAGGTCACGATCGACGGTTTCGGGGGCTTTGATGGTGGTGACCAGGCTGATGCCCATCATGGCCATCATGTAGATGGCGACCGGGATCCAGGAGCCGCTGAACGCGGTGACCAGCGCCGAGCAGATGAGCGGTGCGATGCCGCCGCCGAAGACGGAGGAGAACTCCCTGCCCAGCGCGACGCCGGCGTAGCGGTACCGGGAGCCGAACAGCTCGGGGAAGTACGCTGCCTGGACGCCCACGGATCCCTGCGCGGCGAAGATGAAGCCGAGCACGATCACCAGCGAGATCAGGAACAGGTTTCCGGTGTTCAGCAGCAGGAAGGCCGGGACGGGGAAGACAAACAGGAACGCCGTGATGATGAGGTACATCCGGCGGCGGCCGAAGCGGTCGGAGAGGGTGCCGAAGGCGTATGCCGAGACGCAGGCGAAGAGCGCGCCCACGAGCAGGACCTTGGGAATGAACGTCGCGTCAATCTTGAGCTGCGTGATCAGGTAGGAGCCCAGGAAGACCTGGAAGATGTACGAGTGCGCGTTGGCGCCCACGTTCATAAAGAAGACCCGGAACAGGCCCGCACGGCCGTTCTTGACGACGTCGGACACGGGGGTGGCGCGGACGGCGCCGGCGATCTCTTCCTTCTTTTCCTCAAAGACCGGTGATTCCTTCAGCTTGCGGCGGATCACATAAGCGGCGATGGTGACGAAGATCGACGAGAAGAACACAAGCCGCCAGCCATAGGCTTCCAGGGCTTCGCGGGGCATCATCTGCACCAGGATCCAGACGACGGCGCCCATCGCGGTGCCGGCGGCGGCACCAACGAAGACGAGCGAAGCGTAGCGTCCGCGGCTGCCCTTGGGCGCAGTTTCCGCCACCAGGACCACGCCGCCGGCCTGTTCAGCGCCGGCACCGAATCCCTGGAGGAAGCGGCAGGCAACCAGCAGCACGGGGGCCCAGATGCCCGCCTGCTCGTAGGTGGGCAGCAGGCCGATGGCGAACGTGGCGATGCCCATCAGGAAGAGCGTGGCAACCAGCACCCACTTGCGTCCCAGCCGGTCACCGTACTTGGAGAAGAAGAGGCCGCCGAGGGGGCGTGCCCCGAAGCCGACGGCGTAGGCACCGAACGCGGCGATGATACCGATGGCGGGGTCGATGTTCGGGAAGAAGATCTTGCTGAAGATGATCGCCGATGCGGTTCCGTAGATCACAAAGTCGTACTGTTCGAGCGCGGTGCCGATCAGGCCGGCCCACGCGGCCCGGCGGACGGGCGCCTTGTCCGTGGCCCCGGTTGCTGCCTGATTGCCCTGGGGGTCGAGGACCGCCGACTTACTGCGAACAACATCGTTCTCAGCCACAGTTCACCATTTCTCTTTGGTGCCGAAGCACATTCCGATTATCGGGACGACATCCCGAAAACTTCAAGCACGACTATATAGGTCTTATCGGCCAGATCACAAAAGGCGGGTTAACGGCAGAGGCACCCTGCCACCAAAGGGGTGGACGGGTGCCTCTGTCTTGTTTGCAGCTTTGGCAGCCGCGGGGATGCGGGCCTACCGGCGGGTGAGTGCCTCGTCGCGGGCTGCGGCCGCACTGCCGGCAAGGCGGGCGTCCGCGCCGGACTCCGTGGCGTCCACGGCGGACTTGGCCTCGGCGAACTTTTCGTTCAGGCGGGAGTGACGCTGGCCGTAGGCGAAGTAGATCACGACGCCGATGACCAGCCAGCCGGCGAAGAAGATCCACGTCTCCACGGCGAGGTTCGTCATCAGGTACAGGCACAGGACGGCCGAAACCACCGGGAGGACCTTGCCGAACGGGACGCGGAAGGACGGCTTCAGGTCCGGGCGCTTCTTGCGCAGCACCAGGATGC
This sequence comes from Arthrobacter sp. 4R501, assembly GCF_002929755.1. NCBI lineage: Bacteria > Bacillati > Actinomycetota > Actinomycetes > Micrococcales > Micrococcaceae > Arthrobacter > Arthrobacter sp. 4R501. Next base: position 128,317 of record NZ_PJIW01000008.1, on the reverse strand, counting down.
CCAGGCTCACCACAACGAACGCCGACAGTGTGCCGATGTTGATCATTTCCTCCAGCAGGTCAACGTTGGTCAGGCCAGCCACAAGTGCTACGGCGGCGCCGCAGATGATCTGGAGGCGGACCGGCGTCGAATGCTTTTCGCTGGTCTTGGACAGCGCGCGGGGCAGCAGTCCGTCGCGGCTCATGGCCAGCACTACGCGGGACAGCCCCATCAGCAGCACCATGATTACGGTGGTGAGGCCGATCAGGGAGCCGAAGGCGATGACCTTGGCCGCGGTGGTGTTGCCGACGGCCTCGAAGGCGGTGGTGAGGGTGGGTGTCTCGGCTGCCGCGAGGTCCGTGTAGGACACCATGCCAGTGAGCGCGAGGGACACCAGGATGTAGAGCAGCGTCACCACGGCCAGGCCGCCGAAGATGCCGCGCGGCAGGGTCTTCTGCGGGTTCTTGACTTCCTCCGCGGACGTGGCCACGACGTCAAAGCCGATGAAGGCGAAGAACACCAGCGCGGCGCCGGCGAAGATGCCGAGCGTGCCGTACTGGGCGGGCGCGGCACCAGTGAGAAAGCCGAAGAACGACTGCTTCAGGACATCCGCGGAGCCACCGGCGGTGGGTTCCGCGGCGGGCACGAACGGCGTGTAGTTTTCGAACTTCACGTACGTGAAGCCCACCACGATCACAAACAGCACAACGGCGATCTTGATCAGGGTGAAGACGTTGCCCACACGGGCGGAGAGCTTGGTGCCCAGCACCAGGAGCACGGTGAAGACGGCAACGATCAGGAACGCGCCCCAGTAGAGGTCCACGCCGCCCAGAGACAGTGCTGGCGGCACGTCGGCCCCCATCAGCGCAAACACCTTGCTGAGGTAGATGCCCCAGTACTTGGCGATCACTGCCGCGGCGGTGAAAAGTTCCAGGATCAGGTTCCAGCCGATGATCCACGCCAGCAGCTCGCCCATGGTGGCGTACGTAAAGACGTAGGCCGACCCGGCGACCGGAATGGCGGTGGCGAACTCGGCGTAGCACATGATGGCCAAGGCACACGTCACAGCGGCAATGGCGAAGGACAACGTCACAGCGGGGCCGGAGAAGTTGGCCGCAGCCTTGGCGCCGACCGAGAAAATGCCGGCGCCGACAGCGACGGCGACACCCATGATCATCAGGTCCCAGCTGCTGAGCGACCGCTTGAGCTTGCGTCCGGGTTCATCGGCGTCGGCGATGGACTGCTCGATGGATTTGGTCCGGAGAAGGTTCATAAGGAGATCCACAATCCTGATAGGGGATGGAAACAGACTTACCAACTTTACTGTCCAGCCACTGGACGCTTCCAACCGTCCCGCATCGTGAGACACCCATAGTGCCGAAGTTAATTGCGAAAAACACCTTGAGGCCCTCCTTTTGGAGGGCCTCAAGGCTAAAGCATCGAACCGACTAGACCGGCCAGTCCATCAGCTTTGACCGGATCAGGAACCGTTTGCCTTCCGGCGACTCAACCGAGAACCCGCTCCCCCGGCCCTGGACCACGTCCACGGTCAGATGGGTGTGGCTCCAGTAGTTGAACTGCTCCCTGGACATCCAGAACTCGAGAGGCTGCGGATCCAGGCCGTCGGCGATGTCGAACAGCCCCAGGAGGACGTCCGCTTCCGCGGTGATGAACTCCCCGGCCGGATAACACATAGGCGAGGACCCGTCGCAGCAGCCGCCGGACTGGTGGAACATCAGGGGCCCGTGCTGCCCCCACAACTTCCTGAGCAGTCCCAGGGCCTCGGCGGTGAGAGCCACGCGGGAGATGTCCTCCCCGGGCAACGTCACCGCCGCGTCAAGCCTCGCCCCCATCATCAGTACTTGATAACGACGCGGCCGTCGATCTTGGCGTGCTTCATCTCGTCAAGAACGGCGTTGACCTCGGAAAGCTCCCGGGTGGAGACCGTGGGGTGGATCTTGCCCTCCGCGTAGAACTCGAGGGCTTCCTCCAGGTCCTGCCGGGTCCCCACGATCGAGCCGCGGACGGTCAGGCCCTTGAGCACAATCTCGAAGATCGGTGCCGGGAAGTCGCCCGGCGGCAGGCCGTTGAACACAATCGTCCCGCCGCGGCGGGCCATGCCGATCGCCTGGCCAAAAGCAGACGGGTGTACTGCGGTGACCAGGACTCCATGGCAACCTCCGGTTTCACGTTGGATGACTTCGACGGGATCTTCGTGCAGCGCGTTGACGGTGAGCTCGGCGCCGTGCTTCTTGGCCAGGGCGAGTTTGTCGTCCGCGATGTCCACGGCAGCAACCCGCAGTCCCATGGCAACCGCGTACTGGACGGCAATGTGCCCCAGTCCGCCGATACCGGAGATGGTGACCCACTGCCCTGGCCTGGCTTCGGTCATCTTCAGGCCCTTGTAGACCGTGACGCCGGCGCAAAGCACCGGTGCGACTTCAACGGGGTCCGAGCCCGCCGGGATGCGTGCGGCAAAGCGCGTGTCCACGAGCATGTACTCCCCGAACGAACCGTCCACGCTGTAGCCGGCGTTCTTCTGTACTTCGCACAGTGTCTCCCAGCCGGTGCGGCAGTACTGGCAGTCGCCGCAGGCGGACCAGAGCCAGGCGTTGCCGACGAGGTCGCCGACAGCAAGGTCGGTGACACCTTCGCCCAGGGCAACCACTTCGCCCACGCCTTCGTGGCCGGGAATGAACGGCGGTGTCGGCTTGACCGGCCAGTCGCCCTCCGCCGCGTGGAGGTCTGTGTGGCAGACGCCGGTAGTGATGACCTTGACCAGCGCCTCACCCCGGCCCGGGGTAGGAATGGGGAGGGTCTGGATCTGAAGATCCTTGCCGAATTCGGTTACTACTGCTGCTTGCATTGTCGTCGTCATTGGCGAAATCCTTGCGTAGATAAAGCGATGGTGCGGTGGAGGTGGTGCTGCCTTCCTGAGGGGTGGCCAGGACGGTGCAGGCGGGGACGGACCAGTGCTGATCCGTCCCCGCCCGGGCTAAGGGCGGCTTAGAAGAAGCCGAGCTTGTTCTCGTTGTAGCTGACCAGGAGGTTCTTGGTCTGCTGGTAGTGGTCCAGCATCATGGAGTGGTTTTCACGTCCGATGCCGGAGGACTTGTACCCGCCGAACGCAGCGCCGGCCGGGTAGGCGTGGTAGTTGTTGACCCAGACGCGGCCGGCCTGGATCTCGCGGCCGGCACGGTAGGCGACGTTGCCGTTACGCGACCAGACGCCGGCGCCAAGCCCGTAGAGGGTGTCGTTGGCGATGCCCATGGCGTCGTTGTAGTCGCTGAAGCGGGTCACGGAAACAACAGGGCCGAAGATCTCCTCCTGGAAGATCCGCATCTTGTTGTGGCCTTCGAAGATGGTCGGCTGGACGTAGTAGCCGCCAGCCAGGTCGCCGGGCATTTCGGCCCGGGCACCGCCGGTGAGCACCTTGGCGCCTTCCTGCTTGCCGATGTCGATGTAGGAGAGGATCTTTTCGAGCTGGTCATTGGAGGCCTGGGCGCCAATCTGGGTGTTGGTGTCCAGCGGGTTTCCCTGGATGATTTTCTCCACCCGGGCCACGGCGTCGGCCATGAAGGAATCGTAGATGTCCTCCTGGACCAGGGCGCGGGACGGGCAAGTGCAGACTTCACCCTGGTTGAAGGCGAAGAGCGTGAAGCCCTCCTGCGCCTTGTCGTAGAACGCGTCGTTGGTGTCCGCGACGTCGTTGAAGAAGATGTTCGGGCTCTTGCCGCCGAGTTCCAAGGTGACCGGAATCAGGTTCTGGCTGGCGTACTGGCTGATCAGGCGTCCCGTGGAGGTTTCGCCGGTGAAGGCGATCTTGCGGATACGGGGGCTGGAAGCGAGCGGCTTGCCGGCCTCGACCCCGAAGCCGTTGACCACGTTGAGGACACCGGCCGGCAGGAGATCGCCGATAAGTTCCATCAGGACAAGAATGGACGACGGCGTCTGCTCTGCGGGCTTGAGGACCACGGCGTTGCCGGCCGCGAGGGCCGGGGCAAGCTTCCAGACGGCCATCAGGATGGGGAAATTCCAGGGGATGATCTGGCCGACGACGCCGAGAGGCTCGTGATAGTGGTAGGCGGTGGTGTCGTCGTCGAGCTGGGAGAGCCGGCCTTCCTGGGCGCGGACGGCCGAGGCGAAGTAGCGGAAGTGGTCCGCGGCGAGCGGGATGTCCGCGTTGAGGGTTTCGCGGATGGGCTTGCCGTTGTCCCAGGATTCGGCGACGGCGAGCATCTCGAGGTTCTCGTCGATCCGGTCGGCGATCTTGTTCAGGATGGCGGCGCGCTCGGCGACGGAGGTCTTGCCCCAGGACGGTGCGATCTTGTGGGCGGCGTCCAGGGCCAGCTCGATGTCTTCCGCGGTGCCGCGGGCCACTTCACAGAAGACCTTGCCGGTGACGGGTGTGATGTTCTCGAAGTACTGGCCCTTGACGGGGGCAACCCACTCGCCGCCGATCCAGTTCTCGTAGCGGTCCTTGAACGTGACCTTCGAACCCTCGGTACCGGGCTGTGCGTAAACAGTCATTGCTAGCTCCTTTGCTGTGCATGAAAGGTGGCGCCTGATGATGGCGGCCGCCGTTGGTTTCAGCGTAGGAGGGTGAAGGTTGCAGTCAGGTTGCGCGCATGTGAGCCAGCTCACTGGGGATTCGGCGTGGGGCCACGCCTGCAGGGTTCCCTGGCCGAGCTTGCGAGGTTAGGGGGCGGGTGGGGAGGCGCTCAGTTCCGCTTCCAGCCGCTCAAGGTCCGCGACGACGGCGGCCCGCTTGGGCGAGCGCGCCGGCAGCAGCTTCAGGGCGACGGTCCGGACGTCGACGTCGTCCCTCGCCTCCGGAAGGGCCGCGTACTTGAGCAGCGTCTCGGCACTGCCGTCCGTCAGGACCGCTTCGCGCATGAGCGAGGAGACCCTGTCGCGGAGGTCGATGATGCCCGGCGCTTCGGAGCGCGGCAGCACCGCGCCGCGGTAGATTTCCAGCGCAATCCGGTGGGCGCCGCGCTGCAGGCAGTTCAGCACCTGCCCGCTGTCCGGGACCAGGTCCATGGTGAGTTTGTACGGCCTGGATTCGGGGACGGCGGCCGGGTTGAGCTGCTGGAGGATCTTGCGCAGCCGGACCATTTCCGCGCGGAGCGTCATGGTGGGACCGTCGCCCGGGTAGAGCAGGACACTGAGCTCCTCGGCGCTCAGCCCGTCCGGGTGGGTGCTGAGCAAGGCGAGGATTTCACTGTGCCGGGCGGACAGCGCCACCGTTTTGCCTTCGATGCTGAGCAATGCCTGGTCGCGGCCCAGAAGCTGCAGGCTGTTGCGGTACAGGCTGCCTTCCTTCGCGCCGCCCGCTCCCCCGGCCCGCGCCGAATCCGATCTGGCCGCCGAACTGGCGTTCCGCCGTCGGGCCGGCCGGCTGGCAAGGGTGGCCGCCAGCTGCAGCCGCTCAACACGGAGCTGCGCCTGCGCGGCAGCGACGGTTGCCTCGACGAGCGACAGCGTGTGGGGCGCCACGGCACTGGCTTTGCCCGTGATGTCCACAACGCCCAGCAGCGCACCGGAATCCGGGTCGTGGAACGGGACGGCGGTGCAGCTCCACGCGTGCACGGACCGCTGGTAATGCTCCGCCCCGGAAATCTGGATGCCGCGGCCCAGGGCCAGGGCAGTGCCGGGAGCGCTGGTGCCCACGGTGGCCTCTGACCAGTCGGCGCCCGGCACGAACATCATGCCTTCGGCACGGCGCTGCAGGGCCGGATCGCCTTCCACCCAGAGCAGCCGGCCCACTTCATCACCCACGGCAACGAGCAAGCCGCTGTCGTGGCTCGGCTGGACCAGGAGTTTGTGGATCACGGGCATGATGCTGGCCAGGGGGTGCTGCCGCCGGTATTCCTCGAGCTCGTCGGTGTCCAGGGCAAGGGGCGCTTCGGGGTTGTCCGGGTTGGCTTTCAACCGGGCGGACCGCTGCCAGGATTCCCGGATCAGCCTGCGCAGGCCGGGGATTTCCGGTGTGCCCGGAAACGCATGGGCGTCGAGCTGCTCATGGGCGGCCAGGGCATGACGCTGGGCAAGTGCAATTGCTTCGCCGCCGGACGTCGGCGGCAGGATCAGGTTCCTCATCGAACTCCCATCGGTCCTGCAAGTCTACGGCCGCCGGCGCGAACCCTCCAGCGCCAGCCCGTCTTGCGCGAACGGACACTTGAGGCCCCTCTGGCTGGGGCCTCAAGTGTCCGTTCGCGCTGCTTTGGTGGGTGACGCTGGGTCAGGCGCGGGAGATGCTGATCATTTCGTCGCGCGGGACTACTTTGATGCGTTCACGCACAACGGCGGCGGTCCCGTCGGCGCCTGTCTCGCCTTCTGTCCACGCAGCGCCGAGGGCTGCTTCGTGCGCGTCCAGCTTGATCCAGCCCTCCCAAGTGGTGAACTCGATGCCGCGCTCCTGCAGGAGGTCGATGATGGCCTGCGGGTCCGGGTTCTGGGCGGGTGGGAGGGTGAGCCGGTCCTCCAGCAGGAAGCCGATGGTCTCCAGGGCGTCGCCCTTGGTGTGCCCGATCAGGCCCACCGGCCCGCGCTTGATCCAGCCGGTGGCGTAGATTCCGGGGACGGGGTTGCCGTCGGCGTCGAGCACGCGGCCGCCCTCGTTGGGGATCACTCCGCGTTTGGCGTTGTACTCCAGCTCGTCCAGTGGCGAACCGTGGTAGCCGATGGCGCGGTACACGGCCTGGACGGGGTAGTCCACAAACTCGCCCGTGCCTTTGACGTTGCCAGTGCCATCCAGCTCCATCCGCTCAAACTTGATCCCGGCCACCCGGCCGGACCCGCCGTCGTCGGGGTCCTGGTAGATCTCCACCGGGCTGTGCAGGAAGTGCAGGTGCAGGCGGCGGGAGGAGGGCTCTTCCGCTTCGGCGTGCTCCTCCACGAGCCAGTTGGTCAGCGTGTTCACCATGGTTTTGATCTGGTTGTTGCTGCGGATGGCGTCATCGGAGGCTTCGTCGAACTCGAAGTCCTCCGGGTACAGGACAATGTCCACGTCCTTCATGTGGCTCAGCTCGCGCAGTTCCAGCGGCGTGAACTTGACCTGTGCCGGGCCTCGGCGGCCGAAGACGTGGACGTCCGTGACCGGGGAGTTCTTCAGGCCCTGGTAGACGTTGTCCGGGATTTCGGTGGTGAGGAGTTCATCGGGGTGCTTGACCAGCATCCGGGCCACGTCCAGCGCCACGTTGCCGTTGCCGATCACGGCGATTTCCTTGGCATCCAGCGGCCAGCCGCGGGGAACGTCCGGGTGGCCGTCGTACCAGGACACAAAGTCGGCGCCACCGAACGATCCGGCCAGGTCAATGCCAGGGATGGCCAGGTCCGCGTCCTTGATGGCGCCGGTGGAGAAGATCACGGCGTCGTAGAAGGCCCGGAAGTCATGGAGGGTGAGATCGCGGCCGTACGTGACGTTGCCCAGGAAGCGGATGTCGCCGCGGTCCAGGACCTTGTGCAGCGCGTTCACGATCCCCTTGATGCGCGGGTGGTCAGGGGCCACGCCGTAGCGGATCAGGCCGTACGGGGCAGGGTAGGCCTCAAAAAGGTCGATACTGACCTCAAAATCGCCGTCCTTGACGCCGCTGGATTTGGTCAGGATATCCGCCGCGTAAACACCTGCCGGTCCCGCACCCACAATGGCAACGCGGAGTGGACGTTTGGAGGTGGTTTCGCCTGGGTTGGACACCGGGAGCCCTTCTGGAAGGAGGATTTCGCGCCGGAGGCGCTTAGTGCAGTGCACAGTGCAGTTGCGCACAATGTCCCATTCTAAATGTTGCCCACCGCGGGAGGCGGCATCGTGTGATGCCAGACGTTCAGCTGCCCGTCACTCTTCCTTTACCAGCGACACCCCGGCTGGCAACCATCCGGCTTGAGCCTTATCACGACCGCATGGGCGGCGTCCAGTCACAGGATCCCTGGGGAGCCATCATTTCCAATGAACGCATTTCCTTCACCTCTCTTGTTAGTCAGGCCCTTCCTGCGGCGACCCGCTGGAAGGAGCGCGAACTCGCCGTCTTCAGCGCTGGCGTTCAGCACGGCCATGTTTCCGCGCTGCCATCACTTAACGTGCGGCAACGGTTGACCAATCCCGTTGAACAGCCAACCGAAGTCCTGGCACAGGCAGTCCGCCTGCCGGCCATCCACCAACTGGTGCGCCGGATGGATCACTTCAACCAGCCACTGGTCGTCTGGCGCCTGATCTCGGCCAACCACAGGGAACTCGGCCGGGGGGTTGGCCTCTTCCCGAGCTATGCGGTGGCGGCCGCGAATGCGACGGCCGCCAAGAAGGCCGCCCAGGACCTAACCATTACCTTCGTCCAGAACCAGCAGGCCCGGGACTACGGGTGGTACGTCAGCCTGGGCGGACGCCCCGTGCTGATGGCCAGCGCCTGGTACCCCACCATCCGGGACCGGGACCGCAGCGCCCTTGCGGCACTGGACCTGCTTGGCGGCGCACGCCTGCTGGAAACAGTGATCCGCCACGGACACCGGCATCTTCCGGTTGAGTTCCCGCCCGAGCTCCTGCGTGCAGGAGCTCCCGGCGTGGAACGGCTGCCCGAAGCCCCCTTGCCGGCGCTTCACCAAACGTTCACCTGATCGCAGGTTCTTCTTAGCCAAGCAATTCGAAATGCCGGGCAGCGCCGCCGCAGACTCATAGCGGCCGGCACTGTCCTGACTACTCCGGCAGCCGCAGACCGCAGCGGCAGTGCCCGCACTGCGCCGTGGCCCACCTGCACCAGCTAATCCACTCGGTACCTAAGATGGGGAATCTTGACATGAAATTGAAGTCCTTCCAGGCTGTCGGCGCTATCTGCGTGACCGCCTTGGCACTCGGCCTGATCAGCTCAGCCAGCGCGTCTGCGGAGCCCACGACACCGGACCGCCCGCTGGCGGCCGTTGGTTCCGACACCATCCAAGACGTCTGGAACGCCCTGACCAACGCGGGCCCCATCAAGACCGTGGCCTCCTACGACGCCTTCGGCACGCCGGCGACGATCGTGACCAAGACCGGCGTCACCGCGTTTACCCGACCCAACGGCTCCGGTGCCGGCGTCAAGGCCCTGAGCGCCAGCCTGAACCCGTTGAACCACGTCTACAAGGACTCGGCCAACAACACCTTCACGCTGAAAAGGAACGACGTCGACATCGCCCGGTCCTCTTCCTCACCGAGCGTGACGGGCACCGACCTGACGTTCCTGCCGTTCGCACGTGACGCGGTGACCGTGGCCGTCAAGGACTCCACCAACACGGCGCTGAACCTGACCACCCAGCAGATCGCCAACATCTTCAGCTGCACCGCCGGTGACGGCGTCACCATCGACGGCACCACCGGAAAGCCCGTCATCGGAACCATGACCTTCACGCCCAAGCTGCCCCAGGCCGCTTCGGGCACCCGTGCTTTCTTCCTGAAGGCCACTGGCGTCACCCCGAACACCACCTGCATCCCCAACGTCGAGCAGAACTACCCCGAAAACTCTGGCGCAGCCCTCATCAACGACGGCGACATCATCCCCTTCTCCGCCGCACAGTGGATCGCCCAGAAGAACGGCGCCATGGCCAACACCACCGCTGACGGTCAGGTGCTGGCCAACATCGATGGACTCAAGGCCATTGACCCGGCCACCACGGCTCCGTCCCTGGCCCCCGGCGACCTCTACGGTAACGCTGCCGTGGCGCCCGCGAGCGGCAAGGGCACCTTCGCACGCGACACCTACAACGTGGTGGCCAGCTCCACCCAGACCAGCAAGCTCATCTACAGCCTGGTCCTGAGCAATGCCGTGACCACCAACCTGAAGACGATTGGCAGCAAGGTCATCATCAACAAGTTTGGTTTCAAGACGCTCTCCTACGTGGGCGACTGGACCATGGGCAAAAAGTCGGGTTACACCAACTAACAATTCCTCCGGCCTGGTCCTGAATTCCGTTCATAAAGAATTTACTTTCAGTACCGGCTTGCTTTACTTTGCCACGCCCGCAGAATTCGACTGATGACCCAGACTGATCGGTAATTCTTCGCAGCGATATTCGCTGGTTGGCCGGTGGATTTAATTTCCCGGCGCCGGGCAACACCGCAGCAGTAGACACGTTTACCTGAGAAAGAAGAAATGATTATGGCTAACGCCACGACAATGAAATCCCGCTGGGGCCTGAACGCCACGGCCGCCGTTGCCGGCACCGCCCTCCTGCTGGGCGGTGGAATCGCTGTTGCCAACGCGGCCCTCCCGGCCGGCTCGGCAGGAACCGTCACGGCCAACCCGACCAGCGGCAACTGGAGCGCCCTGAGCCTGTCCGTGCTGAAGCTGCACAGCGACATGGTCTGCCCCACCACCGGCAACATCCTCGAGGGCGCGCTGATCTTTATGTCCGAGCCCGGGCAGGAAATCCAGCCGGCGCCGAGCAGCACCGTGGAAGCGCAGACGGTCTACCCCCTGACGCAGGATCCCCAGTACGCGATGTCCCTGAATGCCAATGGCACGATTGCTGACGACAACACGCTGGAATCCGGTTTTGTGAACAGCAGCAAGGCCCCCATTGCTGACATGTCAGCCGTGGTACAGGCCAACCACACCTACAGCATTGGTTACGTCTGCACCGTCTCGAACGAGAGCGTCACCACCGCCAAGATCAACCCGGTCGCGGGCAAGTCCGTAGCTTCCTGGGCCACGCTCACCACCGACGCGTCCAAGAACTGGACCATCAGCCAGCCGGTGGTGACCACCCCGACGGCGACCGCCACGCCGACGGCCACGGAGACTGCAACGCCGTCGCCGAGCGCCACGCCCACCGAGACGGAAACGGCCACCCCGACGCCGACCGCCACGGAGACGCCGTCGGCCACACCGACCGGAACCGCGACGCCCAGCAGCACGTCAGTCCCGCTGGCCACCACCGGATCCGTCAAGGAACTGACCGCCGGCGCCGAACTGGTCAGCGGCCAGAAGTTCGTGGTCAACGCTCCCGCCAGCACCTTCGTCGCAGGCGAAACGGTCACCGGCGAGATCCACTCCGAGCCGGTTGTCCTGGCCGAAACCGCCGTGGCCAACGCTGACGGTTCGGTCAGCTACACCTTCACCGTTCCGGCCGGCCTGCCTGCCGGAACGCACACCCTGGTCCTTACGGGTGCAGCCGGCGCAACGTTCGAGGTCACCGGCCTGACCGTGACCGCCGGATCCAACGCTCCGTTCCTGGCCGACACCAACTGGTTCGGCGCTGCCACCGCCAACCCGGCGAGCACCGCCGGACTGGCTGCCATGGTCATTGGCGGACTGACCCTCATGGGTGTAGGCGGCGGGATCTACATTTCCCGGCGCCGCAAGGCCACCCGGGCCTGATTCACCAGGAATTGCCCGGATCCCGCTAGGGTCCGGGCAATTTCGCTTTCAACACCAATTCCTTTTGTTCACCTCCCGGAAATCCCTCCTTAGTCAGGCCACAGCGGGTCCGGGACGGTTTAGGGAAATAATAGTCCAGCAGCTTCCGCTGCCACCCGGCTGGACCTTCCACTGACAGGTCTGAACAATCGGCCCGCAGGTTGATGACCGACCCGGAATATTGAAAAGAAAGAATTCATGCCGCTTCCATGGAATACCCGACAGGCCGGCGCCAGGCCCCGTCAGCAACACGGCGCCCGGTGGGCTTCCCCTTTGGCCGCTGCGGCCGCTGTGGGCGCCCTCCTGCTGGTCTCGCTGCCGCCCAGCTCGGCAGATCCGACCGTTCCGGGCACCGACTGGGGGCCGCGCGGCTCCATGGTCAGCGACACCGCGGCGACCGTCGCGTGGGATAACACTGACAATGCGCCCGAGAGCACGGTTCCCCGCGGAAACCAGCAGCAGCTGCCGCACACTGCCGGGAAGACGTACGACGACGTCGATCAGCGGCTGCGCGACTCAGCGACCCGTGCCTTCGGCCCGGGCAACGGGCTGGGCGGCCTGTCCATGAGCGTTTCCCAGACCAGGAACCTGCAGAACCAGTCAGTGACCGTCAGCTTCACCGGCGCGGATCCCGCCGCCGGGAGCAACGGTGCCAGCACGTCCTATCTGCAGGTGTTCCAGTGCTGGGGCAAACCGGGCACGGACAACAAGCCTGACCCCGCGGCCAATGAGCCCGACCCCTCCACCTGCCAGTTCGGCGCGACCGGACTGGACGGCGATATCTCCAGCACAGCCCACCAGCGTTCGCTGCTGAACGATCCCCTGGTCCGCGGCGGCGACTGGGAAGCCCCGGATCCGTCATCCCCCACCATGAACCTTCCGGCCCCCTTCCAGGCCGTCACCGGCGAAGAAACGCGGATCACGGACGGCTTCAACCTCAGCGAATACCGCAACCCCTTCTTCAGCCGGACCAGCACCAACGAGTTCTCCCGCTTTATGTCCTCCGAACAGGGCGCAGGCTCGCGCACCTTCGAGGTCCAGAGCGGCGCAGAAGCCTCCGGAATGGGCTGCGGCTACCGCCCGGATGCACCCAGCGTGGCCAAATGCTGGCTGGTAGCCGTACCGCGGACCGCCGCGATGGACGCCGTCCTGCCGGCCGGACCGCTGGCCCCCAGCCTGTGGGCGATGCGCCTGCAGGTCCCGCTCCACTTCCAGGACGTGGCCGCAGTTTGCCCCACCGATCAGGCGGCAACCCTCAGCGTGGGCTCCGAAGCCCTCAGTGCGGCAATGAAGTCCTGGATCCCCGCCGTGTGCGACACCAAGAAGTTCACGCTGGGCTTCTCACCGCTGGCGGATCTGCAGGCCCGTACCCAGCTGCAGCAGCCCGACACCCTCGCTTTTATCACACGCCCCGCCGCCGGTGACCTCAACGCCCTGTACGTGCCGACAGCGCTGGCCGGGGTGGTGGTCGCGATGACCATTGACAACGCCTGCACGGCAGCGTTCACGCAATACACGCTGGCCGACTGCGGTTACCAGGACAAGGCAGAGTGGGAGGCGGACAAGGCACGCAGCGCCGGTCTGGTGCGCGACCTGAAACTCAATGCCAGGCTGCTGGCCAAACTGCTCACACAGAGCTACGTGCAGCACACGGCCCCGGCTTCCGCCGTTGAGGCCCCCTTCACGAAGCCCGGCAGCACGGCGTATGGCCAGCCGATGACGTTTTCCATCCAGAATGATCCGGAGTTCAGGGCCCTGAATCCGAAGGGCCTGGGTTCGTCCGGCAACCTCAGCCCACCCGTGGTGGAAGGCCTGCGCTCCGATGCCGCGTCCGCCGTCTGGGACTGGCTGCTCAACGACAAGGATTCCCGGGCCTTCCTGAACGGTTGCCCGGATCCGTCCGGCATGACCATCAACCCGTTCTATTCGACCCGGACCTACAGCGAATGCCAGGAGAGGGCTACCGAGCTGGACCAGCAGGCCGCACGGAAGGTCGCCGAGACCAAGACACCCGACGGGTTCACGTACGCCCGCCAGTCCTACCCCTCCGAAGGGGCCGCGTACCCGCAGGTCTACTGGGCGCAGAAGCAGGCCGTTATGGCCGGCGACGGTTCCATCGCCGAGCCGGCCCTGACCGTAGGCGACCAGTATTCCCGCGTCCAGGACATGGCCGCGGCGGCCCAGAACACCGTGCGCGCCCAGCCGGCATCCACCACGTCCTGGTGCGCCGACTGCAGCCCGCCCGCCTACAAATCCGTGGCGCGCCAGGGCTACGGCAGCCGCAGCATCCTGTCCATTACGGATGCGGCCTCGGCGGCGAAGTTCCAGCTGCCCACCGCGCAGCTGTGCAACGTCAGCGGTTCGCAGTGCATTGGCGCCACCGCCAGCAGCCTGCAGGCAGCAGCCGGCCAGTTCGAACCCACCGGTACCCCCGGCGCCATGCGGCCTGCCAACGTCCCGGACTACACCACCGCGTATCCGCTGACCCTGCCGATCTACGGCGTGGTGAACCTTGCCTCGGTCAGCCAGACCCAGGCCGCAACGTTCGCGCAGCTTTTCTCGTACATCAGCACCGAAGGCCAGAAGACCGGCTTCAGGAGCGGGATGCTGCCACCCGGCTACGCGCCACTCACACCGGCGCTACTGCAGCTGGCCGCCGCCGGCATCCAGACCCTGCAGGGAATCCAGGGGCCACAGCAAGCCGCGGCCGCCACCACCGACCTGATGCCGATGGAGTCCGTGTCCGGCGCGAACGTGGTGCCCGCAGTCCTGGCACCGGCCGCACCGGCCGCTGCCGCAGCAGAAGTCGTCCCGGCGGCAGCACCTGCGGCTGCCCCCGCGGCCGCCGCTGCGGTGCCCAGCCGGACCGCGGCCACCAGCAGCGCCTGGCCCCAGTACACGCTGGTGATCGGACTCGTGGCAGCATTGGCAAGCGCTGCCGCCGCGCCGCTGCTGGCACGGGGGCGGCGTCGATGAGCACGGTACTGCCCCGTTCCCGCGCCGATGAAGCGCAGGATACTCCCCGCACCCTGCACCAGCAGCTGGAACAACAGGACTACCTGTTCCGGACCGTCACCCGGATCGGCGGCGGAATCGTCCTGGCCATCATGGTCCTGGTGGGCCTCTTCCTGGCCGGCAACGGCGTCGGCGCCATCAGCGAGGTGGGGCTGGGCAAATTCCTGACCACCCAGAACTGGGCACCGGAAACCAATGACTTCGGCATCGCCGCTGTTCTGTGGGGCACGGTGCAGATCGCCACGGTTGCCTTGGCCATCGCCATGCCGCTGGCCTTGGGGACGGCACTGTTCATCACCGAAGTCGCCACCGGCTGGATGCAGAAGGCACTGACCAGCCTGATTGACCTCCTGGCCGCCGTGCCGTCGGTGGTCTTCGGCCTGTGGGGCGCCTACATGCTGCAGCCCAACGTGGTGGACTTCAGCAAGTGGCTGTCCACGTGGTTCGGCTGGATACCGTTCCTGCAGGTGGACGGCGTTGACCCGGGCAGTCCGCTGCGGGACACCGTGCCGTTCACCGCCTCCGCCTTCATCGCCGGACTGGTGGTGGCCATGATGATCGTCCCGATCCAGACCTCCATCATGACGGAGTCCTTTCGGCGCGCACCAACGGGTGAGCGAGAGGGCGCCTACGCCCTGGGCGCCACGCGGCTGGGCATGATCCGCACCGTAGTGCTGCCCTTCGGCCGCGGCGGCATCATCGGCGGCACCATGCTCGGGCTGGGACGGGCGCTCGGCGAAACCATCGCCATCTACCTGATCATCAGCCCTGTCTATGCCATCAATTTCCATGTCCTGGAAAAGGGCGCCAACTCGATCGCCGCCATGATTGCCCTGAAGTACTCCGAATCCAACGAATCTGCGATGAGCGCGCTGATGGCCGCAGGACTGACGCTGTTCGTGATCACCATGCTGGTCAACATCACGGCCTCAGCCATCATGGCGAGGTCCCGGTCCGGCGCAGAAAGCGAGGGCTGACCATGACGACCACCGACGACGGACCCGCCACCTTCGAGGTGACCGATCTGCCTGCCGATCCCGGGCCACGCCGCCCAGCTACTGAGCTGCCGCAGCTGTCCAATTCTGCCGGCGCCCCGGACGAAGTCCGGGTACGGCTTGGCGTTGGCCGCAACCACGTCCTGTCGCTGGCCGGCGCGGCCGCCGGCGGGCTGGCCATGGGCCTCCTGCTGACCGTGGCCCTGGGACTGATCCCCCTGGGCTGGCTGTTCATCGTTTCCTACCTATGGTTCCTGCTGCTGTATACCGCCCTGATACACCTGCGGCAGCCGGCTCCGGCAGTCCGCAACGGACTGGTGACGGTCCTGCTCAGCTCGGCGGGCGCCGCCGTCGCCGGCACTCTTGGCCTGGTGGTGATGTTCACGTTCGCCCGCGGCCAGGAAGCGCTGTTCCACGTCAACTTCTTCACCACTGACATGACCGGCGCCGGGCCCCTGTCCGGCCTGGACCAGGGCGGCGTGCTGCATGCCCTGGTGGGAACGCTGGAACAGATCGGCATCGCCCTGGCCATCACCATTCCGCTGGGAATGACGACGGCGGTATTCCTCAACGAAGTGGGCGGGCGCCTGGCCCGCATCGTGCGCACAGTCGTGGAAGCAATGACGGCGTTGCCGTCCGTTGTGGCGGGCCTGTTCATCTACGCGGCGGTGGTTATGGCCATCACGCACCAGACCAATGGTTTTGCCGCTTCGCTGGCCATCACCGTCCTGATGCTGCCGATCATGATCCGCTCGGCCGACGTCGTCCTCCGGCTGGTGCCCGGGAACCTGCGCGAGGCAGGCCTGGCCCTGGGCGCGGGCCAATGGCGGGTGGTGTGGCACATTGTGCTGCCCACCGTCCGCTCCGGCCTGACCACCGGCGTCATCCTGGCCACCGCCCACGGCATCGGCGAGACCGCGCCGGTCCTGCTGACGTCCGGCTTTACCGGCGTGATGAATGCCAATCCGTTCTCCGGTCCGCAGACACCGCTTCCGCTGGCTGCCCTGGACTACGTCCGCTCCCCCGTGCCGGAGATGGTGGCTCGCGGCTTCGCCACCGCGGCGTTCCTGCTGTTCGTGGTCCTGGTGTTGTTCATCATCGCCCGCATCATCGGCGGCCAGGACGCCGGCAAGCAGACACAGGCCCAGGCACGGCGCGCGGCCGCCAGGTCCCGGCGCGACCTGCCCCGCATTGAACGCAACCACGCCCAACTGCTGGCGAGCCTGGGCGCAGCACCTACCGACAACATGCAGGAGAAACCATGATCCGCCCCCTTTCCAAGCGACGGACCGTTCCGGCGGTCCTGGGAATCCTGCTGTCACTCGGTATGGTGCTGACTGGCCTGGCGCCTGCCCAGGCGGCCAACTACCTGCGCATCGGCGGCTCCGGATCCTCCTGGGCGGGCAACGCGCTGCAGGACTGGATCGCACGGGTCGGCGCCCAGGGCGTGACGGTGGACTACGAGAACAAGGGTTCCTCCACGGGGCGCAAGGAATTCGCCGACCAGATGAAGCAGTTCGCCGTCTCGGAAATCCCCTACACCGGGGACACCGCCGACCCGCGCGACAACAGCATGCCCGGCTTCGCCTACGGCATGCTGCCCGTGGTGGCCGGCGGTACCGCCTTTATGTATAACCTCAAGGCCGGCAGCTCACGGATGACCAGCCTCAAACTCTCGCAGCCGGCCATCGCCAAGATCTTCACCGGCCAGGTCACCCGCTGGAACGATCCCATCATCACCGCCGACAACCCCGGTGTTGCCCTGCCTGACGCCACCATCAACGTGGTGGTCCGCTCTGACGGCTCCGGCGCCACCGCCCAGTTCACGCTCTGGCTGCTGCGCCAGTACCCTGCCGACTACGCCAAGCTGTGCGCCGTCACCGGCTGCGACCCGCAGCACGCCACGTCCTTCTACCCCACGCAGGGTCTCAAGAACTTCGTGGCCCAGAACGGCTCGCAGGGTGTCACCACGTACTCGGCGAACAACCAGTTCACCATCAACTACGACGAGTACTCCTACGCCCAGGGCATCGGCTTTCCGGTGGCACAGGTCAAGAACGCTGCCGGCTTCTACACGCTGCCCACGGAGCACGCAGTGGCCGTGGCGCTGACCCAGGCGAGCATCAACCAGGACAAGGGGTCAGCGAACTACCTTTCCCAGGACCTCTCCAAGGTGTACGGCTACAAGGACCCCCGCACGTATCCCATGTCGGCGTATTCGTACATGATCGTCCCGACCCAGGCCACCAATGCCCTGAACCCGGCGCAGGGAGCCACCCTGGGCTTCTTCGCGAACTACGCCCTGTGCGAGGGCCAGCGCCCCATGGGCCAGCTCGGATACTCGCCGCTGCCCATGAACCTGGTCCTGGCCGGGATGGAACAGATCCGCAAGATACCGGGCGTGGACCAGGACACCATCCGCAAGATGGACCAGACCCGCGACAGTGTGTCCGGCGGTTCGGCGCCCGCCTGCAACAACCCCACGTTCAAGCCGGGCGACTCACCTTCGGCCAACCAACTCGTGCGGAGCGCACCGTTCGACAAGGCCTGCGACGCTGCCTGCCAGGTGCCCTGGCGCGGTGCCGACGCGGCCGTCAACCAGGGCCCGGCAGGGGCCCCGGCCGCAGCAGGAGCCGAAGTTCCGGCCAGCACCGCCGAAGTGACTGACCTGGCCGACGCCGGAGCGGCTGCCGTCGATCCGGCCAGCGAAGCGGCAGCCTGTGACCCCGACAGCGGCACCTGCACAGCCGTAGCCGCCGGGGCCGCCAGCGGCGTCGCCGGGCAGTTAACGCCTGTCACCACCACGCTGGCCTCCAGCCGCGGCTGGGGACAACCCCAGAACCTCCTGCTGATCATCGGCGGCCTCGTGGGCCTTCTGGTCCTCGTCCCGCCACTGACCGCCGGCGCCCTGGCCAGGCGTGCGGGGAGTAAGCGCGGCACCAAAGCATGACCGCGACACTCACGGGCCGGCGCCAGACCGGCCCCCGTTTCCTGCACCGCGGCGCGCTCGCGTGGCTCCGCCGTACGGCACGGAACAGGCGCCGGGCCACCCCTGTCAGGCTCCCGCCGTCGCACACTAACAAGGCGATTTCGCTGGGTCTGGCGATGGTCTCGGTGATCCTCTTCGGCCAGATCATCAACATTGTGATCATCTCGCAGGTGCAGCACTCCACCACGCAGACCCGGCTGTTTGAAGAGCTCCGGACCGGCCTGGCGGAAGGCTCCGCACCGCTCGGCCAGACGGACCACACGGGCGCATTGGTGGCCCCCGGGACACCGCTGGCCCTGCTTTCGATTCCCGCACTGGACATCCAGGAAACGGTGGTGGAGGGAACCACATCCCGGGAACTGATGGACGGCGTCGGCCACCGGCGGGACACTCCCCTGCCGGGGCAGAGCGGCACAAGCGTCCTGATGGGCAGGGCCGCCGCCTACGGTGGCCCCCTGGGCCAGCTGACCCGCCTCGCACCGGGCGAGCGGTTCACCGTGACCACCGGGCTGGGAGTGGCCGAGTTCGAGGTGATGGGCCATCGCCGCGCCGGTGACCCCGGCCCGTCCATCCCCACCGGTGACGAAGGGCGCCTGACCCTGACCACCGCAGCCGGGGCCGCCTTCCTTCCCGACGGCGTCCTGCGGGTCGACGCCAAGCTGCTGTCCAAGGCTTTCCCGAAGACCGCGCCGGTCCTCTATCCCGCATCCCTGGAAGCCGCCGAGTTGCCCCTGGGATCTGACACCTCGGACCTGGTAGGACTCCTGGTGTGCCTGGAACTGCTGATCCTGGCCGCCATGGCCGCCGTCTGGTCGTGGTACCGCTGGGGTCAACGCGAGACCTGGCTGGTGTTCCTGCCGATGCTGGGCGCGCTGTCAGTCCTGACCGGTACGCAGGTCAGCCTCCTGCTGCCCAACCTGCTTTAGTGAAAATCTCCATAGAAGGAACCCTGATGACCACGCAATCATCCTCCGGCCACACACTGGCCGTGTTCGATCCGCCCGAGGGCGAGGGCTTCCCGGACCCGTTCGCCGGGAGCGAGGCGGCCGAGCTCGACGCCAGGGCGGTCAGCGCCTGGTTCGGCGAGCGCAAGGTCCTGGACCGCGTCTCGCTGACCATGGAAGCGGGACAGGTCACGGCCCTGATCGGCCCGTCGGGCTGCGGCAAGTCCACGTTCCTGCGGATCCTCAACCGGATGCACGAAATGGTGCCAACAGCGTCGCTGGCGGGGCAGGTCCTGCTGGACGGGGCCGACATCTACGATCCGGGCCGGCGGGTGACCCTGGCGCGCCGGAACATCGGCATGGTCTTCCAGAAAGCCAACCCCTTCCCCGCCATGTCCATCTACGAAAATACCGTCGCCGGGCTGAAGCTCGCGGGCATCAAGGCCAGCCGGCTGGAGAAGGACTACCTGGTGGAGGATTCACTCCGCAAGGCATCCCTGTGGGACGAGGTCAAGGACCGGCTGCACCAGCCCGGCGGCGGACTGTCAGGCGGCCAGCAGCAGCGGCTGTGCATCGCCCGATCCCTGGCGGTTTCCCCGCGGGTGCTGCTGATGGACGAGCCATGCTCGGCGCTGGACCCCACGTCCACCCGCCGCGTCGAGGAGACCATCGCGTCGCTGCGCGGACTCGTCACGATCGTCATCGTCACCCACAACATGCAGCAGGCCGCGCGTATCTCGGACACGTGCGCCTTCTTCCTGGCGGCACACAACGCGCCCGGGGCGATCGTTGAACACGGCCCCACTGACGCCATGTTCCAGTACCCGCAGGACCAGCGCACCAGCGACTACGTCAACGGACGCTTCGGGTAAATGCGACGGGCCCCCACATCCGCCGCCCGCAGGCGCCGCCGCTACCGCAACCTTGCCGCCGTCGGCCTGACCGGGCTGGGCCTTGCCGTGGTGCTAGTGTACGGAATCCCGCTCCTGACGGGGGCCCAGCCGCTGCTGGCAGTCCCCGGGCAGGCCACGGAATCTGCACCGCAACCGCCGGACTCCGCCGCTACGCCAGGCGCCGGCGCCCCGCTGGTAGTGGAGACGCCGGCAGAGGCTGAGGCGGTGGCCGGCCGGGAACTGGCCCGGACACCTGCAGGGCCGGGCCAGCCGGTGCGGGTGCAAGTGCCGCGGCTCGGTATGGACATCCCCGTGTTGCCGATGGCCCTCCCGGCCGACCGCCGGGTCAACCCGCCGTCCAATGGATTCGCGTACTGGATCAGCGACTACGGACCGGCCGGCGCCGGGGCCACCAACACCACCTACCTGGCCGCCCACTCCTGGAACCTCGGCTACTCGGCATTCAACGGACTGATGGACATCCAGGCCGGCAGGGGCCGGGCACAGCCGGGCGATGCGGTGCTGGTCACCACGCCGGAGGGCGTCACGAGATACACGGTCACGGGGGCGGCCGGCTATGCAAAGACCAGTCTCGGGCAGCGGGACGACCTCTGGGCTGCCGTGCCCGGGCGGCTGGTGCTGGTGACGTGCTTCCAGCTGAACGACGCCGGCGCCACCGAGAACTACGTTGTGTACGCCGAGCAAACGGGCTGAGCAGGCGGCAACAACCGGCAGCAACGACGGGCCTCAGCCGCTCTGGCGCAGCGGCACCACGTCACCTTCCCGGTACAGCAGCGCCCGGAGCTCGGCTTCCGCGGAGTCCAGGCGTTTGGGGTCGATGGTCTCCCCCGCGGCAAAGTGGTCCAGCAGCCGGGGGTCAACATAGCTCTTCCGGGCGATCGACGGCGTGTTCCCCAGCACCACGGCAGCCTCCAGCATGGCCACGCTGATGGCGGCTTTCCGCGCCGTAACAGTCTTTTGCGGGCCGCTGCGGGCCAGGCTGACGGCGGCGGCCACCGTCCCGTGCAGGGTCCGGAAGTCCTTGGCGGTGAAGTCCAAACCCGTCCGCTCCTTGACGTAGGCATTGATGTCCGCGCTGGTGACCGGCCGCCAGGTCCGACCCTCCTTGAACGCCAGCAGCCTGGCATTTCCACCGCGGCGCTTGAGCATCCGCACCAAGGCGGAGAGGTCGGCGTCGTGGATTTCCGACTCCCAGTCCTTGCCGCTCTTGGCCGGAAACCTCAGCTCCAGGCACTCCTTCCGGACATGCACATGCGCACACAGGAGCGTGGCCAGGCCGCGGCTGCCGTTCTCGTTGGTGTAGCGCTCGGACCCCACGCGCAGGGACCCGCTGTCCAGCATCCGGAAGGCCGCCGCCAGGACGCGTTCGCGGCTTGGACCGTCGCTGCGCAGGTCCAGGGTGACCAGCCGGCGGGCAGTGGGCAGCGACTCGGCCAACTGCAGGGCACGGTCGAACTTCACGCGGTCTTTCCGCTCCCGCCAGGCGGGGTGGTAGATGTACTGCCGCCGGCCCACCACATCGAGGCCTGTCGCCTGGATGTGCCCGTTGTCGAACGGCGCAATCCACACGTCCGTCCAGGCCGGCGGGATGCCGATGCTTTCCAGCCGTTCCCGGACCGGCCCCTGCTGCAGTGTGGAGCCGTCCAGGTCCCGGTAGCTGAAGCCCGTCCCGGCGGGCACGCGACGGTAGCCGCGGCCGTTGGTGTTGCTGCGGCGGAGCCTCACGGGACGGCAACCTGCGGGGTCATCGGTTCCATGAAGGAAAGCGTACTGACTTTTGACTGGAATACGCGTCCATCAACTGGTGTTATTGGTTACGTGCCTACTCCCCCTGAAACCGACTCTTTACCCAAGACCGCTGTGACCGCGCCAGCAGGCATCAAGGCTGTAGACAAAGAGACGACGGCGGGAGTCCTGTTCGGCTTCGGTGCGTACGGGCTGTGGGGGCTGCTCCCCCTGTACTTCTTTGCGCTGATGCCCGCCGGTGCGGTGGAGATCGTGGCCAACCGCGTTGTGTGGTCCCTGTTTTTCTGCATCCTCCTGATCACGGTCACCCGGTCCTGGCGTGCGCTGGCCGCAGCCTTCCGCGACCGCTCCGTGTTCGGCACCCTCGCCATCGCGGCCGCACTCATTGCCGTGAACTGGCTGACCTATACCTACGGCGTCACCACCGGCCAGGCCGTCGAAGCCGCACTGGGCTACTTCATCAACCCCCTGGTCTCGGTCCTCCTGGGTGTGTTCGTCCTGAAGGAGAAGCTGCGCCCCCTCCAGTGGGCCGCCGTCGGAATCGGTTTTGTAGCGGTGGGCGTGCTCACGGTGAGCTACGGCAAACTGCCCTGGATCGCCCTGACGCTGGCCGTCAGCTTTGGCCTGTACGGGTTTGTGAAGAAGCGCGTTGGCCCGAAGGTGGACGCGGTGACCAGCCTCAGCGTGGAAACCATCGTGCTGGCCCCGATCGCCGCGGCCACCATGGTGTTCCTCGGCGCCAGCGGCGCGGCCACCCTGACGAGCCAGGGCCCAGGGCACTTCTGGCTCCTGGTGGCCTCCGGGGTGATCACCGCGGTGCCGCTGCTGTTCTTCGGTGCGTCGGCCCGCCGGCTGCCCATGACCACCATCGGGCTGCTGCAGTATGTTGCCCCGCTCCTGCAGTTCATCGCGGCGCTGGTGGTGTTCCAGGAAGCCATGACAACCAGCCGCTGGATCGGCTTCGGTGTGGTGTGGCTGGCCCTGCTGGTGCTGACCGTCGACATGCTGCGGATGGCAGGCAAGAACTCGAGGGCCAGGAAGCGGGCCCGCACCTCATAAAACGAGCGCGAAAGAACACTTGAGGCCCTGGAAACTTATGTTTCCGGGGCCTCAAGTGTTCGTTCGCGCCGTTGCGAGGGGGCGCTGACTCTGTTGGGCGGGGTCCTAGGCGTTGGCCTTGATGGCCGCGGCCAGGACGTCCAGGCCGTCGTTCAGCAGGTCGTCGGTGATGACCAGCGGGGGCAGCAGGCGGATGACGTTGCCGTACGTGCCGCAGGTGAGGATGATGACACCCTCCTTGAGGCAGGCAGCCGCCACGGCCTTGGTCAGCTCGGGGTTGGGTTCCTTGGAGCCGGCCTGGACCAGTTCGATGGCCAGCATGGCGCCGCGGCCGCGGATGTCGCCGATCACTGCGCTCCCGGAGGAGGCCAGTTCGGCCTGCAGTTCCTGCAGGCGTCCCGTGGCGAGCGATTCGATGTGGCGGGCGCGCCCCGCGAGGTTGTACTCTTCCATGGACCCGATCGCGGCCAATGCGGCAGCGCACGCCACCGGGTTGCCGCCGTAGGTGCCGCCCAGTCCGCCAGGGTGGACGGCGTCGAGCAGGTCAGCACGGCCGGTGATCGCGGAGAGCGGCATACCGCCCGCGATGCCCTTGGCCATGGTGATGATGTCCGGGACAACGTCCTCGTGGTTGACCGCGAACCATTCGCCGGTGCGGCAGAAGCCGGACTGGACCTCGTCGGCGATGAACACGACGCCGTTGGCCTTGGCCCAGGCGGCCAGCGCGGGGAGGAAGCCCTCGGCGGGGACGATGAAGCCACCCTCGCCCTGGATGGGTTCGATGATTATCGCGGCAACCTGGTCGCCGCCGATCTGCTTCTCGATCATGGTGATGGCGCGCTTGGCGGCCTCGGCACCGGTGATCGAGGGGTTCTCCTCGCGGTACGGGTAGCTCATGGGCATACGGTAGACCTCGGGCGCGAACGGGCCGAAGTTGGTCTTGTACGGCATGGCCTTGGCGGTCAGCGCCATGGTCAGGTTGGTGCGGCCGTGGTAGGCGTGGTCAAAGGCGACGACGGCGTCACGCCCGGTGGCGAGGCGGGCCACCTTGACGGCGTTCTCCACGGCCTCGGCGCCGGAGTTGAACAGCACGGTGCGCTTCTGGTGGTCACCCGGGGTGAGCCGGTTCAGCTGCTCGGCGAGTGCCACGTAGCTTTCGTACGGGGTGACCATAAAACAGGTGTGGGTGAAGTGCTCAACGGCTTCCTTCACGGCCCCGACGACGGCGGGATCGGACGCGCCGACGCTGGTCACCGCGATGCCCGAGCCGAGGTCAATGAAGGAGTTGCCGTCGACGTCGTGGATGATGCCGCCGTCGGCGTCCGCAACGTAGACCGGAACGGCTGAGGCGACGCCAGCGGCGACCACTGCCTTGCGGCGCTCGGTCAGGGCGATGGACTTGGGGCCCGGGAAGTCGGCCTGGACACGGCGCTTCTGTTCCAGGCGGAAGGTGATTTCACTTGCTGTGGTGCTCATGGGAGGGCCTTTCTTGAAAGCGTGGCGGGGGTCTCTCGGTGATTGAGCTTGTCGAAATCTGGTTTCGACAAGCTCAACCACCGGAGAAGTGTATTTAGGCGTCGAGTGCGCTCATGACGTGCTTGATGCGGGTGTAGTCCTCGACCCCGTACATGGAGAGGTCCTTGCCGTAGCCGGACTGCTTGAAGCCGCCGTGGGGCATTTCGGCGGTGAGGAGGATGTGGGTGTTGATCCAGACCGCGCCGAAGTCCAGGTCGCGGCTCATTCGCATGGCCGTGCCGTGGTCGGACGTCCAGACGCTGGAGGCGAGGGCGTATTCGACGTCGTTGGCCAGCTCAAGAGCCTCTGCTTCGGAGGAGAACTTCTGCACCGTGATGACCGGGCCGAAGGTTTCCTGCTGGACGATGTCGTCCGTCTGCTTGGCGCCCGTGACGATGGTCGGTTCGAAGAAGAAGCCCTTGTCCCCGGCGCGGTGCCCGCCCGTAACAATCTTGCAGTTTTCCGGCAGGTGTTCCACCACGGAGGTGACGGCGTTGAAGTGGTTCACGTTGTTCAGCGGGCCGAAGTAGTTGTCTTCGTCGTTCTGCGAGCCGGTGTGCAGGGTCTTGGTGTGTTCCACCATCGCTGCCACGACGTCGTCGTGGACCGAGTCCTCCACCAGCACGCGGGTGATGGCGGTGCAGTCCTGGCCGGCGTTGAAGAACGCGAATTCGGCGATGGCCGCGGCGCTCTTCTTGATGTCGGCGTCCTTGAACACGATGGCCGGGGCCTTGCCGCCGAGCTCCAGGTGGGCGCGCTTGAGGCCCTTCGCGGCCCCGGAGGCCACGGCGATGCCGGCGCGGACCGAGCCTGTGATGGAGACCAGGCCGGGGACCTTGTGTTCCACCATCATGGCGCCGGTTGCGCCGGTTCCCAGAACTACGTTCAACACGCCGGCAGGCAGGATGTCGCCGGCCAGGCGGGCCAGCACGAGCGTGGATTCGGGCGTGGTGTCGGAGGGCTTCAGGACCACGGTGTTGCCGGCCGCGAGCGCGGGACCGATCTTCCAGATGGCCATCAGGAACGGGTAGTTCCACGGCGCAACCTGGGCCACGACACCGATGGGTTCGCGGCGCACGTAGGAAGTGTGGCCTTCGAAGTACTCGCCCGCGGACTTTCCTTCCAGGATGCGTGCGGCACCGGCGAAGAAGCGGAGCTGGTCGGCGCCGGCGGCAATTTCCTCGGACGCGATCAGCGAACGCACCTGCCCGGTGTTGCGGTGCTGGGCCTCGACAAGTTCGTCGCTGCTGGCTTCAACGGCGTCCGCGAGCTTGAGCAGCATGAGCTGGCGCTGCCCGGGGGTGACGTGCTTCCAGGTCCTGAAAGCGTCCTTGGCCGCGGTCATGGCAGCGTCGACGTCGGCCTGGATGGACACGGGAGACTGCGCCACTACCTCGCCGTTGGTGGGGTTAACGATGTCCAGCAGGTCGGTGCCCGCGGGCGTAACGAACTCACCGTTGATGAAGTTCTGCAAGGTTTGAACCACGGTGTACAACCTCTTTCATAAGGGAACATCAGCTGCGAAGCGGATGGTTGCGACTGCCTTGAGCCTATGCCAGCACCTTGACCCCGGGGAATAGCCACCTGCACACCCTTGGCCGCAATGTTTAGTGCGGTTGACCAGCGTCCGTCTATCCTTGATCCATGGCCATTTCCCTCGCCACCCTGCTCGGCGTGCACTCCCTCCACCTGTCCAATGCAGGCCTTGCCGAGACCACCTGGCACGAGGACATCAACTGGGTTGCCGTCACGGAGCTGGAGGACCCGCAGCGTTTCCTCAGCGGCGGCGAACTGGTGCTCACCACCGGCATGCGCCTGCGGTCCGCGCCCGAGCAGCGGCGCTTCGTCCGGCAGGTCCAGCGCGCCGGAGCCGTGGGCATCGGGTTCGGGACAGGACTGACGCACGACGCCGTCCCGCCGGCCCTGATTGCGGAGGCCAACCGCTGGGGGCTGCCGATCGTGCAGGTGCCTTACGCGACTCCGTTCATTGCCATCGGCAAACTGGTGGCGGAAGCGCAGGCCGCTGATCATGTCGCCAAGCTGGAGCGCCTGATCGCGGGCCACCAGATCCTTGCACGCGCGCTACTCACGGGCGGCGGCCTCATCCAGCTCCTGAAGCACCTGGGCGGGATGTTGAGGACAGAGATTGCCCTCACCCAGTTCACCGCCCACCTGTACAACAGCGGCGCCGAGCTCCCCTCCGCGGACACGTGGGCCTCCTACCCCATCCCCACCGGCCGCCGAGATGCCTGCACGCTGTGGGTCCGCCAGCCCTTCGAGGATTCGGGCATCATCGGCTACGCCCAGAACCTGATCAGCGTGGAGCTGAACAACATGGTCAAGCAGCGCCAGGCCCAGCGCGCCCTGTGCGGCCAGGTGCTGGAGGACGTCATCCACGGCGCCCTGGAGACCAGCGAGGCACAGCGCCGGCTCGCCGGTGTGGGCCTGAACAGCACACGCAAAAACGTGGTGCTGCTGGCGGTGTCCGCCGCCCATCACAAGGCCCTGGTGAGCACCTCGGTGCCGCAGCCGCTGGAGACGGCGGTGGCCGCCGTCGTCGGGAAGGACCTGGTGGTGGTGATCAACGACGACGGCGGCGCGGCACCTGCGCTGGCAAGGCGCCTCAGCGACCACCTGGCTGAGGCCGGGATCCACGCGACGATCGGGATCGGCGGTGCGTACACCAAGCCGAACGGCCTGCGCTGGAGCTACTTCGAGGCCCGCGATGCGGCCAGCCACGGCCTGCCGGTGAACGAGCCGGAACGGCTGAGCCTGACCTCCCTGCTGCTGGCCAGTGAAGACGTTCCCCTGGCGGACATGGCCCACGAGTCGCTGAACCCGCTGCGCGCGTTCGACGCCGCCCACGGTGCGGAACTGGTGACCACGCTGGAAAGCTACCTGAACAACAACGGTTCCGTGGCCGCCGTCGCCGAAGCCCTGACACTGCACCGGAACACCGTGCGGTACCGGCTGGCGCAAATCACCGAGCTGACCGGCTACGATCCTGCGGTCACGGCGGACCGTGTGCAGCTGTGGCTGGCGCTCGCCGTGTCGCGGCTCGGAGCGCGGCAGGCCAGGTAGGCCCGCTCCCCTAAAGGACCTTCCCCCGGAGGACCTTTCGGGACTTCTTGCGTTCCTTCCAGTACTCGGCTTCGGCCTCGGCCGCGAGCTGCACCTGCCGGGTATGGAGCGTGACGTAGGCCGACGCGACGGCCTCGGGCAGGTCCGGCGCCGCCGCCAGGTTGGCCAGCAGGTCCCGGGCCACCACACTGTCGTGGAAATCGCCGAGGATCTGCTGCTGGCGGCGCGCGGCCTTGGCGATTTTCGTGGCGTGCTGGCCGTGGACCGGCTCCACGGATTCCGCCACGTGCCGCAGCCGCTTGGCGTCCTTGCGCACCTGGTGCAGCGCCGTCTCGTGCTCGGCTCCCCTGCGTGTCCGTTTGGCTGTCCTGGCTGCGCGCTCCAGCCTCTTGGCTGCCTTGGCCACCAGCTTGACCGCCGCCTTGCGGGCCGGGGCAGCACCCTCCGACCGCACCGGCGGATGGTCACGGAAAGCCTCCAGGTCATCCAGGAGCCGGAAATACCGTTCGGAAAGCAGTGCCTTCTGGAGTTTCCGGGAGGCAGTGTTCAATCTGTTGCCGAGTTCATCGTCCAGCCTGCCTTTCACTGCCGAGGCCAGCCCGGGCGGCAGTTCGGCCGTGTGCCCGAGCAGGCGAGCCAGCATCACTTCGGCGTCGCGCGGCGATCCCAGCACGCTGCCAAGCCACTTCAGTTCGTCCCTAAGGCGCCGCCCGGCCACGGGACTGTAGAGCCGGCGGTACGCTGCTAGCGCGGAACGGGCTCGTCGGGTGGCGGACCGCAGATCGTGCACCGCCTCGGGTTCCTCCAGGCGGACGCCGGGATCGTCCGCCAGGATCTCGCTGATCTGCCCAGCAAGGTATTCGGTCAGGAGGTCCGAGACCGGCCCCTTCGGGCCGGGACTCTTCGGGCCGGGACTCTTTGGCCCGGCCGCGGCACCGGACTCGCCGGCAGGCAGGGCCAGGACTTTTGCCAGCTTGGAGCCGTGCTTGGCCGGGAGCGCCCCGGCGGCCGCCAGGATTTCCTCAGCGGCCGGGAACAGTTCAGGACTCCCGTGCACCAGCTCGAGCTCCCATTCACGCCACTGCCGCGTCCGGGCCTCCCCCTCGGGCGCTGCCGCCTCCCCCACCGCGGCGCCCGCGCCGCCCGCGCCGCCCGCGCCGCCCGCGGCGCCCGCGGCGCCGAGCAGCTCTGCGCTCACGTGGTCGTCCGCCAGGTCCGCCAGGTGGACACCGTCCTCGCCATATAACGCATAGGCGGTCCGGTGGGTTTTCAGCCGGACCACCGGGGCGGCGTCCTCACCGCGGAGGTAGGCCAGCACGTGCGCCAACAGGCTGTCAGGAACGACGCCGGGCTGGCCCAGCGGGGCGTGCAGCTCGCGGCGCCGCCGGGGTTCCGAGCCGGAGCCGCCGGCTGCGTCGCCAGACCCCTCGTCGGATCCGGGGCCCTGGGCGGGCAGCTTCAGGTGCCAGCCGGCGTCGACTCCGCCGGTGCGGCGGCGAAGCGTGATGTCACGGGAGGCGAGCGTGTGACTTTGCGTGTCGAAGTACACCGCTTCCAGGGTGTCCACGTGGGGCTCCCCCACCCGGGTGACCCCGGGGATCTGCGCGAGCGACGGCACCTCGGCGTCCTGACCGACGTCGTACTTTTTTTCGACCTCAACTGCCTGCGAAGCCATGACCGGCCGTCCTTCCACGTTGATGGGCGCCAGATCCTGCCGGGCGAGTTCCCTTGAGCCCGGGGCTGAACTCTGGTGGCCCGAGTCTATGCCCGCAACATTAACGGCCGGGAGAGGTTCACCACAGAACCCTAGACATCAAACGTCTAACGTCTAACGTTAAGGACATGACTGTTGCCCCTTCCGATGCCCCGACGCTGTCCGACGCGCCGCTCAAGCCGCGCTCCGCCGTCGTCTTCGGCGTCATTGCGCTGGTGCTGATTGGGCTGAACCTGCGGGCGGGGATTGCCGGCGCATCTGCCCTCCTCCATGATTTTCAGCAGGTCCTGGGCTACGGGCCGCTGGTGGCGGCGATCATTCCGTCCATCCCGACGCTCTGTTTTGCGGTGGCAGGCGCGGCGACGTCGTGGCTGACTGGACGGCTCGGCGTCGAGAAGGCAATCCTCCTGGCGCTTGGATTCCTGGCGGGCGGCTTGCTGCTCCGCGGGATCCCGGCAACGGGCATGCTGGTGGCGGGCACCGTGGTGGGGATGTCCGGCTTGGCGGTCTGCAACGTGGCCATGCCGTCATTCATCCGCGAGCATTTTGCCCACCGGACGTCGGGGATGACGGCGCTGTACACCGTCACCATGACCACCGGCGCCACTGTCACCGCCGTCGCCGTGGTCCCACTGGCCCTGACGCTCGGCTCGCCGTCCGCCGCGGTTGGCGCGATCGGATTCCTGGCGGTGGCTGCTTTCCTGGGATTCCTGCCCGTCGTGCTGCATGCGCACCGCAACAGCGTCCGGAGCACCGCACCCCGCATCTCCCCGTGGCCACTGCTGCGTACCCGGAAGGGCCAGCTGCTTACCGCCATTTTCGCCCTCCAGGCGCTGCTCGCCTACTCACTAATCAGCTGGTTCCCGTCCATGCTGATCAGCATGGGCCTCAGCTCAGCGGACAGCGGCCTGATGTACGGGCTGATGCAGCTGGTCTCCGTGCCTGCCGGCATGGTGCTGCTCGCCATCGGCTCGCGGCCCCGGATGCTTCGGCCGGCGCTATATCTGGTCAGCATCACTATGGTGGCCGGCCTGGCGTCACTGCTGGTTGTCCCGGTGGGCTTGGCCATCATTCCCACCGTCCTGCTCGGCTTCGGCCTAGGCATTTTCCCGCTGGTGATGGTGATGATCAGCCGGAGCGGGACAAGCACCGCCGAGACCACAGCCCTGTCCACCCTGGCGCAGTCCACCGGCTACTTGCTGGCCACGGCGGGCCCCTTCGGCGCCGGTCTGCTGTTCAGCGGCACCGGCGGCTGGTCGCTTCCAGTGGCACTCCTGCTGGGCCTCGCATTGGCCCAAGTGGTGGTGGCCCACCTGATCTCGCGTGCCCCCTTGTCCGGTCTGAAGAAGTAGGACGCCATGACCTTGAGCACCTCGCACCGCCAGCCCCTCGCCGACGAGGTCACCGCCAAACTCCGGCAGATGATCCACTCCGGCGAGTGGCCCCTTGACCAGCGCATCCCCGCCGAGCCGGAACTGATGCAGGGCCTGGGCGTCTCGCGCGGCACGTTGCGCGAGGCCATCAGAGCCCTGGCCCACAGCGGGATGCTGGAGGTCCGCCGGGGCGACGGCACCTACGTCCGCGCCACCAGCGAGATGTCCGGCGCCGCCCGGCGTATGTACCAGGACCACTCGGACGAACACATCCTCGAGGTCCGGCTGGGCCTGGACACGCAGGCCGCGCGCCTGGCCGCCCGGAACGCAACGGCCGACGACGTCGCCGCCCTGCGTGCCGTGCTCGCCACCCGGGAGGTCGCCTGGAACGCCGGGGACTTCGAGGGTTGGGCCCGGGCCGACTGGGACTTCCACGCCCGCGTTGCCCAGGCCACCGGGAACCCGCTGCTGCACGAGCTCTACGTCAGTTTCGGCGACGTGTTCCACCAGGACCTGCTCAAGCAGCAGCGCAAGGGCCGGCTGGACGGCCTCACGTACGAGGGCCACGGGGCCCTGGTGGACGCGATCGAGGCCCACGACGCCGACGCCGCAGTGGCCAGCGTCAACCAGAACCTGAACACCTGCGCGGAGTGGCTGCGGGCGTAAGTCCAGTTCCTGCGTGGTGGCCCAACTAGTGGTGTGTCTCCAAAATAGTCTATGAGTGTTCCGTTAAACTGGAGGTATGTCGAATCCAGCTCCTGCTTTGGTGGTCTCCGATGGTCAGCGTGCCGCGTTGGAGGTGCTGTCGAAATCGCAGACGGCGTCCCATCGTGAGGTGCAGCGGGCACAGGTCTTGTTGATGGCTGCGGAGGGGCTGGCCAATGAGTCGATCGCGAAGGTCGCCGGGACGAGCCCGGGGACGGTGAGGTCGTGGCGGGCCCGGTTCGAGGAAGAGGGTCTGGCGAAGCTGGGGAAGGTTCGTGCCGGGCGGGGCCGCAAGCCGGTGATTCCGCAGTCCAAGATCGATGAGATCGTTGATTCGACGCGGAACTCGAAGCCGGACGGGCATACGCACTGGTCGGTGCGGACAATGGCAGCGAAGGTCGCGGTGTCTCCGGCGCAGGTGCAGCGGATCTGGGCGGCCCGCGGGCTGAAGCCGCACCGCGTCGAGGCGTTCAAACTTTCCACCGATCCGCGGTTCGAGGGGAATCTCATCGATGTGGTGGGACTGTATCTGAACCCACCGGAGCAGGCGATCGTGTTGTGCATGGATGAGCAGGGTCGGACGGCAGCGCCCTGCCAGTCATTTCGACTGGTGGGTTTCTGCCGCCCGCCCTCCGAACCGGACGTGCCCATCTGCCCAAGCACCGCCACAACGAGTTCCTGACGTTCCTGAAAACACTCGAGAAGGAAGTCCCGGCCGGACTGGCCGTGCATCTTATCCTCGACAATTACGCGACACACAAACATGCCAACGTCAGGGCCTGGCTGGAGAAACATCCAAGGTTCCACCTGCATTTCACGCCCACGTCCTCGTCCTGGCTGAACCTGGTCGAGCGGTGGTTCAGGGAACTGACGGACAAGGCCCTGCGGCGCGGTGCGTTCCATTCCGTGCCCGACCTGATCTCAGCGATCGAAGGCTACCTCGCCGCCCACAACGATGAGCCCAAGCCCTTGGTGTGGACGGCGACCGCGGAATCCATCCTCGAAAAAGTCGCCCGCGGCCGAGTCGCACTCCAAGCCGTCAAGCAAAACTGAGACACACCACTAAGGACTGCCTCCCGATGCTCGTGACAAACGCGGACTAAATATCAGATGTATTGACCATCACTAACGTCCCTGGTCAATACAGCTAGCTGGCGGGGGCTTCGATGCCGATCTTTGTGAACTCGCTTCCGGTCTTGGAGGCGATCTCGTCGATCACGTCCTGCCGGTCGGTGCGGTAGGAGAAATTGGTTCCCTTGCAATACCGGTGTCCGAACGAGGTGATGGCGGTGACGGTGTTGGAATCGAAGGTGCCATAGAACAAGGGTCCGCCGGAGTCCCCTGTGCAGGTGCCACCGTGGCTGTTGCCGTTGCCGTTGGTTTGGATGTTGTAGCCGTCATTAGTTGCACTGGCGAGGTTTGTTAGCCTGGATTCGGCCATAAGCCGTTCCCGGAACGAGGTCACGGACACCGGGTTCACCTCGGAAAACCCGTAGCCGCTGGCGGTGAACGTTGTTTCCTGCTGTCCGCGTTTGGCGGCCAGCGCGTCCAAAGTCCCAGGTGCCGCCAGACGCGCGTACTCATCGAGCATGATGGGCTGCTCCAGGATCACCAGCCCGGCGTCCTTTGTCTCGGGAACCGTGTCCAGGCCGGTGAACCCGTAGTTGTACATCTCGTGGGACACCGCACACAGGGTTCCTGCCGTTCCCTCCGCGCAGGCGTTCGGATAGCCGGTGTCCGGATCCGATCCTGTCTCAGCGCTCCAGTCAACGCCGGCGTCCTGCTGGAAGTAGACCCGCGCCGAGGAAGCGCCGGCAGTGCAGTGTCCGGCGGTCAGGAACACGGTGGGCGTCAGCAAGGATCCCGAGCACCGGTGGTGGAACGCGCCGTCCGGACTGTAGAAGACAATGAGCCCGACGAAGGGGTGCTCATTGTCTTTGACGTAGTCACCGGTGATGGCATTGGCCGGAATCGCCGTCGTCATGGCCAGCACCGCCGCTACGGCCAGAACGCAGGCAGCCTTGACCTTGCGGCGGATCCCGAATTGGCGGCTGGTTGCCGATCGCGGAGGGGGACAACGAACTCGCGGAACCGGCTTCCCACATCAAAGGAGTCATGGAAGAAGCGGGCGGCATGGCCCAAATCATCCTCGACGACGCCACCAGGCAGAGCTACCCGCTGACCAGCGAACTCCGGGAGCTGCTCGAACCCATGGCCGCCGAAGCGCAGCACGCCGCCTGACGGTGGTGACATCGTGCAGAACCTCCGCACACATACAGCCGGACAGCGCGCACGCGCTACGGAACGCCGCACACAAACAGGTGTCAGCGGACGAGACCAGAAAGGCACTCCGTGCACGAGAACAACGATCCACGCCGCGAAGCAGCACGGCAGCCCAACGGTAAGTTCGGCAGCCAGCTGCGCGCCGAGCCGGAGGTCCGACTGCCCCGGTCCCGGAACCGGAATTCAGCTGCCGTCGTCCTGGGCGTCTCGGCATTTCTGGCCAGCGCCGTACTGACCGGCTGCTCACCCTACGGGGACGTGATCGATGCCGACTACGCCCAGGCATGCCAAAACAAAACCACCGACGAGCGGGCCGAAGACGAGAAGTGCTCCGAAGAGGGACGATCCAGTGGCCACTACGGCTGGTACTTCCTGCCGATGGGCAGCAGCGGATCCTCCAGCTCCCGGGCGCTGCCCGCCGTCGGAGCCAGACTGGCAGGTGGTGTCACCTCCATCCCGGCCGAGGCAACAGCCAAGAGCGGCATCCCTAGCAAGGGTGCAACATCCGTTTCCCGCGGCGGCTTCGGTGGCAGCGCCAAAGGCGGCAGCACTGGAGGCTGACCGGAAAGACCCTCGCGGACACCTCCGATCAGCTCCACAGGGACCCGCGCAAGGGAGGGCTCACGCAAACAGCTCATCGCACCAAGGAATCAGGACTAGCTATGGCCCCCAACTACCGCACCGACCGCTCCCTTCCGTTCCCGGAGCCGACTGCACCCGCCGAGGGCATGGACGTAGCGGCCACATTTGTCCCGGATCGTGAGACGGCGGGGTGGCTGGAGGCTAATACCGGCCGGAGGTGGGCACCACCAGCGTTCCGCCGATGCTGAGGTCAATGTCGGGACGCTCGGCCGATCGACTCTCGCCGGTAACCACAAGGGGCGGGAGGGTCCCTGCAGTGGCCGCTGGTAATGAGCAGCTGACCCGACGGCCGAAGACCGAACATTGCCATCCAGCCGAACCGGCGCCGGTCGGCTGGATTTTGGAGCCGTGGTATTGCAGTGCCACTGTCACATCTGTGGGAACCGTTCCGCCTGTCACGGGCGCGAGAGAGATGACAATAACATCCATGAACTGCTCCTCTCCGCCACGACTGACGGAGGCGGTGGCGCTGAACAGGGTTGGTTGGGCCGGCGCAGGAGGCGGCACCGGGGCCGGAGCAGGAGCGGGCACCGGGGCAGGAGGCGGCCCCGGGACCGGAGCTGAGTCAGAAGGAGGCACCGGGGCTGGGGCAGGAGGAGACTCGGGGGTCGGGGTCGGGGTCGGGGCCGGGGCCGGCGCCGGGGCCGGCGCCGGGGCCGGCGCCGGGGCCGGCGCCGAAGCCGGCGCCGGAGCGGGAGCGGGAGCGGGAGCAGGAGCAGGGGCCTGTACCGGAGGAGCCGGTGCTGGCTGCTGCGGGGCCGGCTCGCCCGCGGGGGGCTGCCCAGGGGAACCGCTGGTCGTTCCTGTTGAGTCCGGCAGTGATACTCCCACTGGAGCCGGTGCTGCCCCGGAGGGATTTTCTGCCGTTGCCGAGTCGTCGGCTGTTGCGCCGTGAGCAGTTGCGTCGTCAGCGGTTGCGTCCTCTGTTCCGCTACCGGGCCCGGCATTATCACCGTCGGCGCCGCCGTTTTCGCTCTCAGCATCCGAGGTGCCGTCGGTCGATGATCCGTCCGCCTGCGAAGTTCCTCCCGGGCCGGAGCCATCGGCCGCATCCGTTGATCTGCTGTCTCCCGGCGTTTGCGAACCCGGAACGGCCAGACCTCCACCGCCAGCGTTGACCCCGCCAATTTGACCGCCCACCACCGCCATCACGACAGCGATGGCGGCAACTGATGCGGCGCTGGCACTCAGCAGAGCGTTCTGGCGAATCCACTCCCAGCTGCGGGAAGCACCCTGCTGGATACCCAGGACAGTGCCGCCGAAGATTCCTCCTGCTGCGATTTTGGCAGCAGCAGGGAATGCCAGGCCTGCGGCAAGCGGGAAGATAATTCCCCTCATTCCGGCGCCGACATCCTGCACCTGGAGGAACAACCCCAGGCATTTGTTGCAGTCCTCCAGGTGCTCGCGGACCTTTGTTTCGTTCCGGGGGCTCAGGCCGGTCCGTGCGTAGGCACCGAGCTTGTCTGTGATGGCGGCGCAACCGGGGTCGTCCACCGTGGCGGTGATGTGGTGCTGAAGATAGGCCTGACGCAGGCCTTCGCGTGCGCGGACGGCGAGCGCGGACACGCCATTAGCGGAGAGTCCCAGCAAGGGGGCAACAGCCGCAGGGGTCATGGCGTCAATTTCTGTGTACCAGAGCACGGCCTGCCAGCGTTCCGGCAGGGAGCGGAAGGAGTCTGCCACGGTTTTCGACTCGAAGGACTGCAGTACGGGGTCGGTGTAGCCGGTGTGAGTCTCGTAGGCGGTCATGTCATCGCTGAGGCTCTGCCGGCCGTCACCGATGTTCTTGCGGGCAGCGAGCCGAGCAATCGAGGAAAGGAGATAGGCCCGGAAAAAGGCGTCGGGTCCGGACCCGGACTGCAGCGCTGCCAGGACGTTTGCGAAGCCCTCAGCGGCGAGATCTTCGGCGTCGGAAGCATTGCGGGCGTAGCGGTGGGCAAGGCCGACGGCGGCGCCGTGGTGGCGTCCGAAAAGCTCACCATAGGCATCGCTCTCCCCGGCCCGGACCTTGGCGATGAGCTCCGCGTCGCTAGGCTCGGCAGATTCCGCACTGGATGTGGCTTCGCTGAGCATAAGTCTTCCTGACAGGCTGTCTATCCCCCCGTGGGACAGTGAAGGACCCCCAGTTTACGGCGGCAATTAGGGGTTCGGACGGTAATTTCGGGAATCTTGAGAAAGTCGCGTCACGACTGCTGGGCAAGCCGCTCTTAACTGGTGTGACCATACTTCAGCCCGCGGCCGGCACCAGGCCAATAGATGCCATGGACGTCCTTGCGCGCTGGCGGCGCCGCACCATGGCTGCCGCTTGGCGTGTGGAGGCAGACTGGCTCTGCCCCGACACCCAAGCACTCGCCACCGCCTTTGCCCGCGGCGCTTTTGACTCCAAAACTGCGGCTGCATCCAGAGACCATTCCGGCGGCCACCCTGCGGGCAGGGTCTTCAGCCTGGGTCCCGCAGGCACGGGATTCAGGACCGGCGACCCGATGGCCATGGAGGCCATCAGGAAGCTCGCGGCTGCCCGGGCATACGATGGCGTGGGCATCGCTGAGGCACTGGCCGACGTCGGCGCCTTGTTTTCTGCGTTCGATCTGCCGACGCCCCTGTGGGTGACGGCCGGCTTCGCCGAAGCGTGGGTGGACGCCTCCTCGCTGCTGAGCGTGGCGATCTCCTGCACGGATCCAGCCAACGG
The DNA here is from genome assembly GCF_002929755.1 of Arthrobacter sp. 4R501. Lineage (NCBI taxonomy): Bacteria > Bacillati > Actinomycetota > Actinomycetes > Micrococcales > Micrococcaceae > Arthrobacter > Arthrobacter sp. 4R501. Next base: position 91,290 of record NZ_PJIW01000008.1, on the reverse strand, counting down.
CCTTTCCACGTGGCCGCATTTCCGGAACCGGCTTTACGAGCTCTATGGCGCGCACGACGACGTTGGCCGGGGCTTTCTGGTGGCGGTGCTTAGGCACCCCATACACCAGGGGTCGGGGCGCCGCTGGGAGCTGGAGGCCACGATCGGTCGCATCTGCGCTGACAACTTTGCCCGCAGCGGGACGGTTCTGAGCCGGACCTCCGACGCCGTCATCATTCTGTGTGAAAGGACGCAGGATGCGTTCGGACGCATCAACAGGTGCGCATCGGAACTGAACAGCTTGCTGGAGGCCGAGATCCCATCAGCGACCGTCAGGATCGACGTCGAACCTCTGCCGGACGACGTCGACGACGTTGCCCGGCTCTTGGACAGCCTGCGGCGCTGACGCGGGGCAAGAACTGCTTTGCCTGGCCCGCTGGGGGTCAGGCAAGGTTGCACGAAAGGCTTTGCCTGGCCCGCCGGGGGTGTCAGGCAAGGTTGCACGAAAGGCTCTGCCTGGCCCGCCGGGGGTGTCAGGCAAAGCCGTATGAAGGGGAGGTCCCCTGCTGTTGCAGGGGACCTCCCATTTTTTGTGCCATTGCAAAGGTAGGTCGCCCAGTCCTCCTCTGCCCCAGGCACCCGCTCCGGCGGCACCTTACGTCCCTCCGGCCCAGCAGCCGGCCCCAGTCAAGGCTCCGGCGCCCGCACCAGCTGTCGTGCCGGTCGCCCCGGTCCATCAGTACGTCCCGTCGAATGACCCGGTGCCCGCAGTTGTTGAGCCGGCCGCTGAAGCTCCCGCGGTTGGCCCGGCCACCGCGGGTGACAACCGATGGGGCCACCGTGACCCCGATTGCTTCCCTTTCGTCCGCGACAGCCAACCCGAGCGCGACTCCGACGCCATCCGTGATCGAAACCACGGAGCCTGGGACGGTCAATGCTGACGCCGAGGCGGCGTCCGCAACCGCGCCGGTGGACCCCACCATGCTGGGCGCCGGAGCTATTGTTGTCGCCGTGCTACTCGGTACGGGCGTGTGGCTCTGGATACGAAAGAAAAATTCGACGACTTGATCCGTCCGATGTCTCCGTCCCGAATCGAAAGGATGATTCCGGCCTGTTCTTCTGAGGTGCCCAGGCGGCACCTGTTTCGAGCATTCCGGCAGTATCCTGCCGGAAGTTCTGACCAGCGCCCCTGAAGAGGCCCCGCTGGGGATCCACACACATGATCCGGGACAGGGCGGAACTGCTGCCCGCAAACCGGAGGACACCATGACCGAGACAACGAGCCTGCCGCGGCTCACCGACCTGATCCTGCAGACCCGCACCATTGAGGAGCAAGGCGGGGCCTGCCCCTACCAGGCCACCGGCACCATCCTCGGCCTGTCCTTCTCCTGAAGAAGTACCTCAAGTCGCTCAGGATATGACGCACCACCCGGGTTTCTACAGCCAAGAGCCGGCAGTTGGATCGCCGTAAAGCAGCCAAGGCCTCATCTCCGACGTGCTAGTGGTGTGTCTCAGTTTTGCTTGACGGCTTGGAGTGCGACTCGGCCACGAGCGACTTTTTCGAGGATGCTCTCGGCGGTGGCTGTCCATACCAAGGGTTTGGGCTCGTCGTTGTGGGCGGCAAGGTAGTCCTCGATCGCCGTGATGAGGTCCGGGACTGAGTGGAAAGCGCCGCGCCGCAAGGCCTTGTCCGTCAGTTCCCTGAACCACCGCTCGACCAGGTTCAGCCAGGACGAGGACGTGGGTGTGAAGTGCAGGTGGAACCTTGGATGTTTTTCCAGCCAGGTCCTGACGTTGGCATGTTTGTGTGTTGCGTAATTGTCGAGGATAAGGTGCACGGCCAGTCCGTCCGGGACTTCCTTCTCGAGGGTTTTCAGGAATGTCAGGAACTCGGTGTGCCGGTGCTTGGGCAGACAGGAACCGATGACCCTTCCGCTGGCGACGTCCAGGGCCGCGAACAACGTCGTCGTGCCGTTCCGCTTGTAGTCATGGGTCATCGTTTCGCCCCGGCCCTTCTTCATAGGCAGCGACGGCTGGGTGCGGTCCAGGGCCTGAATGGAGGACTTTTCATCCATGCACTAGACAATCGCCTGCTCCGGTGGATTCAGATACAGTCCCACCACGTCGATGAGTTTCTCCTCGAACCGTGGATCGGTGGAAAGCTTGAACGCTTCGACACGGTGCGGCTTCAGCCCGCGGGCCGACCAGATCCGCTGCACCTGCGCCGGAGACACCCCGACCTTCGCGGCCATCGTCCGTACCGACCAGTGCGTATGCCCCTCCGGCTTCGAGTTCCGCGTCAAGTCAACGATCTCATCGATCGTTGACTGTGGAATCACAGGTTTGCGGCCCCGACCGGAACGAACCTTCCCCAGTTTCGCCAGGCCCTCTTCCTCGAACCGGGCCCGCCACGATCTCACCGTCCCCGGGCTCGTTCCCGCGACCTTCGCGATCGACTCATTAGCCAACCCCTCCGCGGCCATCAACAAGACCTGTGCCCGCTGCACCTCACGATGAGACGCTGTGTGCGATTTCGACAGCACCTCCAACGCGGCACGCTGACCCTCTGAGACCACCAAAGCAGGAGCTGGATTCGACATACCCCCACTTTAACGGAACACTCATAAACTATTTTGGAGACACACCACTAGGTCGCAGTAGGTGTCGTTATGAGCGCTCATAACGACATCTACTGCTACCTACTTTCAGGGGCGCGCAGAGGTGGGGTTTCCCCGCAGGTGCAGCCACATCAGTAGGCTTACTACCTGACGCAGGTAGTTACGCCCCGGGTGCCGCCCGCATCCTGGGTGCCCGCCGATGACCAGGAGTTTCCATGTCACGAGCAACCCACCAGGCCCTGAACGAAGAGACCCCGGGTGAAGTGACGCCGGGTGAAGTGACGCCGGCGAAGCCGCGGGAGTGGAAACCGCCCGGCGCGCTGTGGGCCGATGGCCTGGGAAGAGTGGGGATCCGTTCGGCCCAGGTCCTGCTGATCCTGGCAGTGGCCGTGGTCTCTGTGTACGCCCTGATGCAGATCAAGCTTCTGGTCATCCCAGTCCTGATCGCCCTGATCCTTGCCGCGGCCATCGGCCCGTTCGTCAACTTGCTCCGCCGCCGCGGCCTGCCGGGCGCCGCGGCCACGGGACTGGCGTTTGTGGCGCTCCTGCTCTTGCTGGCAGGCGTTGGTACGGTCATCTACTTCTCCGTCCGGAGCCAGTGGGCCGAGCTGGCGCAGCAGGCCTCCTCTGGACTGGACGAGCTGGAGCAGTTCCTGCTCACCGGTCCGGTTCCGATCGACCAGGAGCAGCTGAACCAGGCACGGGAGGGGATCATCCAGTTTGCCACCAGCAGCCAGGTCCGCTCGGGTGCCATCACCGGGCTGTCCGTGGTGACGGAGTTCCTGGCCGGGAGCGCCCTGATGGTGGTCATCCTGTTCTTTTTCCTCAAGGACGGCGCCAAAATCTGGAATTTCTTCCTGCGGCCCTTCAGCGGGCAGCGGGAAGCAAAACTCCGCCGGGTGGGCAGCCGCACGCTCGAAGTCCTGGGCGGCTACGTCCGCGGCACCGCCGTCGTGGCCCTGGTGGATGCCGTGGCCATCGGCGCGGCGCTCCTGATCCTGCAGGTTCCGCTGGCGTTCCCGCTGGCCATTATCATCTTCATGACCGCTTTCATCCCGCTGGTGGGAGCCACGGTTGCCGGCATCCTGGCCGCCCTGGTGGCCCTCGTGGCCAACGGTCCGGTGGTGGCGCTGATTGTCGTGGCCGTGGTGATCGCCGTGAACCAGCTGGAGGGTGACCTGCTGCAGCCGGTCGTGATGGGCAAGTCGCTTCAGCTCCACGCGCTGGTGATCCTGATGGCCCTGACTGCCGGCACCATTCTGGCGGGCATCATCGGGGCGGTCCTGTCCGTCCCCATGGCGGCCGTCATCTGGGCTGTCATTCAAGTGTGGACCGCTGAGGATCCGGACCTTGAGGATATGAATCCGGAGCTCCCGTCGCCCAACAGCCAGCCCGCCTGAGCCGGATCTTCAAAATCGACGCGCCTATTCCCTGACGCGCTGGAAATATCGAGTGCGCCAAGAAACCTGCGCGTCGCGAACGGCTTTGCGCGTCGCAACAACAGCGCCCCACGACGGTCCGGCACCTGGGTGCCGAACCGCCGTCGGGCGTTGCCGCGTCCTAGTGTTGCCGCGTCCTAGTACTGCTGCTACCGCTTAGGGGCGGAGGCCCTGGAACACGTTCTTGGGCCGCTGCATCTCGCCGTGCTTGGCGCCAAGGATAATCACGGCCGCGGCGAACGCCGGAATGGCCCATTGCAGCAACTTGAGCTGCTCCTGCGCTGACTTCAACTCGTCCGAGGCTCCCGGCCTGGGTTCGGTGGCGCCCTCGCTGCCCTGGTCCGCGAGCTTCTCCACCTTTTTGCCAAGGATGCCGGCGTAGAGCGTCACGGCGGCACCGGCAACCGTCACCGCCGTCTTGATCGCCGTGTCGCGGGCAACTCCGTCCTGCTTGGCGATGCGTCCCTTGTTCTCCCAGGCGATGGCGAGGTCGGCCACCAGGTGGGAGGCGAATGCCGCCGTCTGGATCGGAGCCCACTTCATCCAGCCCGCACTGGACAGACGGGTGCGTTCCGTCGGATCCTTGGCCTCCGCCGTCGCCCCGTTCAGACCGATGGCTCCCATCAGCGCGCCGCCGAACCAGGCCGCAGCGCTCAGATCGTGAATGGACCGGGCAATAAGATTTCCTGCCATGTTGTGGCTTCCTAACGTCGAATTTGCTTCCGAGATGCCGCTGGTGCGGTCTGTACTGGCCTTTGTCCCATCGAAGTCATGGTCGTGTTATCGTAAGCACACTTAGTAATATTGCGAAAGCCCGACGTTCAGCTGGGTTGCGCGTAATATCGTCGCCATGGAAAGACGGACATGACCTGGCCCGGCGCTGGCGAAATGCACGCCGAACGACCGACGAAGAGCTAACAATGGCAGACGGGGAATCCGGCATCAGCGAGGCGGCGGACGCCGTCGAGGACGCGTCAGACACCAAGGCGCTGGACGTTGTGGCGCGCTCCGGATTCGCCGTGATGGCCCTGCTCCACATCATTGTTGGCGCGATTGCCATCGCCCTGGCCTTCGGCCAGCCGGGACAGGCCGATTCCACGGGGGCCATCGAGCAGCTGGGCGCCAACCCGTGGGGACCGGCCGTGCTGTGGTCTTGCGTGGTGGCGTGCACCGGCCTGGCGTTGTGGCAACTGAGCGAGGCCACCCTCCGCGCCCGACACCTGCCCAGTGCGAAGCGTTTGGGAAAACTGATCTCGTCAGGGTGCCTGACCGTTGCCTACGGAAGCGTGGGGTTCAGCTTCGCCGGATTCGCCGTCGGCCTACGCGGGGACTCCGGCGACACCACCCGGGATTTCAGCACCGCCCTCCTGGACGCACCGTTCGGACTGCCCCTGCTGGTGACGGTGGGCCTGACCACCATGGGCGTGGGCGTCTACTTCGTAGTCAAGGGGCTGCGGCGAGGGTTCAAGGACGAGCTTTTCCACTTCGAGGGCACCCGCCGCGGCAAGCTCATCGACGCCCTCGGCGTCACCGGGCACGTGGCCAAGGGAATTGCACTGAACCTGGCCGGCCTGCTGTTTGTTATCGCCGCCGGGAAGCAGAGTCCCGAGGAATCCACCGGTCTGGACGGCAGCCTGAAGGCACTCCGCGACCATCCGTTCGGCCCGTACCTGCTCGTGGCGATCGGGGCAGGCTTTATCTGTTACGGCCTGTTCGCGCTGGTCCGGGCCCGGTTTGGCCGGATGTAACCACCCAGGAAGAGGAAAGCCATGTCAGCCGTGAGCCAACTGTTCGCCTCCCGCATCCGGGCCGTCGACGCGGTCGGCCAGTTTCGACGCGCAAAGCCATTTTCGAGGCGCAAAGTGGCTGGCGCACGTGGAATATCGGGTGGCCAACTTTTTTGCGCGTCGCCAACTTTTTTGCGCGTCGCCAACTTTTTTGCGCGTCGCCAGCCCATGTGCGCGTCGCACCAGCCGCCGGGCATTCAGCTAGCGGAACGCTGACACGCCCGTGATGTGGTTTCCAAGAATCAGGGTGTGCACTTCGTCTGTCCCCTCATAGGTGCGGACGGATTCGAGATTATTGGCGTGCCGCAGCGGTGAATAGTCCAGGGTGATGCCGTTGCCACCCAGAATGGTCCGCGCCTCCCGGCAGATGGCAATGGCTTCGCGGACGTTGTTCAACTTCCCCACGGAGACCTGAACCGGCTCCAGCGCTCCCGCATCTTTCAGCCGGCCGGTGTGGATGGCCAGCAAAGTGCCCTTCTGGATCTCCAACAGCATGTTCACCAGCTTCTCCTGCGTAAGTTGGTGGCCGGCCAGGGGCTTGCCGAACTGCATTCGCTCTTGCGAGTAGCCCAATGCGACTTCGTAGGCATCGCGGGCCGCACCCATGGCGCCCCAGATTATTCCGTAGCGCGCCTCGTTGAGACAGGAAAACGGCCCCCTGAGCCCCTTGGCTCCCGGCAGTATTGCCGTTCCCGGCAACCGGACATCTTCGAGCGTGATGTCGCACTGGATCGAGGCCCGCATGGAAAGCTTCGATCCAATGGCGGTGGCGGTAAACCCGGCAGTGTCCGTGGGTACGATGAACCCGCGGATCCCGTCTTCGGTATTAGCCCAGATGACAGCAATCCGGGCCACGGACGCGAGACCAATCCAGCGCTTTGCACCGTTGATGATCCATCCGCCGTGACCGTCCGGTCGGGCTTCGGTAGCCATGCTCGAAGGATCCGAACCCGCGGTGGGTTCGGTAAGTCCGAAGCAGCCAATCACTTCACCGCGCGCCATCGGCGGTAGGTGTTCGTTCTTCTGTTCCTCGGATCCCCACTTGTGGATGGCGGTCATGGCCAGGGAACCCTGGACGCTGACGAAGGTTCGCAGACCGGAATCGCCGGCTTCCAGCTCCATCGCGGCGATGCCGTATTCGACGGCGGTCCGGCCGGGACAGCCGTACCCTTTCAGGTGCATGCCCAGGACGCCGAGCTCTCCCAGCTCAGGTACAAGGTCCAGCGGAAAATGGGCGTCCTCGTACCAGGTGTTGATGTTGGGTCTGATGCGCTCCGCCACAAAACCGCGGACTTTGCTGCGCAGTGCGAGCTCGTCAGTGGTCAGCAAACTGTCCAGGTTGAGGACGTCATCGTTCAACATTGCGGTCGCAGCTGTGGTCACAGAATTCTCCTGGGGTGGGGCGGCAACCCGGTCGACTCCGGGTAGCCAGCGAGTGATCACCACTGTGCCAGCCGAATTACTGCAGATCCAATACTTAATGGGACATCAGCTGATACCGCGAAGTCATGAATCGGGTGACATCCCGGGTGTCGGCAGCACTTCTTCCGAGAGCCTGAGCACTTCGCGCAGTGCGGGGCTGTTGTTGTCTTTACGCCAGGCCAGCCTCAGCTGGATGGGTTCTACGGGGTCATCCAGCGGCAGAAACACCACCCCTGGGTACTGGAAATTATCCGGAACTGAGGAAACCGTCAGCGCCACTCCCATTTCTGCGCCCACAAGTGCCATCAGCGTCTGGGAATCCGGGGCCATGTGCACTATTGAGGGAGCGAAGCCGGCGCCATTCGCGAGCCGGTGCAGGAAGTCATGCAGGATGGCTCCCGGGTGCTGGGGCAGCGTGACAAAAGGCTGCCCCTCCAGGTCAGACATCAGCAGCGATGGGCGACCGCTCAGCGGGTGCCCCTCGTGAAGGGCAATGACCAGCCGTTCATTGGCCACGATGCGCGACTCAAGGGCTGCAGGAATGAAGTTCCACCGGCCAAGTCCAACTTCCATGACGCCACCGACCACCTTGTCCATGGCCGGCAAAGCGAAATTTGAACTGTAGAGCTCGAAGTCGATGCCGGGATGCGTCTCCCGGACCCGTTTGGCGAGTTTGCCAACCATAACGTGCGAGGAAACTCCTGCGAACGCCACCCGCACGCGCCCCGTTTCACCCTTTCCCACGGATGCCACTGCCAGGGCGGATCTCCGGCAGGCATCCAGGATGTCCCGGGCAGGCGCCAGCAGTGCTTCTCCTGCTGCGGTCAAGTGGACGGTCCGGGTGCTGCGGACAAACAGCGCAGCCTTGAGTTCGTGTTCCAGGCGCTGGATGGCGCGGCTCAGGGGTGGCTGGGCCATGTGCAGTTTCGCTGCGGCGCGGCCAAAGTGCAGTTCCTCCGCGACGGCCAGGAAGGCTCGGATTTGGTGTAATTCCACTGCTTGACTAGCTCCGGTCCGAGAAAACGACGTTGTTCATATGCCTAAGGTACCGAAGAGTCCGCCGTCGTCGGTAATGACTCTGAGGTATCAATCTCACACCAAGAATGTATTGGACCTGCATCAATTGTCTTGCAAGGGTAGGTGACGTAGACCACACACCGGAGGAGACAGATGAAACAGCCGAGCACCGACCCAACGAGCCGCCAAGGTGAAAACCTTGGCGGCTCGCGCAGCAGCCGGGGAGTTGATGAGGTTTTCGGCCGCTCAGGTTCCGGTCCGCTCAGCGGGATCGTTATTGCGGATTTCAGCCGCGTGCTGGCAGGCCCGTACGCCACCATGCTCCTGGCGGACATGGGGGCCACGGTGATCAAAGTCGAGGGCCCGGACGGTGATGACACGCGCACTTACATGCCACCGGTACGCGATGGTGAAGCCACTTTCTTCCTGTCCGTAAACCGCAACAAGCACTCCATAGCCCTTGACCTGAAGGATCCCCAAGACCTTGAGGTTGCCCGGGATCTGGTGCGGGCCTCGGATGTCATGATTGAAAACTTCAAGCCCGGCAATATGGAACGTCTTGGGTTGGACTATGCCACAGCGGCGGAGCTGAACCCGGAGATCATTTACACCTCGATTACCGGCTTCGGTACTGGCGCCGGAGCCCACATCCCGGGCTACGATCTGCTGGTTCAGGCAGCCTCGGGCATGATGAGCCTCACCGGGGATCAGGACACGCAACCATTTCGTGCGGGAGTGGCTCTCTTCGACGTCATCACGGGCCTGCACGCGGCGATCGGAATTTTGGGCGCCCTGCACCACAAGGACCAGACAGGCGAAGGCCAACTGGTGGAACTTAACCTCCTGAACTCCGCCCTTTCCGGCATGGTGAACCAGTCCGCGGCTTACGTCACTGGCGGCGTGGTGCCAACCCGGATGGGAAATGAACACCCCAGCATGTACCCCTACGCATCCATGCAGACTGGCGACGGCATGATCATCATTGCCACCGGCAATGACGCCCAGTTCGCGAGACTCTGTGCCGCGTTGGCAATGCCGGAAGTGGCCAAGGACCCGAAGTTCGCCAGGACGCTGCAGCGCAATGCCAACCGGGACGAGCTCCGCGACATGCTCCACAGCCGGCTGGCCACGCAGTCTGCCGATCAGTGGTTCACGAAGCTCTCCGAGGCAGGGCTGCCGTGTGCCCCCATTCAGGACGTCCGCGGCGGCATCGAATTTGCGGAGCGGCTCGGCCTGGAGCCCGTGGTTCTGGCGGGCACGGGATCGCGCAGGATCCCAACGGTCCGGCATCCAGTGGCGTACTCCCGCACACCCGTTGACTATGAGCTGGCGCCGCCGGAGCTGAACAACGGCTCGGAACTGGTTCGCGGCTGGCTCCAGTCGCAGAAAGCCACGACCCATGCCTGAACCGTTCCGAACGACGGTCTCCTCACGCTGGTCTGACCAGGATCTCAACGGCCACGTTAACCATGCCGCCGTTGTCACCCTCCTGGAGGAATCGAGGATTCGGTGGCGATCGGGCATGCCCGGGCATCCATGGCCAGCGGGCGCCCCCACAGTGGTGGCAGCGCTCGAGCTGAACTACCGCAGACCCGTGACACATGGCGAGGACCTGACCGTGGACCTTTGGGTTACCAGGATCGGTTCGTCTTCCTACACCCTCAACTGCGAAGCCAGGCAAAACGGCCTGCTGGCCGTCGACGGACGTACGGTACTCGTCTCGGTCACACCGGAATCCGGAGCTCCACGACCGCTTGAGGAACCAGAACGGCGCTGGCTTGAAGACTTCCAACCGGAAGTGCACCACCATTCCACCCGCAATCCAATGGAGCAGCTGTGATCACACCCGACCAAGCCGAAAGCGGCACGGATTTCTACCTGATGGACGAGTTCCTCACCGCCGAGGAGCGCGAGCTGAGGGGCAGGGTCCGGAATTTCGTGGACAAGGATCTGTTGCCTGTTATCAATGGCTATTGGGAAAGGGCAGAGTTCCCGTTCGAACTCATTCCCAAACTCGCGGCGCTCGGAATCATCGGGTCCACCATCCAGGGCTTCGGCTGCCCAGGACTGAGCCGGCTCGCCGCCGGCATGGTGGCCACCGAAATTTCACGCGGTGACGGGTCAGTCAACACCTTCCTTGGCGTCCAGTCCGGCCTGGCCATGGGCACCATCAACATGCTGGGCAGCCAGGAACAGAAGGAGCGCTGGCTCCCGGCAATGGCCGCGCTGGAAAAGATCGGCGCCTTCGCGCTGACTGAGCCCGACCATGGGTCAGATTCGGTGGCCCTGGAAACGAGCGCCCGGCGTGAGGGCGACAGCTACATCATCTCCGGGCGCAAACGCTGGATCGGAAACGCCAGCATGGCCGACGTCGTGATTATTTTTGCCCGGGATGAGGCCGACTCGAAGGTCAAGGCTTTTGTGATGGAAAGGAACGACGACGGCACGTACCCTGCGGGGTACAGCGCCGAGGTGATCACCGGCAAGATCGGCAAGCGCGCCATCCTGCAGCCGGACATCACCCTGGAAAACGTCAGGGTGCCCGCGCAGAACCGGCTCACTGAATGCCACTCCTTCAAGGACGTGACTCGGGTGCTGACGTCCACACGCAGCGGGGCCTCCTGGGAATCGCTCGGTCACGCCATTGCGGCATACGAAGCGGCCGTGGCGTATTCAAAATCCCGCGAGCAGTTCGGCAAGCCGATTGCCAGTTTCCAGCTCGTACAGAACAAACTGGCCAACATGCTCGCTGAGCTCACCGCCATGCAGCTGATCTGCTACAGGCTGGCGGTGCTGGCCGAGGACGGCCGCATGACCGGTCCGATGGCCTCGCTGGCCAAGATGCACACGGCACAAAAGGCACGGTGGATCTGCTCGGAAGCGAGGGACATGCTGGGCGGAAACGGCGTGCTGCTGGAAAACCACGTAGCGCGGCACATGACGGACATGGAAGTGGTCTCCACCTACGAGGGCACCGATTCCATCCAGTCCCTCCTGGTTGGCCGTGAAATCACCGGAATCTCAGCTTTCAGCTAGACCCGGTCCAAACGCAAACAAAGGAAAAACCATGAGCAGATTCAACAACAGGGTGGCAATTGTCACCGGCGGCGCGCAGGGAATCGGCGCAGCCACGGCACTGAGACTCGCCACCGAGGGCGCAACCGTCGTGGTGCTTGACCTCAACGCGGACGGTGCCAAGGCAACAGCGCAACAGATTTCCGCCCACCACGAGGTGGTGACAGCGGGTGGCCAGGCCGTTGCCGCCGTCTGCGACGTAACGGATGAACCCGCCGTTGATCGGGTTTTCGAAGAAATCCACAGCGAGTTCGGCCGCCTGGACATCCTGGTGAACAACGCCGGCATCACCCGCGACAATCTCTTCTTCAAGATGAACCTCCCCGAATGGGAGGCGGTGCTCACCACGAACCTGACCAGCGCCTACCTGTGCTCCCGGGCCGCGCAGCGTTACATGGTGCCGGCCAAATACGGCAAAATCGTTTGCCTGAGCAGCCGCAGCGCACTGGGAAACCGCGGACAGGCCAACTATGCCGCGGCCAAGGCCGGCATCCAGGGCCTCACGTCAACGCTGGCCATTGAGCTGGGCCCGTTCAACATCAATGTCAACGCGGTGGCCCCCGGCTACGTTGCCACGTCCATGACCGCGGCAACAGCGGAGCGCGTTGGCAGCAGCCCGGCCGAGCACCAGGAAGCAGTGGCCGCCCGGACTCCCCTGGGACGCGTCGGCCAGCCCGAGGAGATAGCGGCTGCCGTCGCCTTTTTTGCCAGCGACGACTCCTCTTACGTTTCGGGGCAGACGCTTTATATCAATGGCGGTGCCCGCTGATGGCGGAAGCATTTCTCGTCGGCGGCGCCCGCACGCCTGTCGGCCGCTACGGTGGCGTCCTTGCCGGAGTCCGGCCGGACGATCTGGCCGCCCTGGTGCTTCGGGCGGCCGTCGCCAGGGCCGGATTGGATGCATCATGCGTGGACGAAGTCATCCTCGGTTGTGTGAATCAGGCAGGAGAGGACAACAGGAACGTCGCCCGGATGGCCGTGCTGCTGGCCGGATTCCCGGACGCGGTCCCCGCAGTCACCGTCAATCGTCTCTGCGCCTCCGGACTGACCGCCATCAGCATGGCCGCCCAGTCTGTGCGCAACGGTGACGCAGACATCGTGGTCGCCGGAGGTGTGGAATCCATGACCCGGGCACCCTGGGTGATGGCTAAACCCAGCAAGGCCTTCGCCAAACCGGGAGAACTCGCGGATACCTCCATCGGCGCACGGTTCGTCAATCCCCGGATGAAGGAACGGCCCAACGCCACCATGACCATGCCGGAAACAGCTGAGGAAGTAGCGGAACGGGAGTCCGTCTCTCGGGCGGACGCGGACGCCTTTGCGTTGCGCTCGCATGACCGGGCGCTCGCCGCGATCGACGCCGGCCGGTTCCGGGATGAGATTGTGCCCGTGCCCGTGCCTGGCCACCGGAGCGGGCCGTCGCTGGTTGATACGGATGAGGGGCCGCGGCGCGGTTCCGATCTGGACGCGCTCTCGGCGCTCCGGCCGATTGTGAAGCCGGGCGGCATTGTGACGGCCGGGAATTCGAGTTCACTCAACGATGGCGCGTCTGCCATTGTGGTGGCCAGTGGCGAAGCTGTAGAGCGCTGGGGGCTGACGCCGCGGGCAAGGATCGTCACCAGCCAGGTGGCAGGCGTTGCCCCGGAAGTGATGGGCATCGGGCCGGTACCGGCAACGCGGAAAGCACTGGCGAAGGCGGGGTGGACGCTTGACGGTATTGGCGCCGTCGAACTTAATGAGGCTTTTGCCTCCCAGTCGTTGGCCTGCATGCGTCTGCTGGGGCTGGATGAGGGAACTGTAAATAACGACGGCGGCGCGATCGCTTTGGGGCATCCGCTGGGTTCCTCCGGATCACGGATCGTGGTCACGCTACTCGGCCGGATGGAACGCGAAGGTGCGTCCCGGGGCCTGGCCACGATGTGCGTGGGCCTTGGCCAGGGCGTGGCCATGCTGCTGGAAAGGGTATGAGATGAGGATTTTCGAGAACGCCGCGGAGCTCGAGGATGCTGTGGGCCAGGAGCTCGGGGTGAGCGGCTGGCACCAGCTGCAACAGGAGCAGATCCAGGCGTTTGCGGACGCTACGCTGGATCATCAGTGGATACATGTTGATGCGGAGCGCGCAGCCAGTGGACCCTTCGGGGCCACGGTGGCACACGGGTACCTGAGCCTGTCGATGCTTCCCTATCTTGCGGCCCAGGTGTACAGGGTCCAGGGCGCGGCGATGGTGATCAATTACGGGCTGAATAAAGTCAGGTTCCCGGCTCCGGCCACGGTCAATTCGCGCATCCGGGACCGGCTCACGTTGAAATCCGTAACCGCCACGGCACACGGGCGGCAGCTGGTCTTCGTGCATGAGATCGACCTTGAAGGCTCGGCCAAACCTGCCTGCATCGCGGAGACTGTTGCCCTGCTGAGGCGCTGACCCGGCGGCAGGACCGCAAGACATTACTGCCCGCGAGGTGGATTTTCCTCTCGCCCCGGCAACATCCGAACAATGACGTTACGGCAGAGCCCGCTAACTGGCTCGTCGCTAAGGAGATAATCCGTGGCAACAGAAAACCTGCAGTTAAGAAATGCGGCCTCAACACCGCGGAACACCGTCCCGGAGCCGAACGTGTCTCCGGCTGAACTCCGCCGCACGTCCATCTCCTCGTGGCTTGGCTCGGCGCTGGAGTACATGGATTTCACGCTCTACACGTTGGCGGCTGCCCTGGTGTTCGGGCCGCTGTTCTTTCCGAACGCGGACCCGGCCATGGCGCTACTGGCCAGTTTTGCAGCCTACGGTTCAGGATTCCTGGTCCGGCCCCTGGGTGGCATTTACTTTGGCTATCTGGGTGACAGGTACGGCCGGAAGTTCGTCCTGATCATCACGCTGGCCATGATGGGAGTGGCCACCCTGGGCATGGGCCTGTTGCCAACGTACGCCCAGATCGGCGTCGGGGCTCCGATCATGTTGGTGTTGCTGCGCTTGATCCAGGGGTTCGGTGCGGGCGCGGAGCTCTCCGGCGCTTCGCTGCTATTGGTGGAGTCCGCACCCAACGGACGCCGCGGCTTCTACGGGGCTGTGGTGGCCATGGGGACCGCCACTGGTGTCCTGCTGGCCAGCTCCATGTGGCTGCTACTGTCACAACTGCCCAAAGACCAGTTCCTGAGCTGGGGCTGGCGCATTCCGTTCCTGCTGAGCATCGTCACTACCCTGATGGCCCTGTACCTGCGGCGCTCCATCAGCGAATCCCCAGTCTTCGAGAAAATCAAAGAACGCAGGGCGGCGCTGCGTGCGGAGGAGAAGCAGCAGGGCGTGTGGCGGGATGTGGCGGATGCCCGGAAACCCTTCCTCGTGTCTTTGGGCATCAAGCTGGGTGAGAACGGCTCGGTGTACCTGGTGAAGGGCTTCCTGATCGGATGGACCGTGTCTGTGGTCAAGATGGACGCCAACGTCGTCACCACGGGCGTTATGCTCGGTTCAATTATGGGCATAGCCACGGTCCTGCTGACAGGCAAGCTCACGGACAGGTTCGGCCGCAGAAAAGTATGGCTGTGGCTCTCAGCGTTCCAGTTTGCGTTCACCATTCCGGCCATGCTCCTCATTGAAACCCGGAACCCCGTACTGGTGGCGCTGGTGTTCGTGATCTACATCGGCGGCCCCATTCCCAATATGTACGGCGTTGAGTCCACGTGGCTGGTGGAAATGTTCGGTTCCAAGCGCAGGTTCTCCTTTATGACCACAGTCAAGGAAGTGGGATCAGTGCTCTCCGGCGGGCTTGGCCCCATCATTGCGGCCGCGGTGGTGGCCGCCACAGGTCCCGGGTGGTTTCCGGTTGCCGCCATACTCATGAGCTACGCCGCCATCGGCTGGATTTCCGGGTACTTTGCACCCGAGACCAGAGGGCGGGACCTCAACTCTGAAGCGGACGCCTGCTGACGCCGTCGACGGTTAAACGAAGCAGCGCGGGGCCGGTGTGGCCCCGCGCTGCTTGCTTATTCAGAAACTAGACGTTCGCGGCTACGCCGTCGCGGGAGATGGCAACCATGTCCTCGCGCGGCACCACCTTGATGCGCTCACGCTTGACCTCAACACCGTGCGAACCGCCGGCCTCCGTGGCCGCGGCACCCAGCGCCAGTTCGTGCGCGTCCAGTGCCAGCCAGCCTTCCCAGCTGGTGAACTTCACGCCACGCGCGTCGAGGAGTTCGACGACGGCGTCCGCTTCGGGAACGGCGGCGACCGGAAGGTTTTCGCGGTCTTCCAGCAGGTACGTCACGGTCTCGAGGGCGTCGCCCTTGGTGTGGCCGATGAGGCCCACCGGTCCGCGCTTGATCCAGCCGGTGGCGTAGATGCCCGGCACGTGGGTGCCGTCGGCATCCAGGACGCGGCCGCCGTCGTTCGGTACCACGCCCTTCTTGTGGTCGAACTCGATCTCCGGCAGCGCCGAACCGAAGTAGCCGATCGAGCGGTAGACGGCCTGGACGGGGTAATCCACGAACTCGCCGGTACCGCGCGCGTTGCCGGTGCCGTCCAGCTCGGTGCGCTCGAACCTCATGCCGGCAACCTTGCCCGGCGTCACGGCGTCGTCGTAAATTTCCACCGGGCTGTGCAGGAAGTGCAGGTGCAGGCGGCGGGAGGCGGTCAGCTCGGAGAGGTCCTCGGGCTGCTCGGCGATCCAGTTCGTGAGGGTGCCCACCATGGTTTTGGTCTGGTTGTTGCTCTGGATCTGGCGGTCCGATTCCTCGTCGAACTCGAAGTCCTCGGCGTAAAGGATGATGTCCACGTCCTTGGAGTGGGACAGCTCGCGGAGCTCCAGCGGCGTGAACTTGACCTGGGCCGGGCCGCGGCGGCCGAAGACGTGCACGTCCGTGACCGGCGAGTTCTTCAGGCCGGCGTAGACGTTGTCCGGGATTTCAGAGACCAGCAGGTCGTCGGCGTGCTTGGAGAGCATGCGGGCCACGTCCAGGGCCACGTTGCCGTTGCCGATCACGGCGATTTCCTTGGCGTCCAGCGGCCATTCGCGGGCTACGTCGGGGTGGCCGTCGTACCAGGAGACGAAGTCCGCGCCGCCGTAGGAGCCGTCCAGCTCGATGCCCGGGATGTTCAGGTCCGCGTCCTTGATGGCGCCGGTGGCGAAGATGACGGCGTCATAGTGCGTGCGGAGGTCCTCGATGGAGATGTCCGTGCCGTAATCCACGTTGCCGAAGAAGCGGATGTCGCCGCGGTCCAGGACCTTGTGCAGGGCGTTGACGATGCCCTTGATGCGCGGGTGGTCCGGGGCCACGCCGTAGCGGATCAGGCCGTAGGGTGCCGGGTAGCGGTCAAAGAGGTCGATGCTCACGGTCAGCCCGCCGCTCTTGACGGCTTCGCTCTTGGTGAGGATGTCCGCGGCGTAGACGCCGGCCGGGCCCGAGCCTACAACGGCAACGCGCAGCGGACGCTCGGCAGATCCTACGGAGGTGCTTGATGACACGGCTGTGTTCCTTTATCTTCTGCATCGGTTGCTCCGTAGGTGCCCTTTTGAGCCTTCATAAGGGCAGTTGCGGAGCAATCGATGGGTTTCAGGGGGTTAGAACTCGGGTGGTGCGGGGGCTGTTCGGGGTGGTGGTGCTGTAGTCCGCTGTCCTGAAGTGCGACGGCGCGAAGGGGCTGACGCGGACAACGTCGCCGATCACAATCACGGCAGGATTTGCGACGCCGGTGGCTTCCGCCTGGTCGGCGATGGAACCGAGCGTGCCGATCGTCACGCGCTGATTCGGCAGATAGCCGTTCTCAACGATGCCAACTGGAGTGTCCAGAGGCAAACCGGCGCCGGCCAGGGCAGCGGCGGAATCGCGGAGTGCGGCGACGCCCATCAGCAGGACGATGGTGTGGTCTGCCCGGGCGGGGACCTCGGACAGCTCTTCATGGCCGGTGACAACGCTGAAGCCCTTGGCCAGGCCACGGTGCGTCACGGGGATGCCGGCGGCGGCCGGGACAGAGATCGCGGACGTGACGCCGGAGACCACTTCAACCTCGACGCCGTGCTGCCGGCAGTATTCGGCTTCCTCGCCGCCGCGGCCCAGGACGTACGGGTCGCCGCCTTTGAGCCGGACCACGCGGTGCCCCTTCAGGGCTTCGTCCACAAGGATCCGGTTGATCTCGGCCTGCGGTACGGGATGGTGGCCGGGGGTCTTGCCCACTTCGATGACGCGGACGTCGGGGGCCAGTTCGTTGAGCAGTTCGCGCGGGCCGAGACGGTCTGCCACCACGACGTCGGCCTGGCCCAGGAGCCGGCGGCCACGGACGGTGATGAGGCCGGTGTCGCCGGGCCCACCGCCAACCAGTGCTACGGAGCCAGCAGTCGCACGACGGCGGCGTAGCGGGAGGTCGCCGGTTTCCAGGGCGGTGGCGACCGCGTCACGCAGGGCCATGGCGCGGCGCGGGTCTCCCCCGGCGTTCACGGCGATCTGCACGTCATCAACCACGGCAACGGCGGGCGTCCACGCGGCTGAGGCTTCATGGTCGGAGGCATTGACGCACCAGATGCGCTGCGCCTCGGCATCCTTTGAGACCTGGGTGTCCACGGTGGGATCGCCGGTGGCGGTCTGGACGAACCAGACGCCGTCGACGTCGGACGGAAGGTAAGTGCGCGGCTCCCAGGCGAGGAGACCGGCGTCGGACAGTTCGCGGAGCGCGGCGGAGACAACGGGAGCCACGACGGTGACCTGTGCACCGGCGTCGAGCAGCCCTTTGGCGCGGCGGGAGGCCACGGGGCCGCCGCCCACCACCAGCACGGGGCGGCCGAGCAGCCGCAGTGCTGTGGGGTAAATATCCTGAATTGCCATGAATCAACGGTAGGGCCACGCAGTTTCACCAACAACGGCAGCGGAAACACCAGTTCACGTAAGGTAACCCTGCGTCACATAGGCGAGGCTGCAGCCCCGGGTCGCCATCGTGGGGCACATTGGCCGTCAGGAACGCCAAAGCCGGCTCGATCGCCGGCGTGTCCGTGTCGAAGTGCCCCAGATCGGCGGCGGCTGTGGGGCTAGCCCGCTGCGGGAGGAGGCCCCTGCGTCAAGGCCTGGCGGAGCAGGGCGCGTGCGGTCCATCGCTGCGATGCAACGGCCTCGTCGCGGCTCAGGCCGGCGATGTCCGTCAGCCAGACCAAGGATTCAACGCCGGTGGCGCTGCGGATGGCCAGGACCAGCCGGTGGATGTCCTCCTCCGTCATCTGCCCCTGGAGCGGCGACAGTGCCTCGGCGATCCATGCGATCGCCCGGCCCTGCCGCAGCGGCAGGCTTCGGCGCTCGTCGGCCGTCTGCTCCAGGGAGAGCCTCAGCATGGTCCGCTGCTGCGCTTCGGTTTCGAGAATCATCCGGGTGAACTGCTCAACCACGGCGTCCAGCCGCTCCGTGACGTCGGCCGGCGGATTTTCGGGCAGCAACGACGTGGCGGCAGTTTCCGGGTGGGCGGCAGCCAGCAGTTCCCGCTGCCCTGGGAAGTACCGGTACGCGGTGCTGCGCGCGACCCCGGCGACCAGCGCGGCATCGTCCACTGTAGGCGCGGCGCCGTCCGCCACGAGCTGCCGCGCCGCAGCAACCAGTGCATCAAGGGTGCGGCGTTTCTGGCCGGTGCGGCCGACGTCTATATAGGGTCTTGACATGCTCTTCATGGTACTCCAGCCTTGTTATGGGACGTTAGTCCCATAAGTCTTCCGACCATTATCGAGGCGATCACCATGAAGACGAAGAACTCAGCGTCCGCAGTAGTCCTGCAGCCAGGCGAAGGGGCCAGGCGTTGGTTCTTCGGCGGCGGAGTGCAGACCTGGAAGGCCACGGAGGAAGACACCGCGGGGGCCTTCCTGCTCTTCGAAGATGAGATGGGCTTGAACAAGGTGACGCCGATGCACACCCATCCGGACTCCGACGAAACGATGTATGTGCTCGCCGGCGAGATCCTGATGAACATGGACGGCACGGAGCATCACGTCGCAGCGGGCGGCGTAACCGTTGCGCCGAGGGGTGTCCCGCACGCATTCAAAGTCCTCCAGGAGGGGACCCGGGTGCTGTGCCTGCACACCCCCGGCGGCGCGCAGGCCTTCTACTTCGGCGCAAGCGAACCGCTCATCGACGGCGAAGATTCAGGTGTTGTGGATTTCGACCGCATCCGAGAATCAGGTCAGCTGAACGGCGGTATCGAGATCCTGGGGCCGTCGCCATTCCCTCAGGCTTAACCGCGGTCTATTCTTCAATGCCGGCCACGAACCGGCCACGGTCGGTGATGAGCCGCTGCAGGTAGCGGCGCAGGACCAGGTCCTCCGCCAGCCGGCCCAGGATCCCGAACGGAGCCGTGAACTCCACCCGGTCAGTCATGATGCTGCCGGTGGCCGTGGCCTCGAACTCGTGGACGTGGCGGAAGGATTTGAACGGGCCCTTGACCTGCTCGTCCGTGAAGCTGCCGGGGAAGTCCAGTGTGGTGATGCGGCTGGTCATCCTCAGCGGGACGCCGAAATGCCGGGCCTGCCAGGTTACCTCCTGACCCTCGCCGATCAGGCCTGACGTGACCCCGGCTACGGCCCGTTCACCGGCGGCTTTCTGGGAATCCAGGTGCGCTTCAACGCTGCGGGCGAGATCGAACAGGCGCTCCCGCGGGAGGGCGGACGCGGTGCGGCATACGAAGCTGACAGTCATGGAGCCAGTCTCCCATTCCCAGGCCAGCTGACTGACCCACGGAACCGCAGACCTATCCGTACAGCCCCGTGCTCAGATACCTGAACCCGGAATCAACCATGATGGTGACAACGGTCGCGTCCGGACCAAGTTGTTCAGCTACACGCAAGGCCGCAACAACATTTCCTCCTGAGGAGGTGCCGGCGAAGATGCCTTCCTCGTGGGCAAGGCGACGGCTCATCTCCATCGCTTCCTCGGACGAGACCTGTTCTATGGCCTCCACTTCCTCGGGTTCCCAAAGGGGCGGCACAAACCCGATCCCGATTCCTTCAATCCTGTGGGAGCCAGTAGGGCCGCCGGAAAGTACGGAAGACTCAGCCGGCTCGACTGCTACGACCTTCAGCCCAGGCAGGTGCAGGCGCAGAGCACGGGCTACTCCGTGAATGGAGTGGGCTGTACCGACGGACTGCACGAAGGCGTCCACCCGGCCGTGGGATTGCTGCCAGACTTCTTCCCCGAGCGCGAGGTAGCCTGTGACCGCGTCCCTGTTGTTGAGCTGGTCACACGCCCAGTAGTTTGGTTGCGCACTGAGCTCTCCGGCCCGGGCCATCATCGCTTTGATCAGTTGCTCCGTGATCCGTCCATGGTCGCTGGGGACGTCTTCCACAAATCCGCCCAGAGCCTCCATGGTCCGGCGTTTCTCATCGCTGAACGCATCGGAAAATACGACGTGGAGCCCGTAGCCTTTGGCGGCACAAACCAAGGCGAGGGAGATGCCTGTTGTCCCCGCCGTGTACTCAACCACAGTGTCGCCGGGGGTGATCTCGCCCCGCGCTTCGGCTCCCGCTATCGCTGCCAGCGCCATGCGGTCCTTCATGCTTCCCGTGGGGTTCGCGAACTCAAGCTTGGCTAAAATTCTGGCTGACCCCGCCGGCACGACTTTGCTGAGTTCGATAAGCGGTGTTGATCCGATGCCTGCCAGTACCCCACTGCCTGGTTCCAATGCATATTCCATAATTTCCCTCACACAGAGCAATCCAGGCCCGCAAGGCTTGAGGTAATCAAGGTATACCCGGCAGAAACAGGGCGCCATCAAAAGTTTCCGCACACCAGAGAGCCCGACGGCGGGACTCGTCGTCGGGCTCTGCTGGGCAGTAAAACCAACGCGGGGTCAGATCCGGACCAATAGACGGTGGTTATTGGGCTGGATCTGACCCCGCGTTGGAGGGAGGGTCAGCGGGTGCTGCCGGCGAGAAGGCCGCGGCTGCGGAGGAGGCGCTTCTCGATCGGCGCGAACACCAGCAGCTCGATCAGGATGCCGACGGCCAGGATCAGCAGGATCGCGGCCATTACAACCGTCATGTCGGACAGGACCCGGCCTTGGTCAAGCAGCGAGCCGAGGCCGAAGCCGATGGTGCCGCCCACGGCGATGATTTCCGCGGCCATGAGCGACCGCCAGGAGAATGCCCAGCCCTGTTTGAGCCCGCCCAGGTATCCGGGAAGTGCCGCCGGCAGGACAATCTGCACGGCCATCTGGAAACGGTTGGCACCCAGGACCGTGCCGACGCGGCGGTACTGCGGCGGGATCTGGTCCACGCCGGAGATCAGCCCGTTGATGATGGACGGGATCGCACCCATAAACACCACGAAGTAGACAGTGGCATCCGTGAGGCCGAACCAGATGATGGCCGCGGGCACCCAGGCTACGGACGGCAGCACCTGAAGGCCGGAAATCAGCGGCCCGAAGGCACGGCGCAGCGGCGCAACCTGGGCCAGCAGCAGCCCCACCGGCGTGGCGATGGCAACGCTGATCAGGAACCCGACCAGCCCGCGCTGCAGCGAGGTCCACACCGCTTCCTGCAGTTTGGCCTCGCCCCAAAGCGCGCCGATCTGGCCCAGGACGTCCAGCGGACCGGGAACCAGGTCGCGGCGTTTGAGGCCCAGGGAGACGTAGAACTGCCAGATCAGGACGAGGACCACCAGTGCGGCGACGGGCAGGAGCACCCGGCTCCAGTCGATCCGGTGCTTGCGCGCGGCGTCGGACTGGAGTGAATCCAGCCCGGCCTCGAGCTCGCGCAGGTCCTCATGTCCGGTGGAAGTCCGGGTCAGGGCGGCGTGGACTTTGCGGGTTTCCGGCTTGGCCCCGAGAGGCTCTACCGCCGGTTCGGTCTCGGCGAGGGGCGTGGGGTTATTTGGCATGGCGGCGAATCTCCTCCCGCAGCCGGGCGGTGATGACCCCGGTCAGCTGTCCGGCCAGGCCGGCGTCGGTTCGGTGTTCCTCGGTGACGGCCCATTCCTGGACCACACGGCCGGGCCGGGACGACAGCAGCAGCACACGCTGGCCCAGCCGCACGGCCTCGCGGACGTTGTGGGTCACAAAAACGATGGTCCGCCCGGTTTCCTTCCAGATGCGTTCCAGCTCGTCGTGCAGCAGGTCGCGGGTGATGGCGTCCAGGGCCGCAAACGGCTCATCCATCAGCAGCAGCTGCCGGTCCTGAGACAGGGCACGGGCCAGTGACACGCGCTGGCGCATGCCGCCGGACAGCTCGTGCGGCCGCTTGTCCCCCGCCTCGCCGAGGTGCACCAGTTCGAGCAGCTCGTTGGCCTTGATCCGGCGTTCAGCCTTCCCCACACCGCGCAGCTTCAGGGCCAGCTCGATGTTCTCCCGCGCCGTCAGCCAGGGGAAGAGGGCAGCGTCCTGGAACATAAAGGCTGCTCCGTCGCTGGGTACTTCAAGGGCGCCCGACGTCGGGACCTCCAGTCCCGCCATGATGTTCAGCAGGGTGGATTTGCCGCAGCCGGACGCACCGAGGAGGGCTACGAATTCGCCCGCGCCGATATTGGCGTTGACGTCGTCCAGCACCGGGGCGCCGTCGCCGAAGCGCTTGCCCAGGTTTTCCAGTACGACTGGCATGGTCCCGTCCTTAAGTAGTTGGTGCGGTAGGTGGCGGTCAGTCCTGGCCGAGGCCGGCCGCGGAGACCCGTTCGGCGGTCCCGGTGACTTCGTTCAGGGCACGGAGGTCGAACAGTCCGGTGATGTCCGACTGCTTGGTGGTGCCGGCTTTCACCCCGTCTTCGAGGAGCTTGGGGTAGGTTCCCGCGAGCGGATCCACCGTGAAAACCACGTTCTGCAGGGCTCGGTCAAGGACATCGGTGGGAAGCGCCGCGCCTGCCGATTCCTGCAGGGCGTCGTTGATGAGGCTTGTTTTCTCTGCGGCGGGCGTGTCATTCAGCCAGGCCACGGACTCCACGTGGCCGCGCAGCAGGGCTTTCACGGTGTCCGGGTGCGCGGCGGCGAACTTCTTGTTCACAATCAGGATGGTGGTGGGGAACTGGCCGGCTTTTCCGGAGAGCGAGCCGTCCCAGAGGTCCTTTTCGTCCACCAGGACCTTGGCCCCGGCGGTCAGCACCAAACGGGACGCCCACGGCTCAGGCAGCCACGCGCCGTCGAGCTTTCCATCCTGGAACAGCTTCAGTGTCTGGGCGTTTTCCGTGGGGTTGATTGAAACGTCGCCGCTGCCGTCCACGTTCGTTTTGTAGCCCTGCGAGCCGAGCCAGGCGCGGAGCCCCACGTCCTGCGTTCCGCCGAGCTGCGGCGAGGCCAGCGTCTTGCCCTTGAGCTCGGCCGCGGACGTGATCTCGGGACGCACAACGAGCTGCGCGCCACCGGCGGCGGCGCCCGCGATGACGCTGACGGACTCCCCCTCGCTCTTGACAAACGAGTTGATGGCCGGGTTCGGGCCGATGTATGCCGCGTCGATGGCGCCGGCGTTCAGGGCCTCGATCGCGGCAGGCCCGGCGTTGAAAGTTTCGGTGCTGAGCTTGGTGTCGCCCAGATTCCGGGCCAGGATCCCCTGCTTCACGCCCACGAGGGCGGGGGCATGGGTCAGGTTTCCGAAATAGCCCAGCTTCAGTTCTGCGGCCGGGGTGGGCGCCGGGATGGCTGCCTCTGCCGCCGTATTACGCGAAATGGACGACGCCACTACCGCGCCGGCGGCGATCAGGAAGACGAGCCCGATCGCCAGGGCCGCCTCGATGGCACGCTTGCGCTTGGGTACTGCGCTCTCGCCTGCCACGATACGGGTCATCCCGGGCTTGGAACTAGTCATTGTTTCACCATAGGGAGTGACATAAACCCATTCAATGAAGCAGAAACGGGGGGTCACGCGGGTTCATGCAGCGTCACATTCCGGGCCCGGCTCAATCCCCCTTGACGTTGATCAGCTGCCGCAGTTTGTGCCGCACCTTGACCAAGTCAGCGGCGTCCCGCATCACAACATCGATCGGCTTGTACGCCGCCGGAATTTCGTCGATGAACGCCTCGGTGGCGCGGAACTCGATGCCCTGCATGGCCGTCTTCAGCTCGGCCAGCGAGAATGTTTTGCGGGCAGCCGTCCGGGAATACTCGCGCCCGGCCCCGTGCGGGGACGAGTTCAGCGAGACGGGGTTCCCCAGCCCCTCCACTACGTACGACGCCGTCCCCATGGACCCCGGGATAAGTCCCGGATCGCCGTGCTCGGCTCTGATCGCCCCCTTGCGCGATACCCACACGGGCTTGCCGTAATGGGTCTCCTGCTGCGTGAAGTTGTGGTGGCAGTTGATCCGCTCGCGCTCCTTGACATGGCCGCCCACCCAGTGCCCGAACTGAGTAATGACGCGGTCCATCATTTCCTCGCGGTTCAGGAGCGCGAAATGTTGGGCCCAGCGTAGTTCCTTGATGTACCGGGCGAACTCGCTGGTACCCTCCTCCAGGTAGGCGAGGTCCGGGTCGGGCAGCCTCGTTCCGCGTTTGCGGTTGACCTGCTGGGCGACGCCGATGTGGTGCTGCGCGATCTTGTTGCCCACGCCCCGCGAGCCCGAGTGCAGGAACAGCCAGACGGCGTCAGTCTCGTCGGCCGAGACCTCGATGAAGTGGTTGCCCGATCCCAGCGAGCCCAGCTGAAGCTCCCATTTGGCCAGATACTGGGCCGGGTTGAAGCCGGCCTGCGCCGCGAGCGTCCGGAGCTCGGCAAGGCGCGGTTCGGCAGTGTGCTGGATGCTCCTGTTGTTATGCCCGGCGGACAACGGAATGGCCCGTTCGATGTCCTCGCGCAGCCGTTTGCGGTCCTTGGGCAGGTCCTTGACCGAGTACTGGGTCCGCACGGCGATCATGCCGCAGCCGATGTCCACGCCCACAGCGGCCGGGATGATGGCGCGCAGGGTGGGGATCACCGAGCCCACGGTGGCGCCCTTGCCCAGGTGCGCGTCCGGCATCAGTGCCAGGTGCGGGTAGATGAACGGCAGCGTGGACGTGGCCAGCGCCTGTTCCCGGGTTTTGGCGTCCAGGATCGAGGCCCAGCTGATGAGCTTGGGGTTGATGGTTTCCACGCCGCGGCCTCCCACTCACGATCATGGTGCGGCAGGCAATGGGAGGCAAGGCCCAGGAACGGCTCTGCCCCGCATAACCGGTGTGGGGCAACACCGGTCATGCGGGGCAGGGCAGCTCAAGCTGAGGCTCAGATCGAGTAGCGCTCGTCCTCATGATCGCCCGGGTGGTCCTTGACCAAGCCCGCGGCCAGCGTGTTGCCGTCCAGGGGGTCGATGACAAGGAACGCGCCGGTGCGGCGGTGGTGCAGGTAGTTCTCCAGCGGCAGCGGCGCGGCGAGCCGGAGTTGCGCGTGGCCGATGTCGTTCAGCTCCAGGCTGGACGCGCCTTCGAGCTTGAACGTGGCCAGGTCCAGCTTGCCGCTGACGCTGCGGACCAGCGCCTGGACGGTGCGGGTGCCGTGCTTGACCAGCACCTTGGCACCTTCCCGCAGCGGCTTCGGCGACAGCCAGCACAGCGCGGCGTAAAGGTCGGCGGTGGACTCGCGGACGGTGCCCGCAGCGGCGATCGTGTCACCGCGGGCCACGTCGAACTCATCCGCCAGGCGGATCGCCACGGACTGCGGGGCGAACGCTTCCCGCAGTGACTCGCCTGCGAAATCAATACCGGTCACCGTGGTGGTGCGGGCAGCCTGGCCGGGCGTCAGAACTGATACGGAGTCCCCCACCTTCACCGAACCCTCGGTGATCTGGCCGGCATACGCGCGGTAGTCGCGGTAGGCCTCCACGTCCAGGCCACCGGCAACGGCGTCGGGAGCCAGCGCACCCTGTGGCCGGATGACCAGCTGCACGGGGAAACGGAAGCTCTCCAGCTGCGTGTCGATCTCGTCCGCGGCCGGCAGAGTCTCGAGGACCTCCAACAGGGCCGGGCCGTCGTACCAGGGGGTGCGCTCGGAACGGTCCACCACGTTGTCGCCGTCGAGGGCGGACACCGGGATCACCAGCAGGTCATCGATGTGGTCCGCGCTGCCCAGCTCGGCGGAGCCGATGCCCAGTTCGCGGGCCACCTGCTGCACATCGGCCTGGATTTCACGGAACACGGACTCGCTGAAGTCCACCAGGTCGATCTTGTTCACGGCCACAATCACGTGCGCCACTCGCAGCAGCTGCAGCACGGACAGGTGCCGGCGCGTCTGCTCCAGGACACCCTTGCGGGCGTCAATGAGTACGACGACGGCATCCGCCGTGGACGCGCCCGTCACCGTGTTTTTGGTGTACTGAACGTGCCCGGGGCAGTCGGCCAGGATGAAGCTGCGCTGGTCCGTGGCGAAGTAGCGGTACGCCACGTCGATAGTGATGCCCTGCTCCCGCTCGGCGCGCAGGCCGTCGGTCAGGAGGGCCAGGTCGATCGCTTGCACACCGGCTGCGCCGGGTCCCCCAAAGCCGCGGTCCGCGGAGGTGCGGGCAACGGCGTCGAGCGTGTCAGCAAGAATCGCCTTGGAGTCGTGCAGGAGGCGGCCCACCAAAGTGGACTTCCCGTCGTCGACCGATCCGGCGGTGGCGAAACGGAAAAGGGTGGTGGGCAGGGCCGTTTCCAGCTCGGCGGCCAATGTGTCGGTGCTCATTTAGAAGTAACCATCCTTCTTGCGGTCTTCCATGGCTGCCTCGGAGATGCGGTCATCTGCACGGGTGGCGCCACGTTCGGTGATGGTGGAGGCGGCAACTTCGATCACGACGTCGCTCACGGTGGCTGCGTCCGACTCAACCGCACCGGTGCAGGACATGTCGCCCACGGTGCGGTAGCGGACGGTCTTGACGATGACTTCCTCGTGCGGCAGCGGCTGCGAAACTTCGCCCACCGCACGCCACATGCCGTCGCGGGCAAATACTTCCCGGTCGTGGGCGTAGTACAGGCCCGGCAGCTCGATGTTCTCGCGTTCGATGTAGCGCCAGATGTCCAGCTCGGTCCAGTTGCTGATGGGGAACGCGCGGACGTGCTGGCCCACGGTGTGGCGGCCGTTGTAGA
Organism: Arthrobacter sp. 4R501; assembly: GCF_002929755.1. Classification (NCBI taxonomy): domain Bacteria; kingdom Bacillati; phylum Actinomycetota; class Actinomycetes; order Micrococcales; family Micrococcaceae; genus Arthrobacter; species Arthrobacter sp. 4R501. Next base: position 63,989 of record NZ_PJIW01000008.1, on the reverse strand, counting down.
GGTTCCACAACTCGGGGCGCTGATTGCGCGGGTCCCACTGGCCGAATTCGTCGCGGAGGCTCAGGATGCGCTCCTTGGCGCGGGCCTTGTCCTCGTCACGGCGGCCGCCGCCGAAGACGGCGTCGAACTTGTTCTGCGAGATGGCGTCCAGCAGCGGGACGGTCTGCAGCGGGTTGCGGGTGCCGTCGGCGCGCTCGGCCAGTTCGCCGCGGTCGATGAACTCCTGAACGGAGCCGACGACGAGCTTGAGGCCCAGGCGCTCCACGGTGCGGTCGCGGAAGTCGATGACCTCGGGGAAGTTGTGGCCCGTATCCACGTGCAGCACGGGGAACGGGACCTTGCCCGGCCAGAAGGCCTTGGTGGCCAGGTGCAGCATCACCACGGAGTCCTTGCCGCCGGAGAACAGCAGCGCCGGCTTCTCGAACTCGGCCACAACTTCGCGAATGATGTGGATCGCTTCGGACTCGAGGGCGTCCAGGCTGGAGAGGCGCGTGGATACGGCGGCTTCAGTCACCTGGGTGGTCTCCTCAGTTAGGAAAGTGCTCATACGTGTAGTCCGCATTCTGTCTTGTCGGTGCCTGCCCAGCGGCCGGCGCGGGGGTCGTCTCCAGGCGCCACCTTGCGGGTGCAGGGCTGGCAGCCAATGGAGGGGTAACCCTGGGAAAGCAGCGGGTTGACGGGTAGGAGGTTGTCGTCGGAGTACTGGACCAGCTGGTCGAACGTCCACGCGGCCACAGGGTTGACCTTGACGAGGCCGTTGACCTCGTCCCAGGTCACCAGCGGGGTGTTCGTCCGGGTGGGAGCCTCGTCGCGGCGGACGCCGGTGAACCAGAGTTCGTAGCCGGCCAACGTGCGGCGCAGCGGGGCCACCTTGCGGAGGGCACAGCACTGGGCGGCGTCGCGGGCAAAAAGATCCTTGCCCAGGAGCCGGTCCTGCTGTTCCACGGTGTTCTCAGGCAGCACATCCACCACGTTGACGCGGAGGTTCGCGGCCACCTCGTCACGCGTGGCATAGGTTTCCGGGAAGTGGTAACCGGTCTCCAGGAACAAGACGTCGACGCCGGGCATCTGGTCCGCGACCAGAGCCGGAAGGACGGCGTCGGCCATGGAGCATGCGACGGCGACCGCTGAGAGGTCGAAGTTGCGCTCCACCCAGGCGATCACGTCGCGGGCGGGGGCGTCCCAGCCGAGCTCGGCAGCGCCGGACTCGGCGATGGCCTTCAGCTCGTCGTGGGTGCGGAGTGCCGTTGTCACTGGAGGGCCTCCTCGTCTGCTGCGTGGGCCCACTCGGCGAAGGTCTGGCCTTCGGCGCGCTGGGCCACGAACGTGCGGACAACGCGTTCCACGTAGTCCGGCAGGTCCTCGACGTACACCTTCAGGCCGCGGACGGTGCGTCCCAAACCAGCCTCTTCGCGGCTGTTGGAAGCCAGCCCGCCGCCCAGGTGGACCTGGAAACCCGGGGAGGGGTCGCCGTCGGGCGTTGGCAGCATCATGCCCTTCAGGCCGATGTCCGCGGTCTGGATGCGGGCGCAGGAGTTGGGGCAGCCGTTGATGTGCAGGGACAGCGCGTGCGGCAGTTCGCCGGACTCCGCGAGGTCCGCCAGGCGGCGTTCCAGGTCAGCGACGGCGGTGGCGGCCGTGACCTTGGTTTCCACGATGGCCAGCTTGCAGTATTCGATGCCGGTGCAGGCGATGGTGCCGCGGCGGAACACGGACGGGCGTGCGGAGAGGCCCAGGGCGTCTAGCTCGGCAACCAGCGGTTCCACGTGGTCCTTGGCAACATCCAGCACTACGAGTTTCTGGTGCGGCGTGGTGCGCAGGCGGTATGAGCCGCGGGCCTCAAGGGTGTCCGCGAGCTTGATCAACTGGGCGCCGGACAGGCGGCCGGCCAGCGGGGTGGCGCCGATGAAGAATTTGCCGTCCTTCTGCTCATGCACACCGATGTGGTCGCCCGGCGTGGTGGGCTTGGGCGCGGCGGGACCGTCGGCTAGCTTGTAGCCCAGGTATTCATCCTCGAGGATCTGGCGGAATTTCGCCGGACCCCAGTCAGCCATCAGGAACTTCAGGCGGGCCTTGGTGCGCATGCGGCGGTAACCGTAGTCGCGGAAGATGCTGGTGACGCCGAGCCATACTTCGGCGGCTTCCTCGGGCTTCACAAAGGCACCGAGGCGCTTGCCGAGCATCGGGTTGGTGGACAGCGCGCCGCCGGCCCAGAGGTCGTAGCCGACGCCTAGTTCGGGGTGGCGGACGCCTACCAGGGCGAAGTCGTTGATCTCGTGCACCACGTCCTGGCTGGGGTGGCCGGTGATGGCGGTCTTGTACTTGCGCGGCAGGTTGGACAGCAGCGGGTTGCCGATGAAACGCTCGCCCAGCTCCGCGATAAGCGGCGTGGGGTCGATGATCTCGTCCTTGGCGATGCCGGCCACGGGCGAGCCCAGGATGACGCGGGGCACGTCGCCGCAGGCCTCGGTGGTGGAGAGGCCAACACCTTCAAGCCGGTTCCAGATCTCGGGGATGTCCTCCACCCGGATCCAGTGCAGCTGGATGTTCTGGCGGTCCGTGAGGTCGGCGGAATCCCGGCCGAAATCAACGGAAATCTGGCCGATGACGCGCAGCTGCTCGGTGGTGAGCGCCCCGCCGTCGATCCTGACCCGGAGCATGAAGTACTTGTCTTCCAGCTCGTGCGGCTCGAGCGTGGCGGTCTTGCCGCCGTCGATTCCGGGCTTGCGCTGGGTGTACAGGCCCCACCAGCGGAAGCGGCCATGGAGGTCCTGGCTGGGGATGGCGTCGAAGCCGTCCTTGGAGTAGATGGTCTCGATACGCTCGCGCACGTTGAGGCCGTCGTCTTCCTGTTTCCAGGTTTCGTTGGCGTTCAGCGGGGTCTTACCGTCGACCTTCCACTGCCCGTGCGGCTTGGCGGCGGGGCGGGAGGCGCGTGCAGGGCGCTTGGCGGCGGCGGGGTCCACGGACGCTCCGGCTAGAGCTGTATCAGTCATGCATCGACTGTAGGTGCCTGCCGAAGCGCGTCACAAAGGTCCGGAAACGGGAAGTCACCTAGGGAAACAATTCGTCACGAACCGCCGAAGAGCCTTGAAGAAGGCCACGCGCTGTGCTTGGTTGCGGTTTCCCGGCGGGCGGCTATTGACCGTGTACGACGGCGGCGTCGAACCGTTCCAGCGCGATCTCGGCAAGCACCGGGGACGGCAGCAGTGGTTCCGTTACGAGATCGGCGCCGGCCTTGGCCAGCTGGTCGTGGAAGAACCCCGGCGCGAGGAGGTAAGAGGCAATCACCACGCGGCCGCCGTCGTCCACGGCCCCCGCGGACTCCCCCGCCCCCGCGCCCCCGGCCAGTTCCAGCCGAAGAATGGCGACGGCGTCGGGCACGGACGGCTTCGCAGAGGCACCGTACGCGGGCAGAATCCGGTTGCGCCGCAGCGCCCTGAGCTGGTCGGCGAGCTCTTCCACGCTGACGGCGGCGTTGGGATTGGAGGACCCTGCGGCGGCGAGGACAATCGCGTCACGGTCCGTGACGCCGGCCTCCCGGAGGCGCTGGTCCAGCAGTGCCGCGAGCCGCGGGTCCGGGCCGAGCGGCGCTGCGGCGAGGCTGCCCGGACGGCTTTTCACGGCCCGGGCGATGTCCACCTTGACGTGATATCCGACGCTCAGCAGCAGGGGCACCACGACGGCTTTGTCCTCTTCGGGCAGGCCTTCCACCACGTCCACGAGGTCCGGCTGCTGGACGTCCACGTAGGCCTCGCGAACGTCCAGGCCCGGGCGCAAGGCGGCGATGGCTGTGCGCAGGGCGTTGACCTCCGCCGCGCCCTGTGTGCTGGAAGTCCCATGGGCGCAGGCGATCATGATCGGGTTGTTCATAGGGGCTAGCGTAACGTTGGAGCCGCCCTGTCCGCCCACCATGAAACCGCCGGGACGCCTCATGACATCGCCGTTCGACACTTTGCCGTTCGACATCGACCTGGTGTGGCTGGACCTGGCCGGAGTTTTCTTCTTCGCCGTCTCCGGGTCATTGTTGGCGGCACGGAAGCAGTTCGATCTGGTGGGGTCGCTGCTGCTGGCGTCACTGGTCTCCCTCGGCGGCGGCGTCATCCGCGACATCATCCTCAACACCACGCCGGCCGCCTTCTCCAACCCCGCCTACTTGGTGCCCCCGGTGCTGGCCACCGTCCTGGTGTACTTCCTATACTCCAGCGTGCAGCGATACACCTCGCTGCTGGTGCTGTTCGACGCCGGCGGGCTGGCCCTCTTCTGCATCACCGGAACGCTGAAGGCCCTGGCCCTGGGGATGAATCCGGTGGCCGCCATGCTGCTCGGCGTGACCACAGCCGTGGGCGGCGGCCTGCTGCGTGACATCACCGCGAACGAGGTGCCCCAGCTGTTCAACCCCCGCGACCTCTACGCGCTGCCGGCCTTCAGCGGGGCAGCGTTGACTGCTCTGCTCTGGGTCACCGGGGCCTTCAACGTGCTGACAGCATGTGCGGTGGCGGCCGTGGTGTTCGCTTTCCGTGTGGTTGCCTGGCGCCGGTCCTGGTATGTTCCACTCGCCGTGCACGGCTGGCACCGGCGGGGCTCCGGCGGCGGGACCCCCGGTGGCGGCTTCGGCAGCGGCTCGGGAGCAGGCCGCAGTTAGCTAGGATATGAGCATGACTGACATGTTCCTCGAGAAGTTCCGCGCGCTTGTTCCGACCTATCTCGAGGACGAATGGCAGGAAGAAGATGGCCTGCCTGCGGACGAACTGGACGCGGCCCTCGCCGAACACCAGTTCCAGGTTCCCCTGGTCCTGCGCGAGTTTTACCTGGCGGTGGGCGGCTGCGAGGACATCATGGAGGCGTACCACTACTTCTGGGATCCCGAGGAGCTGGAAGTGGATGACGAAGGCTTCCTGATGTTCCTCGAGGACGAGGAAGAACAGTTCACCTGGGGCTTCCGTGTGGGCGACCTCGGCATCCCGGACCCCATCGTGTACCGCCGCAACAACGCCCGCGGCCAGTGGAAGAGCGAAGAAGGCACCTTCTCCGAGTTCGTCTTCGACATGTTCGAGTGGGCCTTCAACGACGAAGAAGAAAACTAGGCTTCCCGCTGGCCCGCGCGGCCTAAACGGGGCACTTCGACACGGACACGCCGCGCGCTGAGCCGGTTTACTCGGCTACGTCGCCCAAAGTGCCCCACGACGGCGCGACTCACCTCGCACCGAAAGCCCCCTGCCGCGACAGTTCCAGTACTGCCAACACCTGGCCCACCATCCGCTCAGGGTGATAGACAACGTCGTCATAGCCGAATCTGAGGCCAAGCCGTCCGCCGATGACTGTGGCATTGTTGCGCTTTCGGTCCTTTTTGACCTGCCTGGGCTCGAGATGAGTGTCGCCGTCGGTTTCCACCACGACACACTCCTCAATAAGAAAGTCCACCTCCCCAACCCCTGGAAGTTCTACATGCCTTCGGACATGGAGGCCCGCACGCCGGAAATGGTAGTCGGCCAGCACCTCCAGGATGGAATCCGCCCGAGGGATCACCATGTCCAGAACGGCCCTGGCGCGGGCGTTCCGGTTTCCGGGGAGCTTCCGCCGCAAGAAGTCCAGGCTGATGTCGCCCTGCTGGGCTGCGCACTGAAGCATGACCAACGATTCCACTGCCGGCAAACAACGCAACGAGTGAATCAGGACATCGGCCAGGCCGGCCACCGGCAGCCATGAGTGGGACGGGTGGAGACATCGGCCGTGGGTCAGCGTCCCCGGCGGTGTCCGCTTATGCCCTGGACTGAGGTGCACGGGACCAGCGTCATTTATCGTCCACAGCTGGTACGTGGGGGCGGCCGACAGACATGTCAGCAGAGCGTTGTGCTGCAGCGCCAGCCCGAACACGCCTGCCTCTCGCGGCATGCTGTAGATGCCTCGTCGAATCCGCACAATTCGCCCGGCCGCCAGTGCTTTGTCGAGGGAAATTCGGGAAAATCCGGCCTCTCGGAGCGTCGAGGCCCGGGCTACGCCTGCCCGCGCGCCGAGAAAAGTCTCAATATCCATTACTCCACGGTGCACGTGGACCACGGCAAAGGGCAGACCCAAGGTGGCGCATGTGGACAACGCGGCCGTCGCGGGGCACTTCGACACGGACACGCCGTCTCTTGAGCCCGGAAGGCCTATCGGACGCCGCAATGTGCCCCACGAAGGACGAAGTAGCCTGTGACACGCGCAGTAACAGCAGGCTTGCATCCTGTGACAAAGCTGTCATAGACTGTTAACGGATCCGCTAAACGCCTCCGGCGGGTCTGATGCGAACGGAGATATAGCCCCGGTTCGACGCAACGTGTGATTCGTTTCGTTGCTGAGAACCGGGGCTATTGCATTTAACGAGCTCCCCCAAGCAAAAAGCGAGGGCCCCGGCAAGGTTCAACCCGGCCGAGGCCCCGCTGCAAGAGAAGAGAATCAGCTGGCGCGGTCCACCACAGCCAGGGCGAAGTTGGACAGCGAGGACTTCACAACACCCTCCGGAAGCGGCGCCAGTGCCGCAATGGCTTCGTCGGCCCAGCGGCGGGCAACCACCCAGGACTCGGCAGTGACGGGGTGCTCGCGCAGCCCGGCCACGGCGGCAGCCAAGGCAGCGTCGGAGGTCAGGTCCCCATCAATGAGCTCCAAGAGTTCGACGGCGGACTGGTCACCGGCCGCAGCATCGCGCCGCAGGAACAGCACGGGCAGCGTGGGCACCCCCTCGCGGAGATCCGTACCCGGGGACTTGCCGGACTTCACCTTGACGCCGGTGACATCAATGACGTCGTCGGCGAGCTGGAAGGCCACGCCCACCTTCTCGCCGTACTCCACCAGCAGGTCCTCGTAGGCCTCGTCGGCACCGGCGAAGATGGCACCGAGCTGGCCCGACGCGGCCACCAGGGACCCGGTCTTGTCCGCGATGACGGACAGGTAGTGCTCCACCGGATCTTCGTCCGGGCGCGGGCCCACAGTCTCGTGCAGCTGGCCCAGGCACAGCCGCTCGAACGTCCGCGCCTGGATGCCCAGCGCACGGGAACCAAGCTCGGACACCAAGATGGACGCGCGGGCAAAGATGAGGTCGCCGGTGAGGACCGCCACGGAGTTTCCCCAGACCTCGTGGGCCGTGGGGGCGCCGCGGCGGAACGGGGCCGAGTCCATGACGTCGTCGTGGTACAGCGTTGCCAGGTGTGTCAGCTCCACCACCACGGCCGCCTGCACGACGGCAGGCAGTGAGGCGTCGCCAAGGTGGGCGCACAGCAGCGTCAGCAGAGGCCGGATACGCTTGCCGCCGGCTTCCACGAGGTGACGCGACGTTGCATCAGCCAGCGGATCGGAGTTGGCAATGGCCTCGCGGAGCTTCTTCTCCACGCGGGCCAGGTTATTGGTGATGGCGGGGCCCAGCTCGGCGTCCTCCGCGATGGCCGCAAAGCCGGCGGGCAGCTGCAGTCCCGTGGCAATGGCGGTGGTATTGAGGCTGGGTTCGGAGTCCGGCAGGCCGTGCCCGGCGTGCGTCCAGCTGTGGTCTGCGGAGTTAGTCACTGGTTAACCCTAACTTTTTGTTGCGGATACCGCTGGTTCGTTGCCGGTGGGGTGTTGGAGGTGGCCGGAACCAGCGATTCCAGGACGCGGATGGCCCGGTCCTCGAAGCCTTTCGCGGCCGGGTCGGTCAGGTTTGCGAGCAGCCGCACCACAAAGCGCATCAGCACGGGAATGGGCATCCCGGTCCGCAGCGCGAGCTTCATAACGGCGGGTTTTCCAATCAGCGCGGCAAATGCCCGGCCCAGCGTGAAGTGCGATCCCCACTGCCCCCGCACATAGTCCGCGTACCCCGCGAGGTGCGCGTCGGCGTCGTACATTGCCCCCGCAGCAGAGGAACGGGCGGACGCGTCAATGATGAACTCGGCCGCGAACCGCGCCGATTCCATCGCGTAGGAGATGCCCTCGCCGTTGAACGGGGAGACCATGCCGCCGGCGTCGCCCAGTAGGAGCAGGCCGGGCGAGTAATGCGGGGTGCGGTTGAAGCCCATGGGCAGCGCGGCGCCGCGGATTTCGCCCACCTGGTTTTCGGGGGTGAAGCCCCAGTCGGCGGGCATGCCGGCGGTCCATTCGCGCAGGACCTGCTTGTAGTCGAGCTTGCCGAAATCCTTGGACGAGTTCAGGATGCCCAGGCCCACGTTGGAGGTGCCGTCGCCGACGCCGAACACCCAGCCGTAGCCGGGGAGCAGTTTTCCGTCGCGGCCGGGGAGTTCCAGCCAGCCTTCCATCCAGTCGTCGTTGTGCCGGGGGGACGTGAAGTAGGTGCGGACGGCGACGCCGAGGGGGCGGTCGTCCCGCTTGTGAATGCCCAGCGACACGGCGGTTCGCGTGGAGTTGCCGTCTGCGGCGAGTACGACGTCGGCACTGAAGTCGCGTGACTCCCCCGTCTTGCGTCCGGACTCGTCCAGGAGCGCTACGCGGACACCGGTCACGCGGCCGTCTTCAGACCGCAGGGCTTCGGTGACGCTGTTACGCTCGAGGATTTCGGCGCCGGCAGCCTGGGCGTGGCGGGCAAGTTCCTCGTCGAAGCCCAGGCGGGTACGGATGAGGCCGTACTGCGGAAAGTCGGAAACCTCGGGCCAGGGCAGCTCAATAGTGCGGCCGCCCGCGATCAGGCGCAGGCCCTTGTTCCGGCGCCAGCCGTCCGCTTCAGGGTGCGGCAGGCCGAGCTTCTGGATTTCGCGTACTGCCCGCGGGGTGAGGCCGTCGCCGCAGACCTTCTCGCGCGGGAAGCTGGTTTTCTCCAGGACGGTCACGCTGATGCCGGCCTTGGCAAGGTAGTACGCGGCGGTGGAACCGGCTGGCCCCGCGCCGACGATCAGAACATTCACAGGTCAGCGCTGGATGTTTCGGCGGAGCTTGGCCACGGGGCCCTTGTGTGCGGCGATGGCCTCCGCGGCGCCCTCGGGCGTTGATTCCAGCGGCTTGGTGGCACGGTGCACGGCCACGATCCCGCCGGTCAGGTTGCGGTACGTGACCTTTTCCCAGCCGGATTCCTGCAGCCAGGCAGCCAGGTGGTCCTGGTCGGGCCAGGCGCGGATGGACTCGGCGAGGTAGACGTAGGCGTCCGGGTTGGAGGCCACCTTGACGGCGATGGCCGGCAGGGCGCGCATGAGGTATTCCGTATACATGGTGCGCCACAGCGGAACCACGGGCTGAGAGAATTCGGCGATGACCAGCTTGCCGCCCGGCTTGGTCACGCGGAGCATCTCGGCCAGCGCCACCTTGGGCTCGTTGACATTGCGCAGCCCGAACGAAATGGTGCTGGCGTCGAAGCTGTTGTCAGCGAACGGCAGGTTGGTGGCATCGCCGGCAACGAAGTTGATGTCCGGGCGGCGGCGCTTGCCCACCTTGAGCATGCCAAGGGAGAAATCGCAGGCGATGACATCTATGCCTGCATCGGCATATGGCTCGCTGGAGGTGCCGGTTCCCGCGGCCAGGTCCAGCACCCGCTGGCCCCGTTTCATGTCCATGGCGTCCACCACGATCCTGCGCCAGCGGCGGGTTTGCCCCATGGAGAGGACATCGTTGACGACGTCGTACTTAGGTGCGACGTCGTCAAACATCGTGGCTACTTCGTCCGGACGCTTTTCCAAGGATGCTCGGTTCACCATGCAATTGTCTCAGACAAACTTGAGAAGGACTTTCGACGAGGCCGTCCCCCGGTCCGAAGCCACGGCAAACGCCTCGGCCACGTCACCGGCGTCGAACGTGTGCGTCAGCAACGGCTCAACGTCCAGCCCATCCGCCAGGTACGCGAGGGCCTCATCCAGTTCGTCCGCGAAGCGGAAGGTCCCCCGCGGTAATCAACCTCCCGGAAGACGAGTGCGGCGAGCTCGGCCGTCACGGGCCCGGCCGGCAGGTTGCCCACCTGGACCACGACGCCGCCGCGGCGCACGGCCGCGAGGACACCGCCCAGGACGCGGGCAGCGCCGGCGGCCTCGAACGCAACATCCGCCTCGGGAAGCTGCGCGCCGGAACCCACCAGCACGACGCCGTCGGCTCGCATCCGTTTGGCGATCGCCAGCGAGGTCTCCGAGAGATCACTGGCGATGACGCTGGCCGCGCCGGCGCGCCGGGCGGCGGCCACCAGCAGCGCGCCGATCGGCCCGGCACCGTTGACCAGAACGTCCTTGCCGGCGAGGCTGCCGGCCCGGGCAACGGCGTGGATCGCCACCGCGAGCGGCTCGGCGACCGCCGCCTGGCGGGTGTGACGCCGGCGGGGGAGGCCCTGATGCTCATCGCGCAGGAAGGGCTCGTGGAGGTCCGCCCGCAGAGCGGCATCTACGTGACCTACCTCGATCCGGATATCGTGGCGCAGGCCCAGTTCATCCGCGAGGCCATCGAGGTGGCGTCGCTGGCTGACTGCGCCCGCAACATCACCCCTGAAAATGCAGCCGCGCTCTACGAACTCCTGGACCGGCAGGACGCCTGCACCACCCGCGAGGAGTTCTACCCGCTGGACGAGGACTTCCACCGGACCCTGCTGGCCATCGCCGGCCACGAAACAGCCTGGGCCACCGTTTCCAACGCCAAGGGCCATCTGGACCGCGCCCGGTACCTGGGGCTCAGCGGCTACCGCGGCATCACGGAGTACGCCGCCGACCACCGCCAGGTGCTGGACGCGATCCTCGCCGGCCACCTTTCCGCCGCGGAAGACTGCCTGCGCAGCCACCTGCGCTTTGTCCTGGTTGACGTCACGAGCATGCGCGCCGCACGGCCCGGGCTGTTCTCCGCCCCTTCCGGCCCCGAGCGACGCACGGGCCGCCCTGCCCGGGTCTGAGTCCTGAGACTTCCGCACCACCCGCGGGAGTAATGTTGTCTCATCATGACGAGCACGTTCCGCACCCTCACAGTCCCCCTGGATGGCAACGCATCTGCCGGCGGACTGCCGCAGTTCCTGGTCCGGGACGACGTCCTCTGCTGGACCCGCCGCGAAGCCGGCCTGGTGGGATTCGGCGAGATCGCCCGCTTCACGGCCACCGGCCCTGAACGCTTCCTCGAAGCGGACATCTGGTGGCGCCATCTGGTCCTCGAAGCGGACATAACTGACTCCGTGGAGCTGCCCGGCACCGGCCCGGTGGCTTTCGGCTCCTTCGCGTTTTCCAAGAAGTCCACCCATGTATCGCGGCTGATTGTGCCCGAGATCGTGGTGGGTGTCCGCGACGGCCGGTACTGGCTCACCCAGCTAACGTTCGACGACGGCGAACTCACCGAGGCGGGCGCCCTCGCCGCCCTGGCCGGCTGGCTGAGCGGTGGCAACGCCCCCGGCGACGTCCCCGCCGGTGGTGAGGCCGGCGCCGTCGAGCGTCCTCTGCCTTCCGCCGACGGGGCCACCCTGCACACCGGCTCGCTCAGTGAAGAAGCCTGGATGGCCGCCGTCGCCGCCGGCGTGGCGGAGATCCGGACGGGTGCGCTGGAGAAACTGGTGCTGGCGCGGGACATTGTGGCCACGGTGCCGTCGGGCGTGAACGCCGCGCAGGTGTTGCGCGAGCTCGCCGTGCGGTACCGCGAATGCTGGACGTATGGCGTGGACGGGCTTGTGGGCGCCACCCCGGAGATGCTGATCCAGGTGGAAGGCCGCACCGCCCAGGCGCGCGTGCTGGCCGGGACGCTGGACCGCCGCGATGCGCATGGCGAGTCCGGGATTCCCATGGATTACGCCGAGCGGGTGCTGGCCGGATCCGAGAAGCAGCGGCACGAGCACGAGATCGCGATCCAGTCGCTGACGTCGCAGCTGGCGCCGTTCTCCGAGGCCATGAATGCGCACGACGAGCCGTTTATTTTGGAGCTGCCGAACGTATGGCACCTGGCGTCGGACGTCAAAGCGGAACTCGCCGAAGTGGAGGGCCACGTGCCCACGTGCCTCGCGCTGATCAACGCGCTGCATCCCACGGCCGCGGTCTGCGGCACGCCCACGCTGGTGGCCGGCGCCCTGATCCGCAAGCTTGAACACCTGGACCGCGGCCCGTACGCAGGGCCGGTGGGCTGGCTCGACGCTGCCGGGAATGGCGAATGGGGCATCGCCCTGCGTGGCGCAGTGATTGAGGATCCGCATACCGTGCGGTTATATGCCGGTTGCGGCATAGTGGATGGCTCCCAGCCGGCCGCCGAGCTGGCGGAGACGTGGGCGAAGTTCCGGCCGATGCTGGAGTCGCTGGGGATTTCCAACTAGGCCCCGCCCAACTGACTGGCACTTAACGTCGCGAAACCGCGTTTTCACGACGTCAAGTGCGAGCTACATGGGCGGGGTGTCCGGAATGCCAGACATGGGCGGCCTCCCGGGTCTTGATTTAGGCTGTGATTTAGTTATCCAATAGTGAAACTAAGTTTCGTGTGATGCACATCTCTCATTCGGCGATACACTATGAACCGATTTAGTACCGCACACCCCTGCAACAAAAGGTAAAGAACATGCAGCTCAAGTCCCTGGCCCAGGCCAAGTTCGCCGCCAAGGCAGCAGCAATCCTGGCCGCCGGCGCACTCACCCTCACTGCCTGCGGCGGCAGCACTACCCCGGCAGCGACCGAGGGCGGCATCCAGCTCATCAATGCCGGCAAACTCACTGTCTGCTCCGACGTCCCCTACGAGCCCTTCGAATTCCAGAAGGACGGCAAGATCGTTGGCTTCGACATCGATATCGCCAATGAAGTAGCCAAGGATCTCGGCGCCGAACTGAGCATCGTGGACAGCTCCTTCGAGGCCATCGAGACCGGAACCGCCCTCACCGGCTGCGACCTCTCCATCTCCTCGATTTCCATCACGGATGTCCGCAAGTCGGTCATGGACTTCTCCGACCCGTACATGGACGATGACCTCACCCTCGTGGCCACCACGGCGTCCGGGATCACGGACATCAACAGCGCCAAGGGCAAAAAAGTGGGCGTCCAGCAGGCCACCACCGGCGCAAAGTACGCGGCGGAAAACGGCATCGACGCCCAGCAGTTCGAGGACAGCGGCCTCTTGGTCCAGGCTCTCCAGGCCGGTACCATCGACGCTGCCCTGGGCAACCAGTCAATCCTGGCCTACGCCATCAAGGATGACGCCAAGTTCGAGCGTGTGGATGACTACGCCACGGGCGAGAAGCTGGGCATCTCCATCAAGAAGGGCAACACCGCCATGGCCGAGAAGGTCAACGGAACCCTGAAGCGCCTGACCGGCGACGGCAGCCTGAAGAAGTTCGAAACCACCTGGTTCGGCGAGACCGCCAAGTAGCCGGGCACCCCGGACTGATCTTCACAGCCCTGAGAACCACGCCGCTGGGGCCCCGCACGGACTGCACTGCAGCCCGTCCGGGGCCTCAGCCACGCAAATGAATGTGAGCACCCCATGGCAATGACCGCACGTCAACGGGCCAGAGTAAGCCTGTATGTCCAGATCGGCATCTTCGTTGTGGCCGTGGCCGCGCTGGCTCTGGCCACCGACTGGAAGACCATCGGCACCAGTGTCTTCAACTTCGGCAAGATCGGCCCAATGTTCCCGGACATCTTCCTGGTGGGCCTCAAGAACACCTTGATCTACACGTTCCTTGGCTTTGTCGTGGGCCTCTCCGGCGGCCTGCTGCTGGCCCTGATGAAGCTGTCCAGCTTCCCGCTGTACCGCTGGATCGCCACCGGCTACATCGAATTCTTCCGCGGCGTCCCGGCACTGCTGGTGTTCATCGCCTTCGGCTACGGTGTCCCCCTCGCCTTCGGCGTTCAGTGGAACGTCACCCTGATCGTCATGATCTCACTGGGTATGGTGGCTTCGGCATATATCGCCGAAACCCTCCGCGCCGGCCTGCAGGCTGTGCCCAAGGGGCAGCTCGAGGCCGCACGGTCGCTGGGCATGCCGCAGTGGCGGGCCATGGTGTCCATCGTCATTCCGCAGGCCTTTAAGATTGTCCTCCCGCCGCTGACCAACGAGGTCATCCTGCTGACCAAGGACTCCTCGTTGATCTACGTCCTGGGCCTCACGGCATCGCAGTACGAGCTCACCAAGTTCGGCCGCGACGGTATCTCCAGCCTGGGCGCGGGCCTGACGCCGCTCCTCGTGGCCGGCGCCTTCTACCTGGTCATCACCATCCCGCTGAGCCTCCTGGCCCGGAAGTTCGAAAGCCGCTCCGCGCGGACCAAGCGATAGGCAGGACAGTCATGAACGACGTCGTAATTCACTCCCGCAATCACACGGGTCCCGTCCATGCCGCTGGCGTGTCCATCAAAGACCTGCGCAAATCCTACGGGTCCAACGAGGTCCTCAAGGGCATCAGCCTGGACGTGGCCCCCGGCGAAGTGGTGTGCCTGATCGGCCCGTCCGGCTCCGGCAAATCCACCCTCCTGCGCTGCGTCAACCTCCTGGAGCAGCCCAACGAGGGCGCCATCCACGTAGGTGGCTTCGAAGCTACCGACCCCGACGTGGACATCGACAAAATGCGCCGCAAGGTGGGCATGGTGTTCCAGCAGTTCAACCTGTTCCCGCACCTGGACGCCAAGCGGAACTGCACCATCGCGCAGACGAAGGTCCTGAAGCGGTCACAGGAAGACGCCGACAAGGTTGCCCAGCACAACCTGGACCGCGTGGGCCTGGGCCACCTGTCCGACCGTTTCCCGGACCAGCTTTCCGGCGGCCAGCAGCAGCGTGTTGCGATCGCCCGGGCGCTCAGCATGAACCCCGAGCTGATGCTCTTTGACGAGCCAACCTCCGCGCTGGACCCCGAGACCGTGGGCGATGTCCTCTCGGTCATGCGGAACCTGGCCAAGGAGGGCATGACCATGCTGGTGGTGACCCACGAGATGGGCTTCGCCCGCGAAGTAGCCGACCGCGTGGTGTTCATGGACGGCGGCGTGGTGGTGGAGGAAGGCGTGGCCGAGCAGGTCATTTCCGCACCCACCCAGGCCCGCACCAAGGAGTTCCTGCGCCGAGTCCTGGACCCGACGCACATCGAGATCGAGGAGTAGCCGGCATCGTCGACGCGGCTGTTGCCTGGCGACGCGCATATGCCCTGCCGCTATCGGTATTCCGATAGCGGCAGGGCATTTGCGCGTCAGGCAGCCGAGAGCGCGTCTCTACCGAGCTAGGACTCCTCCGACTGCGGCGGCCACGGCCTTCTTGATGCGGGCGTGGAGGGCGCGAAGGCCAATACGGTCGGTGCGGACTTCGATGATGCTGCGCCCCTTCAGCGGTGCGGCGAGCGCCTCGGCGAGTCCCGCCGTCGTACTTACCGAGCAGTGCCCGACGCCGTACGCCGCCGCGAGTGCCGCAATGTCCACGGTGTGGGGGGTGCCGAAGAGCCGCTCGACGGCGTCCGTGTAGCGTCCGGATTCACGCACAGCCCCGTGCTCCAGCAGATCAAAGATGGCCCCGCCGGCGTCGTTCAGCACCACGATCCGGAGCCCTGGCTCTGGTTCGCCGGACCCCAAGAGCAGGCCGCCGGCATCGTGCAGGAAAGTAACGTCGCCCAGCAGCAGTGTGGTGTCCTGGCGGCCGCCGATGGCAATCCCGGTGGCAGTGGAGATGGTGCCGTCGATCCCGGCGAGGCCGCGGTTGGCGTACACCGTGGCCGCCGGCTCGGCGGCGGGAAGGCCGGCCAGGTCAACATCGCGGATGCCATTGGAGGATCCCAGCATCAACTGGCCGCGGGCGTGCTGCCAGACCTGGGCGCCCACGGAGGGTCCGGAAGCGGCGGGCTCGGCGGACAGGACGCCGTCGAGCGCGTGCTGCGCGGCGGCACCGGCCAGCAGCCAGGTATCCAGCCAGTCGGACGGGCCGCGGCCGCCGAAATCGGCGAGATCGGCCAGGTTCTCCAGCGGAAGTTCCGTGCGCCGGCCCGGCTGGTACCAGGCCACGGGAACCGGCTGGTACAGCGCGGAGAGCACGTCAGCCCGCTCCAGCAACGCAGCAACCGGGCGGGACAATGTGGCCCGGCCAAACATCACCACGCGTTCTATAGGCAGCGCGGACGACGCTCCGAAGTGTTCCAACAGCAGCCGGTACGGACCCACGGCGTTGGGACCGAACCTGGCGTTGGAAGAGGGCTCGGCCAGCAGAGGCAGGCCGTGTGCGCGGGCGAACGCTTCGGCGACCGGCCCGGCGTCGTGCCCTGCCAGCACCACGGTGCGCCTTTCCTCCAGCGAGGCAGGGGCGGGCGGCAGGTTCATGGTGAGCGGGTCGGTGCCGATCCGGAACCGGGGATGCCCGGCCGCCGTCGGAAGCCCCTCCCCCGGTGCGGGAACCAGCGGGTCGCGGAACGCCAGGTTCAGCTGGACGGGCCCGGGTGCGAGGTCGGAAAACGCTCCGGTGGCCGCGGCCAGCGCCGTTTCCACCGCGCGCAGCGGGTTGCTGCCGGCCGGGACGTCAGCGGCGAAGCGCACGTGCTCGCCGAACAGGTCCAGCTGGATGGTGGTCTGGTTGGCGCCGGTCCCTTGCAGTTCCTCGGGCCGGTCCGCTGACACCACCACCAGCGGGACGGCGGCGTGGTTGGCCTCCATCACGGCGGGCATGAGATTCCCGACGGCGGTGCCTGAGGTGGTGAGGACGGCCGCCGGGGAGCCGGTGGACAGGGCCAGGCCAAGGGCGGTGAAGCCGGCGGAACGTTCGTCGATGCGGACCAGGAGGTCCACGCGGCCAGCCGCTTCGGCCTCGGCCAGGGCGTAGGCCATGGGGGCGGAACGCGAACCCGGCGAGACCACCACGTACTGGACGCCGCCGTCGATCAGGGCGTCGACGGCGATCCGCGCGGCGGCGAGGGAGTTCAGAAGGTCCGGGGAAGTCTCAGAAGTCACCGACCCAGTCTGCCACCCTCAAACGCTCTCACCCTCAAGCGTTGCTCTATCACTTACAGTCCCTAAAAGGCCGGCAAAGAGACCAAAAGTGATAGAGCAACGGGCCAGGAGGTGGGAACGGACTTAGCCGCGGAACACCTGGACCACGGACGGACGGGGCGCGCGCGCCTGGCCGCGGGCCGGCGTCGTGCCTTCCGCGACGTAGTCCGGGAAGAAGGAGTGCTGGTCCGCGAACGAGCCTTCCTCACCCGGGTGCTGCACGGATACGAACACGTTGCTCTCGTCGTCGTGGACGATCGGTCCGCAGGTTTCGCCTTCCTTGGGCACGGCCAGGAACTGCTCCACCCTGCCGCGCTCGGCGCCTTCGAGGGTGACCTTGAAGAGGCCGTCAGCCTTGCCGATGCCGGCGGGGGCGCCGTCGGTGGAGATCCACAGGTTGCCCACGGAGTCGAAGGCGAGGTTGTCCGGGCAGGAGATGGGCGAGACCTTGTCCACCGGGAAGCCGGAGAAGTAGGTGACGTCGCCGCTGGAGGGATCGCCGCAGACCATCAGCAGGTTCCACGTAAAGGCAGTGGAGGTCTGGTCGCCGGTTTCGGTGATCTCCACGATGTGGCCGTCGCGGTTGGCGTTGCGGGGGTTGACCTCGGTGGCGCCTTCCTTGCCAACCTTGCCGCGGTCCGAGTTGTTGGTGCAGGCCACGTAAACCTTGCCGGTGTGCAGGCTGGGCTCAACGTCCTCGCAGCGGTCCATCTTGGTGGGGCCAACCTTGTCGGCGGCGAGGCGGGTGTAGACCAGGACCTCTTCCACGGTCATTCCGTCGACGACAGACTCGCCGTTGACCACCAAGGGCAGCCACTCGCCGGTACCGTCGAATGAACCGTCAGCGGGAACGTTGCCAACCCCGGTGATTTCAGCGATGGGCGAGTTGCCCTTGAACTTGGCTACAAACAGGTCGCCGGCGGAAAGCAGCGTCATGTTGTGCGCCCGGTCGCCCTCTTTGTAGTAGTCCTTCGAGACGAACTTGTACAGGTAGTCGAAGCGCTCGTCGTCGCCGGAGTAGGCCACCACCTTGCCCGATTCCGCAACGATCACGTTGGCGCCCTCGTGCTTGAAGCGGCCCAGCGAGGAGTGCTTCTTCGGGGTGGACGTGGGATCGAACGGGTCAACTTCCACGATCCAGCCGAAGCGGTTTGCTTCGTTTTCGTAACCGGCGTTGCGGGTGTCGAAGCGCTTGTCATCAATTTCCCACTGGCGTGCTGTGGCCTTGCTGGTGAGGCCGTAGCGCTTGTCGCCGGCGGACGTGCCCGGGGAGACGAAGTAGCCGTTGAAGTTTTCCTCACCTGACAGGATGGTGCCCCACGGCGTGGTGCCGCCGGCGCAGTTGCCCAGGGTGCCCTTGATCTTGCGGCCGCTCGGGTCCGCGACGGTCTTGACCAGCGCGGAACCCGCGACGGGCCCAGTCAGTTCGTAGACCGTGTTGTTCAGGTACCGGCGGTTCAGCGGCGCGCCCTTGACGTAGGTCCACGGCTTGGTGGTGTTCTTGCGCTCCAGCTCGACGACGGTCAGCCCGTGTGCAGCGGCCCCCACCGCGCGGACGTCGGCCGCCGGCATAGTGGCCGGGAACATGATGCTCTCGTTGGTGTATTCGTGGTTGGCGAACAGCACGGCGCGGCGGCCCTTGGTGTTCGGAATCTCGAGGATGTCCGTGTAGTCGTTGTTGTAGCCGAACTGCTTCTCCTGCGCGGCGGCCGTCTGGTTGTTCAGATCGAAGTCCGGCGTGCCGTTGAAGATCGGATCGCCCCAGCGGATCACGGGCTGCCAGGTGAAGCCTTCCGGCACGGTGAACGCGTCGACGGCGGCATCCACCGGAGCGATCGGCGTGAACTTCAGCTTCGACTTCGCGAAGCCCTCCTTCGCGGCGGGGGCCAGCCCGGGGCCGCCGGCGATTGCCGGTTCCGCGGAGGTAATGGCGCTGCCAAGTACGACGGCGAGCGCACCGGCGGCGCCGAAGCCCAGGGCGGCGCGGCGGGACATGGTGGCGGACGCGATGTCCCGGAAATAGCTGTTGGAGCTCGTGTTGCAGACATCGCCGGCGCAGGCGTTGTCGCACTTCAAGGCGCACGTGACGGCGCTGCGCTTGCCCTTGGTGTGGCCGAGCATGGGCAGCAGGGTGAACTTGCGGGCTGTCGTTTCAGACAAGGGGTGCCTCCAAATTTACGATCGGGTCCCGGCCACCCTTTCAGCCGCGTCCGACGCCCAGCCGTCAGCCGGGTGAAGTTCCGGTTAACCGGCGGTGACCTGCAGGTATGTGAGAGAAGGTTGCCCAAAAACCCGCGTTAAGCGAGAGAGCGTCCGTAAGAAACCCGCGTTAAGTGAGAGAGCGTCCGGGGGCGAGGAGTGCGTGGACCCTGGCGAGCCGGGCCAGCCACCAGTCGCGGCGTTCCGCGGAAGCCGCATACTGCACCAGCAGCCCGGCGTCGGCGGCGACCTCGCGGAGGCGGATGGCGCCGTCGTCGGCCACCAACGGATCCAGCGTGATGTCCGAGGCGAACAGTGACACCGTCCCCAGCCCGCACGCGTACGGCAACTCGGGCAGGGCAGCGGCCAAAGCCAGCCCGGCGCGGATGCCCACGGAGGTGTCCAGCGCGGAACTGACGACGGCGGGGAGCCCGGCCTGCGCCACGATGTCCAGCGCGCGCCGCACTCCCCCGAGCGGCGCGACCTTAACAACCAGCAGATCCGCCGCGCCGGACCGCGCCACCTTAAGCGGATCGGATTCCTTGCGCACGCTTTCGTCGGCGGCGATCAGCACCGGCGTCCCGGCGGCGCGCAGCTGCCGCCGCACCTCGGCGAGCCCCTCAATCGACGGCACCGGCTGCTCGGCGTATTCAAGCCCGACGGCGGCGAGCCGGGTGAGCGCCGCCACCGCAGTGGGCACGTCCCAGCCCCCGTTGGCGTCGACGCGGAGGGCGGCGTCCGGCAACGCGGAACGGACAGCGGCGACCCGGGCGGCGTCGTCGTCGAGCGTCTGCCCGCGCTCGGCCACCTTGATCTTGACGGCGTCCACCCGGCCGAACCGGGCCAGGACTTCCGGCACACGGTCCGCGGAAACGGCGGGAACGGTGGCGTTGACGGGGATCACCGAACGGACGGGCGAAGGGAAGCCGTGCCAGCCGGCCTCGATGGCGGCGGCGAGCCAGCGGAAGGCCTCGGCGTCGGCGTATTCGGGGAACGGGCAAAACTCGCCCCAGCCGTGCGGGCCGCGCAGCAGCAGCGTTTCGCGTTCCATGATGCCGCGGAACTTCACCCGCATGGGCAGGCTCACCACATGCGCGCTGGCGAGCAGTTCGTCCAAGGAGGGCAAGGCGGCGGGCGGCAGGGCGGCGTCGGCGGGCATGCCCTTCACTGTACCGGCAGCGCTAAATCCACTTGTTGCGCTTGAAGGTCCAGTAGAGCCCCAGCCCCATGGCAACCATCAGGCCCAGGGCAAACGGGTAGCCGAAGACCCAGTTCAGCTCGGGCATGCTGGTGAAATTCATGCCGTAAATGGTGCCTACCAGCGTGGGCGCAAACAGGATGGCCGCCCACGACGAAATGCGTTTCACCTGCTCGCTCTGGGCGAAGCTGGATTCGGTGAGCTTGCGCATTTCGTCGTTCTGCCGCTGCGCCACCAACGCCGCGTTAACGGCCAGGGCGTTCTGCAACAGTGCGCGGAAGGACGCCACCCGTTCATTCAGCCGGATCACGTGGTCCAGCACGTCGCGGAAGTGGTCCTGCAGCTCGGGACCGGGTGCGCGCTCCGGTGTTCCGGCCGCGAGGGCCTGGAGGATGCCAACCAACGGACTCGTGGCGCGCTGGAAGGTGATGACCTGGCGCGATAGCTCGTAGATCCGGCGCGACACCTCTGGATCGGCGCCGAAGAGGTCGTCCTCGATCTCGTCCACATCGTTCTCCAGCCCCGCGGCCACGGGTTCGTACTCGTCCACCACCTGGTCCAGGATCCCGTACAGCACGGCCTCCGGGCCCAGGGCGAGGAACTCCGGTGTGGATTCCATCCGCTGGCGCACCCTTGCCAGGTCCGGAGATTCGGCGTGGCGGACGGTGATCACATAATCGGCGCCGACGAAAACGTGGATCTCGCCGAAGTCCACTTTTTCCACGTCGTCGAGGTAGCGGGCGGGGCGGAGCACCAGGAACACGCATTCGCCGTAGTGCTCCAGCTTGGCCCGCTGGTGTCCGGCCAGGGCGTCCTCCACGGCAAGGGGGCTCAGGTCGAATTCCTCGGCCACCGACCTGATTTCCTTGGCGTCCGGGCGGTACAGTCCGATCCACGCCATTCCTTCGCGCTGCCTCAGGACGAAGTACGTCTCGTCCAAGCTGACGGGGTCCGCCGTCCTGACCCCGTCCACGTACACCGCGTTATCGATGATGGTCATGGCCGGGCCTCCTTGTCGGAACATCGCCTGACCCCAGTGTTCCTTTCGCGCTCCCAGTCGTCCAGAGTGCGGGCAGGCGGGCGTCACCCGGAGTGCAGGTACTTCTGCAGGATGTTAGTGGTCTGCCGGGCGCAGCGAATGATCTGGCGCAGGCGGTCCGCTGCCAGCCGGGGCAGGACCCGGGCTGGTTCAGAGTGGAGGGTCTCGTGGCGCAGGGCCTGTTCCAGCTCCATGGCAAGCCCGGCCAGGCGCTCCGCGCCCACCATCTGGCTGGAGGTCTTGAGGCTGAGGACCGCGTCCATCGCACCGACCAGGTCGCCGGTGGTCAGGGTCAGACGCAGCTTTTCAGTTCTGTGGGGCAGGCGTTCGATGAAGTTCTGCACGAAGACTTTCCACACGCCGTCATCGTCCTCGAGCTCTGTCCGCAGCCTGTCCAGGACAGCCGGATCCAGGAGGGGAAGGTCATTGCCCTCGTCCGGCGCCATTGCTGTCCTTCCTGCCCCGAGAAGCGGTGTACCGATGGACGTCTCGCAGGTCCCCCGTACGACGCTATGCGGCCGCGGATGCCGAAAGCATCAGTAGTAGGTACTCGACTTTTCAACTCATTGGCACTGCGTGGCAGATGAGCTATCCGTCTCCTCCAATGCATATCCATATGTGTATACAATCGTCGTATGGCACGGGCAGCAACAACGGCAGATACGTTCAACGCGGTGGCTGAGCCCCGCCGTCGGGAAATCCTGGACGCCCTCACTCAAGGCGAGCGCCCGGTCAACGAGCTGGTGACCCTTTTGGGCCTGGCGCAGCCGCACGTGTCACGGCACTTGCGGGTGCTGCGCGAGGTGGGCGCCGTCGTCGTGCGTGAAGAAGGCCGGCAGCGGCTCTACCGGCTCAATCCGCAAGCCCTCAAGCCCATCCACGACTGGGTGGCCAGCTACCAGCACCTCTGGGAGGAGCGCTTCGATCTTCTTGAGGACGTGCTGGAGGATCTCAAGGAAGAGCACTGAAAGGAGCAGGACAATGGCACAGGCAGGCAGCAGCACCATGGATGTGACGTTCCCCAGCGACACGGAAATCCTGATCACGCGGACCCTCAACGCGCCCCCGCACCTCGTTTACCTGGCATGGACCACGCCGGAACTCGTCAAGAAATGGTGGCCGGGCCGGCGCGGTGAGATGACCGTGGCGGTGATGGACTTCCGCGTTGGCGGCGCGTGGCGTTACGTCATGGTGGCGCACGGCGAATTCGAGGTGGCCTTCCACGGCATATACCGCGAGATTGTGCCCAACGAGCGGATCGTCCACACGGAGGTCATGGAGATGCCGGGCACCGCGCCGGACAGCGAGGAAGGCGCCGTGCTTAATACGGTCACCTTTGACGGGGCCGACGGCGGCGCCACCACCGTGCGGATCCGCACCGATGCGGGGAGCAAAGAAGTCCGGGACCTGATTGCGCAGTCCGGCATGGAAGGCGGCGTGCGCGAGCAGTTCGAGATCATCGAGGAGCTGGCGGCGTCCCTCACCTGACCTGCGTACCCATCCGGCCCAACTAGCTCGCATTAAACGTCGTCATTCGGGATTTTCACGACGTTAAGTGCCAGCTACTTTGGGGGCGGTTGTTACACTCCAACGTGTGATTTCCCTCCAGCAGGCGCCCGGTCTCGAAATGCACGCGTGAGCGCCCCGGCACAGGTGGTCAACGCCCGGGCGTCCACCGTCCCCCTGTACGCGGCGGGCTTCGTCACCGCGTTCGGCGCCCACAGCATCGCCGCCGGCATGGGAGCGCAGAGCGAGAACATCGGCCTGACGCTGCTCAACCTGGGCATCCTGCTGGCCCTCTATGACGTTTCGGAGGTCTTCCTCAAGCCGGTCTTCGGCGCGCTGAGCGACCGGATCGGAACCAAGCCCGTCATCGTCGGCGGCCTCCTGGGCTTCGCGGTGCTGTCGCTGATCGGCCTCTGGGCGGCTGAGCCGCTGATGCTTGGACTCGCGCGGCTGGGGCAGGGCGCAGCGGCTTCTGCGTTCTCGCCGGCGTCGTCCGCGATGGTTGCGCGGCTGGCGGCGGGGAAGAAGGCCGGGACCTACTTCGGCCGGTACGGTTCGTGGAAGAGCCTGGGGTACGTCATCGGTCCGCTGCTGGGGGCGGGCCTGATCCTCGCGGGCGGGTTTGCCTTGCTGTTCGGGGCCCTCTCGGTGCTGGCGGCGGCCACCGCCGTGTGGGTGCTGGTGTCCGTTCCGCACCTGGCGCCGCTCCCCCGGCAGCGCTACACCGTTCTGGACCTTGCCCGCCAGGTCACCGAGCGGCGCTTCCTGGTGCCGACGCTGGTGCTGGCGGCCTCGACCGGGGCGCTCGGCGCGGCGATCGGATTCATTCCCGCCCTCGCCACGCGGCACGGCCTCGGCCCGGTTGCCGGCACGGCCGCGGTCAGTGTCCTGGCCATCACGTCGGTGCTAATCCAGCCCTGGATCGGCAGGCTGCGGGACGCGCACCGCATCAGCGATAACAAAGGGACGACGGCGGGACTCCTCCTCACCGCCGCGGGCGTCGCACTCATCGCCCTCACGCCGGGTCCGGTCACCTTGTTCATTGCGGCGGCGGCCATTGGCGCCGGCGTCGGGCTGGCCACACCGCTGGGTTTCGCGCATCTCGCCGACACCACGCCGCCGGAGCGGATGGGCCGGACCATGGGTTCGGCGGAACTTGGCCGGGAACTCGGCGACGCCGGCGGGCCGCTGCTGGTGGGCGGCATCGCCACCCTCACCGCCCTGCCGTTTGGCCTCGGGGCCCTGGCATTGCTGGTCGCTGCGGCCAGCCTGCCGCGCCTCCCGAACGCCCCCCGCCCCAACTAGCTCGCAATTAACGTCGTCATTCGCGATTTTCACGACGTTAAGTGCCAGCTACTTGGGGAAGGGGCCAGGTCCGGGCGCACCTCACACGCGTTAGGTAGACTGCAGGAAATACCGCACGCGGGAGGAAACCCAGTATGAACCGCAAAGCCACAGCGCTCGACGTCGCCAAGCTCGCCGGAGTTTCCCGCAGCGCGGTGTCGCTGGTCCTGAACGGGCGCGGCGACGGGAATGTGGCCAAGGAGAGCCAGGTCCGGATCCGTGAAGCGGCGGCCACCCTGAACTACACGCCCAACGCCATCGCCGTGAGCCTGCGCAACCGCCGGTCGCGGATCATCGGGATCGTCTCGGACCAGGTGGTCACCAGCCCGTTCGATGGCAACATCATCGCCGGGGCTGACGCCGTGGCCCGGTCCCAGGGTTTTGTCACCGTGGTGATGGATACGGAGCTGGACGAGACCCGTGACGAAAGTGCGGTGGCCACGCTGCTGGACCGCCAGGTGGACGGGCTGATGTATGTCACCGTGGGCCTGCGCCCCCTGCACGTCCCGCTCAACATGCAGCGCGTGCCGTCGGTGCTGGCCAACTGCTTCGATGACCGTCCCGAGGCAGGCGTTCCGGCCGTCATTCCGGATGAGGTCCGCGGCGGCCGGGAGTCGGCAATGCACCTCCTGGAGCTTGGCCACCGGGACATCGCGTTCCTCGCCGGTGACGGCGTCACACCCGCCGCGCCGCGCCGGATCCAGGGCCATCGGGATGCCTTTGAGGCCGCCGGGTTGCCGGTGCGGCCGGGCCGGATCCTCGAAGCTGGCTGGGACATCGATGCCGGGTTCCATGGCGCCATGAAGCTCCTGGACGGCGTGGCTGCGCCGGACCGGCCCACCGCGATCGTGTGCGCGAACGACCGGCTGGCGGTCGGCGTGGTGCTCGCGGCCAACCGGCTGGGCCTGGCTGTGCCTCAGGATGTCTCCGTCATGGGGTACGACGACGAATTCCGCATCGCCTCCACCATGGTCCCGGCGCTCACCACCATGGCCCTCCCGCTGCGGGAGATGGGCGCCGCCGCCATGACCGGGCTCCTCCGGGAACTCTCGAAGGAGGCGGAGGATAACGAGGATTACGACGACGGCGGCGCCCCCGCCGAGCACGGCCGTCCCGGCCAGATGCTGGTCCCGTGCCGGCTCGTGGTGCGCGAGTCAACCGGCCCGGTCCCGGCCGGCCAGGCCTGACCCGGCACCGAAGTCGAAAGGTGTGGGGGTTCCTTGATGGGAGGGAACCGAGCGTGGAGACGAGCCGGATTTTTGATCCGGACGCGATATCAGGACGACTCTCAGGAAGCCTCCAAGGCGTACGCGCTAGCCCTCCCGGTCGATCTGCAGGTAGCTGAGTCCGCTGACGTCGAGCCAAAATTTGGTGGGAGTCTCGACAAGACGCAGGAGTACACCCCCACAGGAACTGCAGCGTACAACGATTCCCGGGGCGTCGGAATACACTGCGGCTTCCCCGAAGACCCTGACAGCGCCACAGTTCTTGCATCGACCGATCGCTGCGATGATGTCAATGCGGAACAGTTCCCACAGCGGTCCTGCCGCCGCGTTCCCGTCAAGATGAGGTATGGGATTGTCCGTGGTTCCGGCGATGTCCCGGTCCTCGAAACGCGGATCCTCAGCGCCAGGCGAAGCGGAGCCGTTGTTGGCAGTCACCGGATTCCTCCCGTTCCGCCGAAGCGTTCGGTTTTGATCGAGGCGGCCGGATAGCCCGCCTGCACCAGCCACTCTGTGATTGTTTCGACAAACATCGTCTGACCGCAGATGAAGATGTCTGGAGAATCGTGCACCGGCAGGATGTTTGCCAGCAGCGTTTCGGCGGAGAGTCGCTTCGGGGCGCTGGGCCAGCCCTCCGGCACTTTGCGTGTGTAGACATAGTCGACCACGAGCCTGCGGGATTCCCGGCTCAAGGTGAGCAGCTCCTCCCGATAGAACCCCGACTCCGGCGACTTAAGCGAGTACAGCAGCCGGAACTGCGAAGGATTCTCGGACGCCTCGTGGGCGCGGATCATTGCCATCAGCGGGACGATGCCGGATCCTCCGGCGATCAGCTGAACCGGGTTCGGGTCAGTCGGACGCCAGACGAACCAGCCGCCGACGGGACCCCGGATCTCCAACCGGTCTCCGACTATCAGGTCTCTGACCAGATAGGGGGAGACCTCCCCGTTGGCCAGTTCATCGACCGTGATCTCCAATATTTCGTCCATGCCGGCTGTGGCCACGGAGTAGGACCGTACTGCCGTGTAGCCGTCGTCGGCCGTGAGTCGAATATCGATGTGTTGGCCGGCAAGGTTGCCGTTCAGGCCGTCCACGCGCAGCCCGATGGTCCTGGACGAATCCGTTTCGGGATCGGCGCTGACGACGTCGGCGACCCGCCACAGGCTACTCATTGGGCGTGCCTCATGAGTAACGCTCCTCGCGCCAGGGGTCGCCGTAGATGTGGTAGCCGTTGGATTCCCAGAAACCCGGAACATCGTGCGGCGTCAGCTCGATGCCATTGACCCATTTCGCGCTCTTCCAGAAGTACAGATGGGGTACCAGCAGGCGGGCAGGTCCGCCGTGGGCGCGTTCCAGCGGCTCACCGTCGAATTCCCAGGCCACCCACGCCTGGCCGTCCAGCAGGTCCTGCAGCGGCACGTTGGTCGTATAGCCGCCGTAGGAGTGGGCGGTGGTGAACTCGGACGTTGTTTCCACGTCGCCGAACAGGGTGTCCAGGGACACCCCGCGCCACGAGGTGCCCAGCTTGGACCAGCTGGTCACACAGTGAATGTCGGTCCGGATATCCACCTGAGGCAGAGCCATGAACTCATCCCAGGACCAGGCGCGACGCCGCCCCGTCTCGGTTGTAATGAAGAATTCCCAGTCCGCCCGAGCGATGTACGGTGCAGGACCCGCCGTCAGCACGGGAAAGCTCTCCGTCTCGTATTGACCCGGTGGTAACGCTGGATTTCCGGTGCGCCGTTTTCCATGAAAACCAGACGAGATGATTCCCACCTTGTACCTCCGATGCGGAGCCCCGCCGGTCGAATGTAATCCGTGCCCCAACGATAGGCCAACAGCAGCACCCCCGGCTAGTGGAGCCTCAAGTGTCCGTTCGCGCTTGGTTGAGTCCTTGCGAGCCCGCCGTACTAAGGCTGTGCCAGCTGCCAGACGTCCGCGGCCGCGCCCTCGGGAAGCCGCAGCACCCACCGCTCGCCGGGCGCCGGATAGGCGCGCAGCGTGGTGGCCACCGAACCGCTCCGGTACACCTCCACCAGCGACGCGTCCACAAACACACGCAGCTCCTCCCCCGCCGCCAGTGTCCCGCTGAACACCACCTGCCCCGCGTCCGCCGAAGATGCGGCGCCCACCAGGCAAAGTTCGACGACGGCGTCCGCGGCCAGGGCCGCCGGCCCACCGGAGCGGGCGGTCACAACAGCTTCGGCGTACGCCGGCAGCTCAACGCTCCCAGCAGCCTGCGCAGCCAGCTGCGCGCCACGGTAGGCATCCACCTCCGGCGCGGGTGCCACGGCCAAGGCACCGTCCACCACGGACAGTAGGCGCGGGTGCGTGAGCACTCCGGCCCAGCCCGCGGCGTCGATCTGTTCCTGGCTGCGGCCCCGGCGGCCGTCCCGGCCCGGACCTTCGTTGGCCCAGCCCCACAGCAGCGCTTTGGGTTCCGCGAGAGCAGCAAGAGCAGAAGAAGAACCAGGAGCACCGGCACCGCCGGCACCCGCACCGTCCTGCAGCTGCACGATCTGCGGCGCATAGAAGTCGCGGCCCAGGTCGGACTTTCCGCCGGTCTCCGGGGAAAATACCGGCAGCCCGGTGGCGGGGTCCTCGGCCAGGGAGCCGATGAGGTGGCCTACCCCGTTGGCATGCTCGTGGTCATCGCCGGAGAGCCACAGGGAAAACATCATGACCCACGCGTCGTCGGACGAAGCGTCGCCGCCGGACCCGGATTCAAGGGATTCAGCGGAGGACACGGACGGCACCCGCACCAGCTGCGGGCACTCCCAGATCTCGGCCGGCGTCCGGGCAGCAGCGACCGGGTTCTCGGACGTGAGCCAGATGCCCTGGTACTTCCAGTCAGCCAGGTCCTCCACCGTGTAGAGCAGGAGTGCCGCGTGGCCGGAGGCCAGACCCGCGCCCTGCATGGCGTAGCGCTTGCCGTTGAAGCGGAAGATAAAAGGGTCGCGGACCGCGGTGACCATGGGGTCGACCGGCATGGATGCCGCGACGTGGCCATCCTGGGTCCAGGAAACAAGGTCCGCCGAACCGCGGGAGATGACCACCTGCGAGTGGCCGCCGTCGCCGCGGACACCGGAGTACGCGGCGGTGGGGACGCCGCCGTCGTCCGTCACCACACCGGTCCAGCAGCCGTACTCGTCAGGCCCGCCGTCCTGCGGGCGCAGCGCCACGGGGTGTTCCTCCCAGCGGACCAGGTCCGCGGAGCTGAGGTGGCCCCACGCGATCTTGTGGTGCCGGGCGGACGCGGGGTTGTACTGGAAGAAGACGTGGTACCGGCCGTTGAGGTGGCTGACGCCGTTGGGGTCGTTGATCCAGCCCTGGGCGGGGCGGGGGTGGAAGTGGGGGAACGCGGGGTCGGGGTGGGCGGCGGCCAGGCTGGCGAAGTCGGTGGCGGCGAGGTCCGGGGATGACATGGAAGTAGGCCTTTCAGAGGTGTGGGCTATTTGCCGCTGCCGGCGGTGAGGCCGTCCTGCAGCGCGCGCTGGCCGAAGAAGAAGACCACCAGGGCGGGGATCATGGACAGGACGACGCCGGCCAGCACCACGGAGATGCTGCCCGTGCCCAGGTTGCCCTGCAGGGAGACGAGGCCCAGCGGCAGGGTGAAGTTCTGTTCCGAGATGGTCATGATGAGCGGCCGGAAGAACTCGTTCCAGTGGAAATTGAAGGCGAGGATGCCCACGATTGCCATCCCGGGAATGGCCAGCGGGGCGTAGACCGAGCGGAAGGTCCGCCAGGGCGAGGCGCCGTCGATCGATGCCGCCTCCGCGAGGTCGGTGGGCAGCCCCATGAAGTACTGCCGCATCAGGAAGGTGCCGAACGCCGTCGGGATGGCCGGCAGGATCAGCGCCAGGAGGGTGTCTGAAAGTCCCATGCCGCGGATCAGCATAAAAACGGGCACGATGGTCACCTGCACCGGCACCATCATGGTGGCCAGCACGATGGAGAACAGGGCGCCGCGGCCGCGGAACTTCAGGTTGGCGAAGGCGTAGCCGGCCATCGCGGCGGTGACCATCTGTCCCACTGCGATGAGCCCGGTGACCAGGGCGCTGTTCAGCACCAGAAGGACGATGTCCAGTTGCTGGAAGACCTGCGCGTAGGACGTGAAGTCGGGATTCCAGGGGAAGAACGACGGCGGCAGCTTGAACGATTCCGACGGCGACCGCAGCGAGGTGGACAGGGTCCACATCACCGGGCCCAGGGTCAGGACGGCTGCGATCATGAGCAGGACAATGCGGAGGACCAGGTTCCAGTTCGGCTTCCGCCGGGACCGGGCAGGCACGGCAGGGGTGCGGGTGGATACACGCTCTGTAGTGGTAGTCATGGCGGGCCTTACTGGTAGAAGACGAATCGTTTGCTGAGCCGGAACTGCGCGGCGGTGATGGCCATGATGATGAGGGTCAGGATCACGCCGATGGCCGAGGCCTCGCCGAATTCCAGGCGCTGGAACGCGGATTCGAAGATCACCATCACGGCGGTGCGGGTGGAGTCGCCGGGCCCGCCGCGGGTCAGGACGTACGGCTGGTCGAACACCTGGAGGGCGCTGATGATGGCCATCACGGACGCCAGCAGGGTGGTGGGGCTGAGGAGCGGCAGGGTGACGTAGACGTGCTTGCGCCATCCGGTGGCGCCGTCCAGCGAGGCGGCCTCATAGGTTTCCACGGGGATCGACGCCAGCCCGCCGATGAACAGCAGGAAGGAGAACCCGAAGTTCTGCCAGACATAGACCAGGATGACGACGGCGGCGGACCCGCCGGGGGTGGTCAGCCACGGCACCGCGGGGATGCCGGCCAGGGACAGGAACCAGTTGACCACGCCGAACTGCTCGTTGAAGAGGTACCGCATAAAGATGGACACCGAGGCGGCGGAAAGGATCAGCGGGAAGAAGAACGCGGAGCGGAAGAAGGTCCGCAGCCAGGCCGGCATTTTCTCCTGCACCATCACGGCGAGCGCCAGGGCCAGGCCGAGCTGGAATGCCACCGCCACAATCACAAACACGATGGTGTTCAGGAAGGACACCCGGACCGTGGGGTCCTGGACCACTTCGGCGAAGTTGTCGAATCCCACGAACGTCGGGGCGGAGATGATGTCCCAGCGGAAGAAGGCCAGGACCACCGACGCCGCGATGGGCACCAGGGTGAACAGGCCCATGCCCAGGATGGTGGGGGCCAGGAAGATCCAGGCAAGCCAGCGCTGGCTGTGCCGGCCGTACGCGGTGTTCGCGGAGGCGGGCGTACCGGGCTTGGCGGCCTTCGCGGCCTGCTTCGGCCGGTCCCGGCGAGTGATGGTGGTGCTCATGACTGCCTCCTCAGGGCCAGTTCAAGATCGCGCTGCATGGACTCGAGGGCCTGCTTGAGCTGGCGCTCGTCGCCGCTGACGGCCAGCGAGACGTTTTTCATCAGGGCCGTTTCGACGGCGGCCTGCTGGGGCGGTGCCGGGATGGGGCCGGTGGTGGGGTACTTGTCCAGCGTGTCGTAGAAGACCTTCCAGTGCGCCGGGCCTTTACCCGCGTACAGGGCCTCGTTGACCATGGAGCGGCGGGCGGGGGTGGTGACCGGGTTGGGGAAGATCAGCTCCATAGCCTCACGGCTGGCACTGAACTTGATCCATTCCCAGGCGGCGTCCTTGTCCTTGGCGGTTTTCATGATGGCGTAGCCGGCCGTGCCGAACTGGTGCCGCTGGCTCCGCCACTTGGGGAAGAACGCGACGTCGTAGTCGTTCTCCTTCATTCCGGCCTCGTGCAGGCCCTGGACCCAGTAGCCGCCGGCCGGGGTGGTGCCGATCCGGTTGGAGGCGAAGAGCCCCACCAGGGAGCTGCCGCCGCCTTCTTCGGGCCGGACGCCGAGGCCGTCCTTGACCAGGCCGCGGAGGTAGTCGAAGGTCTCGAAGACGCGGGGGTCGTCGGCGTTGGGTTCCAGCCACTGGTAGCCGCCGGAGCGCAGGTTGCGGGAGGGATCGTTGGCGTAGAAGGAGTCCCAGAGCCAGTCCCCGCCGGTGGACCTGGTCTCCTTCAGGAAGCTGGTGTCGTTGGCGTAGAGCCAGGGCACCACGCCGCCGAAGAGCCGGTTGGTCCAGTAGTACGGGGTGAAGTCGGTCGGCCGGGCCTTGCGCATGGCGGCGAGGCTGTTGCGGAAGTCCACGTGGTTCCAGTCGTCCGCAGGACGGTCCAGCCCCGCCTGCGCGAAGGCGGTGGTGTTGTAGTACATGTTGGCGGCGTTCCAGTCCATGGGGAGTTGGAAGAGGCTGCCCTTGTACATAAAGGCCTCCACCAGGCTGGGGTGGACGTCGGCGAAGAACTCGGCCATGTCCGCGGCGTCGCGGCGCAGGTATTCGTCCAGCGGGTGGGCCAGCTTGTCCGCGAACAGCTGCGCGCCCTCGGTGGCGACGTAGACGACGTCGGGCGGGGTGCCGGCGGCCACCATGGTGAGGATCTTGGTGAAGAAGTCTTTCCAGTCCACGGCCTGGATGGCCTGGACCTTGACCCGGATGTCCGGGTGGAGTCGGGTGAACGCGTCGATGGCGCGCTGGCGCGCTGCGGCATCGGCGGCTGTACCCATGATGGCAATGCTGAGGCTGTTGTCGCCCCGCCCGGGAATATCGGATCCGGAGAGCCGGGGCCACGATGCCACCGTTGCTCCCACAATTCCTGCTCCCAGGGCACCCAGGGCGGTCCGGCGTGTGATTTCACGCAGACGGCCAGTCGTGGCACCGGTCATATCAATTTCCTTCCTAACACGTGTGAGGTAGCTTATGGCGCCGACCTAACACGTGTCAAGTGTCACATCCAAGCTGGCCAGGGCCGCCCAAGTAGGTAGCAGCAGATGTCGTTATGAGCCTCCATAACGACACCTACTGCTACCCAGTTGGGTGAGAGGACCTCCCAGTTTTCTGTGACACCCTTAACCGATGACCATTCCACGCCAGGCACCACCGCGGACCCCGCCCCGACCCTCCCCTGGCTCCGGCTTTATGTTCGCGTTCGCCTGGCTCGCCTGCGTCGTCGGCCTGATCGCCACGTACTACTACTTCGTCCAGACCACCACAGGCCAGTTCATCGATGAATCCGCCCTGGTTGAAGCGGTGGACATCCACGGGCCGGCGGGCAAGGCAGCCACCGAGTTCCTGGACTGGCTGCCCACCATCTCGCTGGTGGTGGCCGCCGTCGTGGTTCTGTTTGTCACGGTGATCCGACGACGGTGGTCAGCTGCCGGGATCGCAGTCACCGCGTGCATCGGCGCGAATATCGCCGCGCAGGTCCTGAAGGAAGTGCTGCCCGCCCGCCCGGACAAGGGTGTGGTGACGCTGGAGCTGAACTCGCTGCCGTCCGGTCACACCACGCTGGCGGCGTCGGCTGCGGCGGCGGTGTTCCTGATGGCCTCGCCGCGGTGGCGTCCGCTGGCCGGTTTTGTGGGCGGCACCTTCGCCATCGCCTCCGGAGTCTCCACCCTGATCAACCAGTGGCACCGCCCCGCCGACGTCGTCGCAGCTTTCCTCCTGGTGGGCGCGTTCATGATCCCCGCCGGCTGGCTGATCGTCCGGAACGGCGCGGCGTGGAACGTGTGGGACGGCTTCGACAGGCACGTGGGCTCGGCAAAGATCTGGCTCACGCTGCCGGTGGTGATCGGGCTGGCGTCCGCGGGGGTGGCCGTGTATTCGCTGGCCAAGATCGCCGCGGGGCCGCTCCAGGATGACAGCACCACCAACTACTTCTGGGCCGGGATCTCGCTCATCGTGATCGCCGGATACCTGGCCACCGTGGCCACCACGTCGCTGTTCGCATATGCCGCACGACGGCGGGACTCACCAACGCGCTGAGCTCGCCGTCGTCGTCGGGCACCTTTGCCGCAGGGGCCTTAGGTGATCTTGCGCCGGTAGGCGGCCATGGCGAACACGTAGGCGAGCGCGAGGATGCCGACGCACCAGGCCAGTGCGATCCAGATGTCGTTCCCCACCGGCTGCTGCGCGAACAGCGCGCGGATGGAGTTCACGATCGAGGTCACCGGCTGGTTCTCGGCGAACCAGGCCACCGGGCCCGGCATTGTCGCCGTCGGAACGAACGCCGAGCTGATGAACGGCAGGAAGATCAGCGGGTAGCTGAACGCGCTGGCGCCGTCGACGGTCTGCGCGGAGAGCCCCGCGATCACGGCCAGCCAGGTCAGGGCGAGCGTGAACAGGACCAGGATGCCGGCGATTGCAAGCCAGGCGCCCACGGATGCTCCGGTGCGGAACCCCATGAGGAGGGCCACGCCGACGACGACCGCGACCGAGACGAGGTTGGCCACCAGCGAGGTGAGCACGTGCGCCCAGAGCACGCTCGACCGCGCGATCGGCATGGACTGGAACCGCTCGAAGATGCCGCCCTGCATGTCGAGGAACAGGCGGTAGGCGGTGTAGGCGATGCCGGAGGCAATCGTGATCAGCAGGATGCCGGGGAGCATGTAGTTGACGTACGACTCGTCGGATCCGGTATTGATCGCGCCACCAAGCACATACACGAACAGCAGCATCAGCGCGATCGGCGTGACCGCGGTGGTGATGATCGTGTCCGGGCTGCGCAGGATGTGGCGCAGCGAGCGGCCGGTGAGGACGCCGGTATCGCTGAGGACGTGGGTGCTCATCGGGATGCCTCCTTCTCTTCCTGCTCTTCAGCCGTCTCACCGACGAGTGCCAGGAAGACGTCTTCGAGCGAGGGCTGCTTCTCGACGTACTCGATCTCGGCCGGCGGCAACAGCCGCTTGAGCTCGTCGAGCGTGCCGTTCTGGATGATCGTGCCCTTGTGCAGGATCGCGATGCGGTCGGCGAGGTGCTCGGCCTCGTCGAGGTATTGGGTGGTGAGCAGCACTGTCGTGCCGTTCTGGGCGAGATTCTTCACGGTCTGCCACACGTCGATGCGCGCCTGCGGGTCGAGCCCGGTGGTCGGCTCGTCGAGGAAGATCACCTGCGGCTCGCCGATCAGGCTCATCGCGATGTCGAGCCGGCGGCGCATGCCGCCCGAGTATTCGGCTGCCTTGCGGCCGCCGGCCTCGGTGAGCGAGAAGCGCCCGAGCAACTCGTCCGCGATCGCCCCCGCGTTCTTCAGGTGCCGGAGCTTCGCGACCAGCACGAGGTTCTCCCGGCCCGTGAGCACTTCGTCAACGGCGGCGAACTGCCCGGTCAGGCTGATCGACTCGCGCACATCGCCGGGGTTAGCGGCGACGTCGAAGCCGAGCACCGTCGCGGTTCCCGCGTCGGCCTTCAGCAGCGTCGAGAGGATGCGCACGAGCGTGGTCTTCCCGGCCCCGTTTGAGCCGAGGAGGGCGAAGATGCTGCCCGCCACCACCTCGAAGTCCACGCCGCGCAGCACGTGCAGGTCCTTGAAGGACTTCTCCATGCCCTGCACCCGGATTGCTGTCGCGGTCATGACTCCGCCTCCTTCGCCTTGTCGACCGCCTCGTTGAGGCGGGCCCGTTCCTTGTCGATCCACCGCTTTCCGCCGTACGCCTGGGCGAAGCTCTCCGCGAATTCGATGGGATCTTCGCCGACGATCTCGCCCACAGGCGTGCCGTCGATGGCGGCGCGTTCCCACAGGTCCGCGAGGTCCGAGTGCATCTGCACCATCGTGTCCCCCTCGGTGACCCCGCCGTAGTACATGAAGTACCGGTTGAAGGCCTTCGCCACGGTGAGGTAGGGCTCAGGCAGGGCATCCAGCCGCGCCTTGGCCTGCTTGTACTGCTTCTTCTGCTCGAGCGAGCCGGTCACCAGCTCGATCCATTTCGCTGCCATATCATTTTCCTCCCTTGCGGAGCTCTTCAAGCCGTTCGGACAGGAAGCTCCATGTGTTCCAGAATTCGTCCAGTTCCTTCGTGCCCTGGGCGTTGAGCGTGTACACCTTGCGGGGCGGGCCCTTCTCGGACGGCCGCTTCTCGACGTCCACCAGGCCTTTCTGCTCGATCCTGACGAGCAGCGCGTACACGGTGCCCTCGGCAATGTCGGGGAACCCCTGTGCCCGGAGCAGCGTGGTGATTTCGTACCCATACGCCGGGTTCCCGGTCAGGAGGGCAAGAACGATGCCCTCCAGTGTGCCTTTGAGCATCTCCGTCATCTGCTTGCCCATCGGACACTCCTCCACTACTCAGTATTACTAGCTACTAGTACATAGTAGCGCTAAGTAGTGGAAGCGCAAGCCCTCAATCGTTGCCGTTAAGACCGCATCAATATTCGGCGCCTGCGCATTAAGGATTCGTCAGGAACGCATTGCCGCCAGTTTCCCGGGAGTTGACTGGGATCAGCCCCGGATGGGGGTGCGTTCGAAAGGAACTTGCAATGGCCGACGCGGCTGTACTTGGAATCCTCATGGTGTCCATGGGATTCGTGATGTGGATCGGTCACCTTCTGGCCGGAGTGGTCAGCGGTACAAACGATGGGGGCGAGGACGGACTATGAGCCTGGATGCGATCATTTGGCTGGCGTTGTTGATTGCCGGCCTATGCCTGTCCGGGTACTTGCTGGCGGCCCTGATCCACCCCGAGAAGTGGTGAGCCGGCCATGACGTTCAACACCGCTTCCTTCCTGATCCAGGTGTTGGCGCTGCTGCTGGCCCTGGCCGCCGTGCACAAGCCGCTCGGCCTCTACCTTGCCCGCGTGTTTGAAGGCACCGCTTCCACCCGGCCGGAGCGTCTGTTCTACCGGCTCGCCGGGGTCGACGCCGGCACTGAACAGACCTGGGCCGTTTACCTTCGCAGCATCCTGGCTTTCTCCGCGATTTCCATCCTGGTGGTGTTCCTGCTCCAGCGCCTCCAAGGCGTGCTTCCCGGCAGCGGGGCACTGACAGGGGTGGACCCCTGGGTGGCCATGAACACGGCCATCTCGTTTGTCACCAACACGAACTGGCAGACCTACGTGCCGGAAACCACCGTCGGCATCTTTGTCCAGATGGCCCTGCTCGCGGTTCAGAACTTCCTGTCTGCAGCCGTCGGAATCGTCGTCGCTGTCGCCCTGATCCGCGGCATCGCCCGTACAAAAACCGACAGGCTCGGAAACTTCTGGGTGGACCTGGCCCGCACAACGTTCCGCGTCCTGTTGCCATTGGCCCTGGTCGCGGCCATCGTGATGGTCCTTGGCGGTGTGGTGCAGAACTTCTGGCCCACCGACGTCATCAACCAGGCAACGGGGACAACACAGAGCATTCCGGGCGGTCCGGTGGCCTCCCAGGAAGCGATCAAAGTCCTGGGCACCAACGGCGGCGGCTACTTCAACGCCAACTCCGCGCACCCCTTCGAAAACCCCAACGTTTTTATCAGCCTGTTCCAGGTGTTCCTGCTGCTGCTGATCCCCTCGGCCCTCCCCTACGCGTTCGGCA
This sequence comes from Arthrobacter sp. 4R501, assembly GCF_002929755.1. Classification (NCBI taxonomy): domain Bacteria; kingdom Bacillati; phylum Actinomycetota; class Actinomycetes; order Micrococcales; family Micrococcaceae; genus Arthrobacter; species Arthrobacter sp. 4R501. The sequence continues at coordinate 27,298 of NZ_PJIW01000008.1, read as the reverse complement.
GGCTGGTGGGTGACCAAAAGCAGGGCTACACCGTAGCCGCCGTCATGGGAACACTCTGGCTGACCTCCGTTTCCCTGACAGGATGGGCCGTCGCCGCCGCGCAGGGAACGGCGACAGCGGCTGCCGGCGGACTCGGCGAAGGGTTCGAGCAGCGCTTCGGTGCCGCTCCGAGCGCCATCTTTGCCGCCTCCACGACGCTGACCTCAACGGGCGCCGTCAACGTTGCCCACGATTCCCTGCCGCCGCTGGCGGGAGGGGTGACCATGGTCAACATGATGCTCGGCGAAGTGGCCCCCGGCGGAACCGGATCCGGGCTGTACGGGATGCTGATCCTCTCCATCATCTCCGTCTTCATCGCCGGGCTGATGGTCGGCCGGACCCCCGAGTACCTGGGCAAGAAAATCGGCCCACGCCAGATGAAGCTCTCCGCCCTGTACATCCTGGTCACGCCGATCCTGGTGCTCACCTTGGCCGGCATCACCGTCCTGCTTCCGGACGTGATGGCCAACGTGCCCGCGTCCGGCCCGCACCAGTTCAGCGAACTGCTCTACGCCTTCACGTCCGGGGCGAACAACAACGGCTCCGCGTTCGGCGGCATCACCAGCTCGGGCCCGCATCTTTCGATGATGCTCGGAATCGCCATGCTGCTGGGGCGGTTCCTGCCCATCGTCCTGGTCCTGGCTTTGGCTGGATCGTTCGCCCGGCAAGGCAAGATCCCCACGTCCGCCGGGACGGTACCTACCCATGGGCCCCTGTTCGGCGCGCTGCTGCTGGGCGTGACCGTCATCCTGACTGCCCTCAGCTATTTTCCCGCCCTTGCCCTGGGCCCCCTCGCAGAAGGACTCCTCCAATGACCCACACCCCGACGGCCCTCGCCACCGTCCCCGAAACCCTGGCCGACGGCAACCCGCTCGGCACCCCCGGCGAACATAAGCACCACACCAAGGCCCCGGCGAAACTGACACTGTCCAGCGTGGCGGCCGCCCTTCCGGTGGCCGTCCGCAAACTGGCACCGCGCCAGATGATCCATTCACCGGTTATGTTTACGGTGCTGGTGGGGGCGGGCCTGTGCACGGCGATCTGCGTGGTCCGGCCGTCGGTGTTCAGCATCGCCGTGACGGCCTGGCTGTGGCTGACCGTGCTGTTTGGCACTCTTGCGGAAGCCATCGCTGAGGGCCGGGGCAAGGCCCAGGCCGACAGTCTGCGGGCCAGCCGCCAGGGGGTCCGGGCGAAACTCCAGCTGGACAGCGGGGCGATCAAGGAAGTCCCCGGTACCGAACTGCGCCGGAACGATCTGGTGGTCTGCGAGGCCGGGGACGTGATCCCGTCCGATGGCGAGATCATCGAGGGCCTGGCCAGCGTTGACGAATCAACCATCACCGGAGAGTCGGCACCGGTCATCCGCGAATCCGGCGGGGACCGTTCCTCGGTCACGGGCGGCACGAAGGTCCTCTCCGACCGGATCGTCGTCCGCATCACAGCCGAACCCGGGCAGACCTTCATCGACCGGATGATCAAACTCGTCGAGGGTGCCGTGCGGCAGAAGACCCCCAACGAGATCGCGCTCCACGTGCTGCTCGTCTCCCTGACCATTGTGTTCCTGGTAGTGACCATGAGCCTGGCACCCTTCGCGTCCCTCGCGGGGGCAACACCCTCGCCCATCGTGCTCGTGGCGCTGCTCGTGTGCCTGATCCCCACCACCATCGGGGCCCTGGTCCCGGCCATCGGCATCGCCGGCATGGACCGCCTCGTCCAGCACAACGTCCTGGCCACCTCCGGGCGCGCCGTCGAAACCGCCGGTGACATCACCACGCTGCTGCTGGACAAGACCGGAACCATCACCTACGGCAACCGCCGCGCCGTCAACTTCTTCCCCGCCAACACCGTCGGCATGACCGAACTCATTGAAGCGGCGCGCCTCTCCAGCCTCGCCGATGACACCCCCGAAGGGCGGTCAGTGGTGGACCTGGCGGCCGAAAGGGGTGTGCGCGTACCTGACCTGGCGGATCTGGGACGGGGAACGGAACAGTTCACCGTGGTCGAATTCAGCGCCAGCACACGCATGAGCGGCCTGGACCTGGACGGCCGCCGGGTCCGCAAGGGCGCTGCAGCCGCGGTAACCGCCTTTGTGGCCGGTCTGGGCGGCCAAACCCCGGCCGAGGTGAAGCACCGTGTGCAGGAAATCTCGGCGCAGGGCGGCACGCCGCTGCTGGTTGCCACCGCAGCCAAGGACGGCGCCCGGATCCTCGGCACCATCCACCTGGCCGACGTCGTCAAACCAGGCATGCAGGCCCGTTTCGCCGAGCTGCGGAAAATGGGAATTCGGACGGTGATGGTCACCGGTGACAACCCCGTCACCGCGAAAGCGATCGCTGCCGAGGCCGGCGTCGATGATTTCCTCGCCGAAGCCACGCCCGAGGACAAGCTCGCCGTCATCAAGAAGGAGCAGGCCGCCGGACGCCTCGTGGCCATGACCGGGGACGGCACAAACGACGCCCCCGCACTGGCCGCAGCGGATGTCGGCGTCGCGATGAACTCGGGCACCCCGGCCGCCAAGGAGGCCGCCAACATGGTGGACCTCGACTCCGACCCGACGAAGCTCATCAACATAGTGGGCATCGGAAAGCAGCTGCTGATCACCCGCGGTGCCCTCACGACGTTCTCCATCGCCAACGACGTCGCGAAGTACTTCGCCATCGTCCCCGCCCTGTTCACGGCCGCTTTTCCGGGCCTCGCACTGCTGAACATCATGGGGCTCAGCAGCCCAGCCTCGGCCATCCTGTCCGCCGTCATTTTCAACGCGCTGATCATCATCGCCCTGATTCCGCTGGCGCTACGCGGCGTGAAGTACCGGGCGGTGTCCGCCAACCAGGCGCTGGGCCGGAACCTGCTTGTCTACGGCCTCGGCGGGCTCATCGCACCGTTCATCGGCATCAAACTCATTGACCTGATCATTTCCGTGATCCCCGGCATCGGCTAGGAACATTCCATGAACACGCTCACAGGCTACCTCCGGCAGGCCGGAACCGCCGCCAGATTCCTGCTCCTTGCAACCGTGGTCCTCGGGCTGGCCTACCCGCTTGCCGTCTTCGGCGTCGGACAGCTGGCCGCCCCGTACCGGGCCAACGGCTCCATCATTAGGGACGACGGCGGTGCTCCCGCGGCGTCGGAGCTCATCGCCCAGGCAGCAGCCAACGGGGAAGGGGTCCAGGATCCGGCCTGGTTCCACGCCCGGCCCTCAGCGGTCAGCTGGGATCCGGCATCGTCATCGGCCAGCAACCTCGGCCCCAATGAGCCGAAACTCCTTGACGCTGTGACGGCCGCCCGGAGCGCCGTTGCGGCCGCCGAAGGTGTCAGTGCAGCCGACGTGCCTGCCGACGCCGTGACAGCCTCCGGCTCCGGGCTGGACCCGGACATCTCCCCGGCCTACGCCAAGCTCCAGGTGGCAAGGGTGGCTGCAGCCCACGGGCTCAGCGCCGCCACCGTCCAGGACCTCGTGGACCGGAACACCACCGGCGGCCTCGAGGCGTTCCTGGGTCAGCCCTCGGTCAATGTCACCGCCCTGAACCTGGATATTGCCGCCGCCGCGCCCGGCTCGGCGCCGCAGCAATGACCGGACCTCTCCCAGTGAAAGAATGACGGCATGGCACGTGGAACGCTGCGCATCTTCCTCGGGGCCGCGCCCGGAGTCGGCAAGACGTACGAAATGCTCGAAGAAGCCCACCGCCTCGGCACCCGCGGCGAGGACGTCGTCGTCGCGTTCGCCCTGGACCACGGCCGCGCGGAGACGCGGGCGCTGTTGGACGGGCTCGAGATCATCCCGCCCCGGCGCCTCGCGTACCGGGGCACCGAGTTCGACGAGATGGACCTCGACGCCGTCCTCCACCGTGCGCCGGCCACCGCCGTCGTGGACGAATACGCCCACTCAAACATCCCCGGCAGCCGGCACGCCAAACGCTGGGAGGACATCGATGAACTGCTCGACGCCGGCATCAATGTCCTCTCCACCGTCAACATCCAGCACCTGGCGTCCCTGGGGGACGTCGTCAGCGCCGTCACCGAGGTGCGGCAGGCCGAAACGGTGCCCGACGACGTCGTACGCCGGGCAGACCAGATCCACCTGGTCGACATTTCCCCGGAACTGCTGCGCCAGCGCCTGAGCGACGGAAAAATCTATGCCCGGGACAAGATCGACGCCGCGCTCTCGAACTACTTCCGGCTCGGCAACCTGACGGCGCTGCGTGAACTGGCGCTCCTCTGGCTCGCGGACCGCGTGGATGAAGGCCTGGCCAGGTACCGGGCAGAAAACGACATCCAGGCCACCTGGCCGGCCCGCGAGCGCATCGTCATCGGACTGACCGGCGGCCCTGAGGGGGAAATCCTGATCCGGCGCGGCGCACGGATCCTGAACCGCGTCAGCGGCGGCGACCTGCTCGCCGTCCATGTCCGCGCCACCGACGGTGTTGCCTCCGAATCACCGCAGGCCCTGGAAGCCCAGCGCCGCCTGATCCAGGACCTCGGCGGCAGCTACCACATCGTTGCAGGGGAAGACCCGGCGACGGCGCTGCTGGATTTTGCCCGGAGCGTCAACGCCACCCAGATCGTCGTCGGCATCTCACGCCGCGGAAAGCTCGCGGGACTGCTCGGTGCACTCCTCGGCGGCGGCATCGGCACCAGGGTGGTCCGGGACTCGGGCGACATCGACGTCCATATGGTCTCCCACCCCCTCGGGGGCGCCGGGGCCCGGTCCCGCCGGCAACGGGACCTCGGCCGGATGCGTGTGGCGGCCGGATTCGTCCTCGCCATCCTGCTGCCCGTTCTCCTCCAGCTCCTGCTGGCCCTGAACCCGGACCAGAACGTCGCCACAGCCGTGCTGGTCCAGCTCACCGGATCCGTCACGGTGGCGCTGGTGGGCGGGTTCTGGCCAGCCATCCTCGCTTCGCTCTGGAGCAGCCTCCTGGTCAACTACTTCTCCACCCCGCCGGTGGGCACGCTGACCATCAGCGACCCCCAAAACGTGCTGGCCCTCCTGGTATTTGTCGGCGTATCTGCCGCCGTTGCCGTGGTGGTGGACGTCTCCGCACGCCGCTCCAAGGAGGCCGCGCGGGCCCGCGCCGAAGCGACCACCCTCTCAGATCTCACCCGCGGCGCAGCCAGCTCGGAGGACACCGTCCAGGACCTGCTGCAACAGGCACTTACCGTCTTCAACGTCCGCGGCGCAGCCCTCTACGGCCTGGCCGAACCGGGCAACGGCGGCCACCGGGAAAAATGGGCACCGATCACCCGCGCCGGTGAGGTCCCCGACGCCGGCACGGCCCACCAGCCGTCACCCGATCAGCCGGACTTCCCAACGGAGAATACCGAACAGGTCGACGCGACCACCCGGCTGGTACTTTTCGGCCGGGCACTGCCGGCCAGCGACCGGCGGCTGCTAGGGGCCTTCGGAGTACACCTGGCCGCCCAGCTTGAACGCCAGCAATTGGCCGACAGCCGCCGTGAAGTCCTCCGCCTCGCTGAAGGCAACACCATGCGCACCTCCATTCTGCGTGCCGTCTCCCACGACCTCCGCACACCCCTGGCCAGCATCAAACTCGCTGTCGGGAGCCTCCTGCAAAAGGACGTGCACTATGGCCCGGAACTTGCCCACGAACTGCTCCTGGCCATTGATGAATCCTCGGACCGGCTGGACCTGCTGGTGGGGAACCTGCTCGACATGTCCCGGATCACCACCGACGCCGCCAAGCCACTGCTGAAGCCGGTGCGCTGGAACGACGTTATCCCGGCCGCCCTGCACGGTATCCCCGCCGGCAGCGCCCGTGTGGAGCTGCCCCCGAACATGCCCGAAATCGAGGCGGACCCGGGTATGCTCGAGCGCGTCATAGCCAACATCGTCGAAAACGCCGTCAAGTACGCGCCCGGATCCGACGTGGTTCTGGTGGGAACAGCCGGCGGGCTCAGCACCGAAACGCTGGCGGGCCAGCCCGCTGGTGAGCTGCGCATCATCGATCACGGCCGGGGCGTCCCCGCGGAAAACGTGGTTGAAATGTTCCGGCCCTTCCAGCGGCTCACCGATGTTCCCCAGACCACGGGAGTCGGCCTGGGGCTGGCCGTCGCGAAAGGATTCACCGAAGCAATGGGTGGCACACTGACAGCAGAACAAACCCCCGGAGGAGGCCTCACCATGGTCATCAGGCTGCCGCTGTCCACCGGGGCACCCGCCCAGGACAAGCCATGACCGCCGTCCTCGTGGTGGACGATGATCCGCACCTGCTCAAAGTCCTCAACATCGCCCTCCAGGCCAACGGCTACACGGTCGTTACCGCCACAGACGGCCGGTCGGCCCTGCTCTCCGCCACCCAGCACGCCCTTGCCGTCATCATCCTGGATCTCGGCCTGCCGGACATTGACGGCACTGACGTGATCAAACAGCTCCGGACCTGGAACGAGGTCCCCATCCTCGTCCTCTCGGCCCGCCACACCTCCGATGACAAAGTCGAAGCATTGGACGCTGGCGCCGACGACTACCTGACCAAGCCCTTCGGCCCGGACGAACTCCTGGCCCGTCTCCGGGCCCTGCTCCGCCGGACCACCGACCACAAAACATCCGAGCCCATCGTCACCACCGACAGCTTCGCAGTCGACCTTGCCAAACATCGCGTCACCCGCGATGGCGCCGACGTCCGCCTGACCCCCACCGAGTGGAACATCCTTGAGATCCTGGTCAGAAACCCCGAAAAACTCATCACCCAACGCCAGCTGCTGACCGAGGTCTGGGGACCCGCCTACGCCAAGGACGCCAACTACCTCCGCGTCTACATGGCCCAGCTCCGCCGCAAACTCGAACCCGATACCGGGAACCCCCGCCACCTCCTCACCGAAGCTGGCATCGGCTACAGATTCCAGCCTTAGTGTGCAGTCATAACGAACGTGTCGGGCAGGCGTTAAGGATGCGTTAAGATCCCGTGTTTTCCTGCAAAGGGCCCTTGGCCCGGTGCTACGCTCCGTTGGTTATTCACCCCAATCCCGCCTGCGCGGGGTAAAGAAAGTAACCCGTTGACTGCACCCACCCGTTTCTCCATTCCTGCCAGCGTTCCCAATCCCGAACGCGACGGCGGACCCGGAAACCGGCTCACCCGGTGGCTGCTCGAACACACCGTCCACCAGCCGGTGGGCCCGGAAACTGCGGAGAACCAGGCCCCCACCCAGAGCTGGTGGAAGGTCATGTGCCTGACCGGGGTGGACTACTTCTCCACCCTCTCCTATCTGCCCGGCATCGCCGCCCTCGCCGCGGGGGCGCTCTCCCCGCTGGCCACCCTGCTGATCGTCGGCCTGACCCTGCTGGGCATGCTGCCGATGTACCGACGGGTGGCGCAAGAAAGCCCGCACGGACAGGGATCGGTGGCCATGCTGGAAAAGCTCCTGCCGTTCTGGCGCGGCAAGATCTTTGTGCTCATCCTGCTCGGCTTCGTCGCCACGTCCTGGATCATCACCATCACCCTCTCCGCCGCCGACGCCACCGTCCATATGCTGGAGAACCCCTACCTGCCGCACTTCCTCGAAGGCCAGGCGGTTGTCATCACCGTGGTCCTCCTGCTCATTCTGGGCGGGGTGTTCCTGCTCGGCTTCTCCGAAGCGGTGGCCGTCGCCATCCCCCTCGTCGCCATCTTCCTCGTGCTGAACGCCGTCATCATCGGAGTGGGACTGTACGACGCCGTCACCCAGCCCGGTGCCATGGCTGACTGGACCGCGGCGCTCACCTCCTCCGGGACCGGCTTCGGCGATATCGCCGGACCCGCCCTGCTCGCCTTCCCGCTGCTGGTCCTGGGCCTGTCAGGTTTCGAGACCGGCGTCAGCATGATGCCACTGGTCGCGGCCGACGGCGCCACGGCCGAGGAACGCCTGGCCACCCGCGTCCGCAACACCCGGAAACTCCTCACCACCGCCGCCCTGATCATGAGCGTGTACCTCCTGGGCAGCAGTTTCGTGACGACCGTACTGATCCCCGCCGAGGCCTTCCAGGCAGGCGGCGAGGCCAACGGCCGCGCCCTGGCCTACCTGGCCCACGAGCTGCTCGGCACCGGCTTCGGCTCCGTCTACGACATCAGCAGCATCCTGATCCTGTGGTTCGCCGGCGCCTCCGCCATGGCAGGGCTGATCAACATCGTTCCCCGCTACCTGCCGTCCTACGGCATGGCCCCGGACTGGTCCCGGGCCGTGCGCCCGGTGGTGCTGGTGTACACCGCCATCAGCATCCTGATCACCATCGGCTTCAACGCCGACGTCAACGCCCAGGCCGGCGCGTACGCCACCGGCATCCTGGCCATGATGGTCTCCGGCGCCGTTGCGGTCAGCATCTCCGCCGCCCGCAACAAGAGGCGGCGCGCCGCCGTCGGCTTCACCATCCTGACCCTGATCCTGCTCTATGCGCTGGGGGCCAACGTCATCGCCAAGCCGGACGGCATTGCAATATCCGGCTTCTTCATCCTGGGCATCATTGTGGTCTCACTCGTCTCCCGGGTCAGCCGCACCACCGAACTCCGGGTCCACAACATCGAATTCGACGACGAAGCCCGCCGCTTCATCACCGACACCCTGGACTTTGACGGGCGGATAAACCTGATCGCGAACCGCCCGCAGGCCCGCGACGCCGCAGAATACCGTGAGAAGGAAGCCGAGCAGCGGGAGAACAACCCCGTGCCCGGCACCGCCGATGTGATCTTCCTTGAAATCGAGGTCACCGACCCCTCGGGATTCAGCGACGTCCTTGAGGTACGCGGAATCGAAGTGGACGGACACCGCGTGCTCCGCGCCGAAAGCCCGGCCGCACCCAACGCCATCGCCGCCATCCTGCTGGCCCTCCGCGACGCCACCGGTGTCCGGCCGCACGCGTACTTCGAGTGGGCTGAAGGCAACCCCCTGGCTCACCTCATGCGCTACCTGCTGCTGGGACGGGGCGACACCGCCCCCGTGGTCCGCGAAATCATCAGGGAAAACGAACCGGATCCTGTCCGCCGCCCCGGCATCCACGTGGGCTGACGGGCAGTCCAATGACCGCACGTGGCGACACCGCCGGGGTGAAGGGACCCGTCCCGGGGCGGTGGAAAGGCAAGGCAGCCAAAACAGCCAAAACGGCCAGGGCCCGCAAGGAGAGCGCCATCCGTCGGGCCCTCCTGCACCCCGTCCGGTCGGTGCCCCTGGCATTCCTGGCCGTCATCATTCTGGGAGCGGCCCTGCTGATGCTGCCGGTTGCCCGGACCGGCAGCGACCCCGGGGCCGACCCCCTGATGGCCGCGCTGTTCACGTCCGTGTCGGCTGTCTGCGTTACCGGGCTGATCACCGTGGACACGGCCACGTACTGGACCCCTTTCGGGCAGACCGTGATTCTGGGACTGATCCAGGTGGGCGGGTTCGGCATCATGACGCTGGCGACGCTCCTGGCCCTGCTGGTCCGCAAAAGCATCGGCCTCCGCGGCCAGCTCGTGGCGCAGTCCGAAACGCACACGCTCAACCTAGGCGACGTCAGCGCCGTGCTGCTCCGCGTGGCCAGGCTCATGGTGGGCATCGAAGCAGCCACCGCGGCGGTGCTGACCGGACGCTTCTGGCTGGCCTACGACCAGAACCCCGGCACTGCGCTGTGGCACGGTGTGTTCCACGCCGTCTCGTCGTTCAACAACGCCGGGTTCGCGCTCTACAGCGACAACCTCATCGGCTTCGCGGAGGATCCCTGGATCATCGTCCCCATCTGCCTGTCGATCATCGCAGGCGGCCTCGGATTCCCGGTGATCATCCAACTGCTCCGGGGAAACGTCACGGCCCGGAACTGGAGCGTCCACCTCCGCCTCACCATCTACGGCACGCTGCTGCTCCTGGTGCTTGGCGTCACGCTTTTCGCCGCGTTCGAATGGAACAGGGACGAAACACTCGGCGGCCTGTCCCTGACCGGGAAGCTGCTGGGTTCCCTGGCCGGCGGCGTCTTCCCCCGCACTGCCGGCTTCAACAGCATCGACTACGGCGCGGCATCACCGGAGGCCCTCATGGTCACCAACATCCTGATGTTCATTGGCGGCGGCAGCGCCGGCACCGCAGGCGGCATCAAGATCACCACGTTCCTGGTCCTCGGCTTCTCCATCTGGAACGAGGTCCGCGGCCGGGACGAGGTGACCATTGCCCACCGTTCCATTAGCGCTTCGTCCCAGCGCCAGGCCCTGTCCGTCGCGCTGCTCGGGGTGGCAGCGGTGGTGGCGGGCACGCTGGCGCTGCTGATGGTCACCGACTACAGCCTGGAAAAGGTGCTGTTCGAAGCCATCTCCGCGTTCGCCACCGTCGGGATGAGCACCGGCATCACCTACAACCTCCCGCCGGCGGCGGAATGGGTGCTCATGGCTCTGATGTTCCTCGGCAGAATCGGGACAGTGACGGTCGCGTCCGCTCTCGCCTTGTCCTCCCGGCCCCGCCTTTACAGCCTGCCGGAGGAACGCCCCATCATCGGCTAGTGGCGCCGTCGTCGGACGCTTTGGAAAGTACGACGGCGGGACTCGCCAAGGCGCTGAGCGCGCCAGCCGCCGTCGGGCACCGTTAGCAGCGCCTAAGTGCCATCCTTGCCGATGTTCTGGGTCCCTACCGGCTCGCCTTCCGCCCTGCTCGTCCGCCTGTTGATCAGCCAGGTGATAAACCAGAGCACCACCCCGATCGCCATCAGACCGCCGGCGATCTGGTACTGGATGACGTTGCGGCCCACCCACGGCCCGGCGAGGAAGGCGCACAGCAGGGCGGCGAGCAGCGGCAGCTGCCCGGGCGAGGTGAAGAACACCTTGCGGTTGAGGTCGCGCTTGCCGCGAATCACCAGGCAGGCCACGTTCACCACGGTGAAGACGCACAGCAGCAGGAACGCCGTGGTGCCGGAAAGGTTGGCCACGATGTTGCTCTTGGGGTCGCTGGTGACGTACCAGATCAGCCCGAGCGCGAGGACGGTGGAGAACAGGATGCCGGCCCACGGGGTGCGGCGGCCCGGCAGGACCTTCCCCAGGGCAGGCGGCAGGACGTTCTGGCGTGCCATGCCGTAGATCAGCCGGCTCGCCATCAGCATGTTGATCAGCGCGGTGTTGGCAACGGCGAACACCGCGAGGAACGGGAAGACCCTGTCGATGGGGAAGTCCGGCGAGCCCTTGTGTACCACTTCGAGCAGCGCGGCGCCTTCAGCCTCGCGGATGTTCTCCAGCTCGGTGGGCGACAGCACGCTGACAACGGATACGGCCACCAGCATGTAGAGGATCACGGCGATGCCAAGGCCGGTCAGCATGGTCCGCGGGAAAATCTTCTCGGGGTGCTTGGTCTCCTCCACCATGTTCACCGAATCCTCAAAGCCAACCATGGCAAAGAAGGCGATGGAGGTCGCTGCTGTGACTGCCAGGAACAGGCCCTTGTCCTGGTAATCGTTGAAGACGAAGACTTCGCCCACGTTCCCGGTGCCCTGCGTCATTACGTAGAAGCCGACGCCGATCACGATGGACAGCGCGACTACCTCCACCAGTGTGAGGACCACGTTAAACTTCACGCTCTCCCCCACCCCGCGCAGGTTGATCGCGGCCAGCAAGACCATGAAACCCATGGCCACGGCGGTGATCACGCCCTGGGCGGGCATCTCCATCCAGCCGTTGATCCTCAGGCCGCCGAAGAAGTTCTGGGCGAGGACGTTCGCGGAGGTTGAGGCGCTGGTGATGCCGGAGCAAACCACGGCGAATGCCACGAGGAACGTGACGAAGTGGATGCCGAACGCCTTGTGCGTATAGAGCGCCGCCCCTGCCGCCTGCGGGTACTGCGTGACGAGCTCGAGGTAGGAGAACGCGGTCAGCGTCGCGACGACGAACGCTAGCAGGAAGGGCAACCAGACGATGCCGCCCACCGTCCCGGCCATGGTTCCGGTGACTGCGTACACGCCGGCGCCGAGGATGTCGCCAACGATGAACAGCAGGAGGAGCTTGGGGCCCATGACCCGTTTGAGTTCGTGGGTCTCTGCCTCCGGTGTTGCCGGAAACAGGTCATCTGAAGTGGTGCTCATCGCCCTGACCTCCACACTCAATACATCGATGTGACTTCACTGTGATCCTTTCGCGTTCCTTTGGCAACGGGCCGGGCCCGGGTCATCGGCATACCTGTTGCGGGGGTTTTGGCACGGGCCAGAATGGCCAGATAACCGCCTTGCGAGCCTGACAGGGGTAGCCATGACCCTGAAAACCACGTCGGAATCCGAGGCAACGGGCCTGACGGCGGAAATAAACGACGACGACACTCGCTCAGTCGGTTACGTCACCTCCCATACGAAGGCCATGGCGATCAATCCTGCAATGACCGACGCCGTCACACTGGAAGTGCCCAACCACGGCTTCGCGGACAGCGAGATCATCGACATCACCCTGGGGGCCACCGCGCGAAACTTCCTCAGCCGCACGCTCCTTGCCCTGGCCGTGGAGCTCGATGTTCCGCCAACCCTTAGTGCAAGCAGCATGGTGTGCTTGACGCCGGGCGGACCACGCTTTAGTCCATCAAATGGATTGCTTTCTGCCCTTGACCTGCGAAAACTTTAAAAAACCTTGACAGAGTCTTGAGGAAATACCCGGGCATAAGTTGCGTCGGATCGGGAAAAGTAGTTCTTGCCAGCCCACGTGAGCCTGGCATTGGCAGCCGGCCCGCTGGGGGGTGGCTGGCCCGCCTGGGGGTGGGCAACCGTCACAAAGGACTTATTCTCATGGGCATCAGCATGAAAACCACATCAGGCAAGATTCTGGCTTCCGTCGCTCTGGTCGGCACCGCCGCGGCCGTTGCAGGCATGGGCACCTACGGTGCCTTCACGGGGACCACCACCACCGTAGACCAGCAGGTGACCGCAGGAACCGTCGACATCGACCTGACGGATCCGGGCACTCTTAACGTTGCCGTAGCCGGCCTGCTGCCGGGCGATTCCGTCGAAAAGTTTGCCACGCTGAAAAACACGGGCAACTCGACCCTGAACACGGTAACCCTGACCACCAACGCCTCTGTCTCCTCGCTGCTGACAACCGATGCAACCAACGGCCTGCAGGTGACCATCGACGCGTGCAGCGTTGCCTGGACCGTGGTTGCCGCCGCTCCGGACACCTGCTCCGGCACGCAGACCGCCGTCCTCGCCAAGGGCTCCATCATCGGCACCGGCAAGGCACTGGCCAACCTCGCATCAGTGACTGCGGGCTCGTCCGACCGCCTGAAGATCACCACCTCGCTGCCCATCAGCGCGGATAACACCTTTCAGGGCCTGACCAGCACCATCGGCTTCACGTTCGACGCCACGCAGCGCACCGCCGCGGTCGGGTAACCCAAGACTTGGCGGTGTCATGAAAGCCGGCGCCGCCAAGCAGTACCTCCTGACCCCCGTCCGGACTCCCCTTAGGGCTGGTAGTGATGAGCGCAGTAACTGAAATTCCGACGGCGGCGCCGCGCGGCGCCGGGACCACTATCGCCGCGCGCCCCCGGTCTGGGGTCCGGACGGGCAAGCGACCGCGCTTTAAGGCAGTACTGCGAAGGACGGTCAGCGTCCTCACCTCCGCGATTTTCGTCGCGACAGTGGCAGCTTTCCTGCTCCTGGCCGTCGGTCCGCGGGTCTTTGGCTACCAGACGTCCACCATGCTCACCGGGTCCATGGCCCCGCTGATCAACCCGGGCGATGTGGTGGTCACCGTCCCCACACCGGTCAACAGGATCAGGGTGGGCGACGTCATTACCTACAGCATCCCTGTGGAAGACCACCGGGTGGAGACCCACCGGGTCACGGAGCTCTTTGCCGACGCGGCCGGTACGATTGCGGTCCGCACCAAGGGGGACGCCAACACCGGCGTGGATCCCTGGACCGCCACCTTCAACGCCGCCGCTGTTGACCGGCACGTCCTGACCGTCCCCTCTGTGGGCCAAGCCATCCGCACCCTGCGCCAGCCGGTTGTCCTGAACACCATGATGTACGGGGCGCCGGCCGTCCTGGTGATCGGGCTGCTGGCCTCCATCTGGCGCAGGGATCCGGAACCCGCCGCCAGTGAGTAGGCCTGGCGCAGGTTCGGCGGCGGCCACCGGTCTGGCGCTGTGCCTGCTTCTGGGCCTGACCCTGGCCCCCGCCGCCAACGCGGCCTTCACCGGCAATGGTGGTGCGGCCACGAGCTACTCCACGGCATCCATACCGATGCCAAGCGCCGCGTCCTTTCCGGCATCCGCCAGCTGCTCAAAGGTCAGTGGCTTGTACAATGTCAGCATCTCGATTACGGGCACGGGCAACGTGCAGTACGCGAACTACTACGAAATGGTGGTCCGCAACCCGGCCGGTGCCGTCCAGTTCACGGGCAACCTGAGCAACCCGCTGGAGCGAACCTACACCACCCAAGTCAGCGTCGGCGCCGGCAAGGGCAACTGGATCTACGAGATCCGCGCCAAGTATAAAGTCCCCTCAACCACCAATGTCTGGAGCGGCCAGCCGCTCGCCCGGACATTGATCTGCAATTAGCAGCCGAGTTGCTCTGCGATCATCCGGACCGTCCCGGATTCGCCCCTGACGCGCTGCAGCAAGGTCACCTCGTGGACGGGATGTCGGTTCAGTAATTCCGCTGGTGCCTCAACCGCGGCAGCACAACGGCGAACACACCAGCCGCCGCAAACCCCAGGAAACCTGTCGCCGAGACACCCGCACCCAGAGTAAAAAGCGCCGTGACCCCCGAGAGCAGGACGGGCCCGCCGGTGGATCCCGCATCGGCGATGAACCGCCACAGCCCCAGGAACTGGCCGCGGCCGCGGTCGGGCGAGAAGTCGGCGCCGAGGGTCATGATCAGGCCGGAGCTGATGCCGTTGCCGAAGCCGATCAGCAGCGACGCCAGCAGCAGCCCGCCAAAGGACGCAGACAAAGGGATGAGCAGCATCGCGATGCCCATGATGATGGTGGACGGGATGGCCACGAACAGCCTGCCGCGGCGGTCCATCACCTTGCCGGCCGGGTAAAACACCAGCATGTCGATCGCCCCGGACAGTCCGTAGATCACGGAAGCCTGGGCCGGATCCATGCCCAGATGGTCCGCCCACAGCGGGATGACTACCTGGCGGGACGCGCGCAGCGCGCTGAGCAGCAGGACCCCCACACCCAGCGTCAGGAACACGCGGGCATGCGAAACCGCCACATTCCGCAGCGTCGGCTCCGGACCCTTGTGGCCGCCGTCGGGCGCTGGCGGGACCACCAGGTCCGGGATGGTGACCGCCAGAACGGCGGCGGCCGCCATGCCCACCACCCCCACCCAGTACGCTCCGGCGATCCCGGCGAACTGCATCACGCCGGCACCAATGAACGGCCCCGCGAAGACGCCGATCCTGCTGACACCGCCCAGCGTCGACAGCGCCCGCGCCCGGAACTGGACGGGCACCGCCTCGGTGAGGTACTTCTGCCGCGCCAGGCTGAAGACGCTGGCGGCCATCCCGACGACGGCCATCGCCACCGCGAGCAGCCACAGTCCGTTGGGAATCATGGAAGAGATGGCGGCGGCCGCGAGCGCCAGGGCACCCACGGCCGCGGCGCCGACGATGGACCAGCGTTCGCCAAACTTGAGCGTGATGAGGGAGGCCGGCAGGTTGAAAAACCACGAGCCGAGCCCGATCAGGGTGACGATCAGCGCGGAGACCGCCACCGAGGCGCCGAGGTCACGGGCGGAGAGGACCACCACCGGGAGGACCGCGCCTTCGCCGATGCAGAACAGCAGCGCCGGCCCGAACGCGGGTATGGCGATGCTTCGGAAGTTGAACGGCTGTGGGGTTCCGGGCGAAGTCATCAGATTTATCTTATGCCGCCGAAAATTCGCCAGCTTTCAGGGGGTCACAAGCGGCCCCGCGAGGACTAACGTTTGCCTTGTGGGGCGCTTCCGCCTGCCCCTCTCAGCCAAGGAGGTCTCATGGGTGAAGTGTGGATCCGCACCATCAACAATGGTTTGGTCCGGGCCGACAAAGTCACGGAAATCGCATCCACCCGGGGGTCCCTTCATGAGGACCAGGGTTTTGCGCTGAAGGTCATCGTGGACGGCAAGGCCCACGTCGTCATTGACGACGGCGTTCTTCCGGGCACGCTTCCCGAACGGCTGGAGCACGCGCAGCATCTGGAGGATGCGCTGCTGTTCGCCCTCGACGAGGCCCGCGAAGCCGACGCATCCATGGTGGTCTTCTTCGACCCGGAGAACGACCGCTGGGCCCTCGCCGCGGCGGCGGAGCTGGCCGGCGGGATTCCCGCCGTCGGATAACCCCCGACGGCGGCCCTCCACCAAAGCGCGAACGGACAGTTCAGGCCCTTCGAAACAGGGCCTCAAGTGTCCGTTAGCGCCGAATGAAGCGTGGGTCAGGCTGCGGCGTGGCTGAACTCGGCCGCATGAGTGGTAGCGCGGCGGGGCGCGAGGATGCTCAGCGTGCAGTGGGTCTGCTGCGGGTCAATCCTGGTGGGCAGGTGATGCGTCTCGGAGCAGACCTGAAGCTGCCGCAGGGCTTCGGGATCCACGCGGGCGTTACGCACGTCCAATTCCAGGTCCAGGTTGTGCTTCAAGGCGTTGGCGCGTTTCACCACCACGTAGAGGGCCTGGATGCTGTGGATGGTGACGTGGCCCTTGGCGAGAACCTGGGCCTTCGCGTGGTCGAGGTCTACACGGACAAGAATGCTGAGCTTTTCGGACAAGATGATCATGCCTTCCTTGCGTGGCTGCGACGCTGCAGCCGGGGAGGCCGCGACGCTGCGGCCAATGGCCGCGCCTCTGCAGCCTCATCCAGAGTAGGCAACGAATGTGATCTGCGCAACACCAGGTTTCATTGCGTCGGAGCCACCCGCGTCCGGTCAGCCTGCCCCGGGCCAGCCTGCGAGGCCACCCAATCGACAATTTTGTAATTTTTGTATTGCGAAACAGTGCAGTTAATGACAATCAGGCTTAATGCCTTGTCAGACTGCCCTAGTCTGAGGGGTGTCATTGCTGCTGGGCTGGCATGGCACGGTGGTCCAGAGCGGTTCCATGGAGCCGCACATCAGCGCGGGTGACGTTGTCCTCGCGGCCGCGTTCGGTCCCGACCAGAAGGTTCCGGTCGGCGGCGTGGTCGAGTTCACCAGCTCTGCGGAGGCCGAGCCGAGCGGCGTGGAAACGACCCGCCTGCACCGGATCGTGGCCGAGAGTCCGGATGGCACCTTCGTCACGGCCGGGGACGCCAACGCCCAGGCGGACAGCACCCCGCTGGCGCGCGGGCAGATCACGGGCCAGGCCCGCCTCCTTGTTCCGTCGATCGGGCTCCCTGGTTTGTGGCTGGGCCTGGGCAACCTTCCGGCCTTGGCCTTGTGGTCGGTGCTCACGCTGCTCGCCGTCGTCGCCGCCCTTTTCGGCGCGCGTCCCGCAGAGCAGGCAGAACAGACGGACGACGGCGGCACTCCCCCGCCAGCCCACCGCACCGAATCCCCCGGCACCAAGTCCCAACAAGCCAAGGCGAACCGCAACACGTCACTTCGCCTCCGCACCGGCAGCGCCCTGGGCGTCGTCGCGGCGCTGGCGGCCCTGGTCCTTGCCGGCGCCGCTGTCTTCTCCTCGGCCGCCTTTACCGCCAGCACGGCCAACGCCACCAACTCTTTCGGCGCGGCCGCGGACTGGAATCCACCCACCGTGAGCCTGGCCAGCCCCGGAGCCACCGTGAAGGGCACCGCAGCCCTCACCGCTGACGCAGCCGACGCCGAATCCGGCCTCCGCAGCGTCACCATCGAGTACCAGCGGGCCGGTGCCAGCACCTGGACCGTACTGTGCACGCCCGCCGCCCAGCCGTACACGTGCAGCTGGAACACCACGTCCGTGACGGACGGCAGCTACAGCCTGCGCGCCGTGGCCACCGACAACGCAGGCCTCACCGCCACCTCGGCCCTCGTGGAAACAAGCGTGACCAACACCTTCGCCGTCGCCCTTGCCGATCCAGGTGATATCCTGCGCGGCACGGTCAGCCTGTCCACAAGCCTGTTCAATCCCCCCGGCCCCATGAGTGCCGTGCGCGTGGAATACTCCGTAGCCGGAGCCAACAAATGGAACACCCTCTGCGTCGACCTGGTTGCCCCGTACAGCTGCTCCTGGGCCACGGGCTTCTTCGCCAATGGCGAGTATGACCTCCGTGCAGTGGCGGTCTCCGGCGTCAGCAGCACCTACTCCGAAACCGTGACCGACGTCCTGGTGGACAATGCGGCACCAACGGCCAGCATGGTGGACCCGGGAACACCGCTGAGCGGCACCAGGACGTTTGCGGCCACGGCCTCGGACGCCCACTCAGGCATAGCCCAGGTGCAGATCCAGTACGCCCGGACCGGCACCAGCACGTGGCTGCCGCTCTGCTCGGCAGACGTGGACCCCTACTCCTGCCGGTTCGATACCAGCGCGCTGACCAGCGCAACCGCCAGCTACAGCTTCCGCGCGGTGGCCACGGACGCCGCCGGCAACAGCACCGTGTCGGCAGCGGTCACCCGCACGGTGGACAACACCGTTTCCTCCGTTTCGGTCGATGACCCGGGCGCCTACCTGACCGGCGCCGTATCCCTGAACGCCGCAGCGAACTCCACCGCCGGCGTCGGGAGCGTTCGGATCCAGACAGCTCCGGCCGGCACCACCACGTGGACCACGCGTTGCACACGCGCGGCGGCTCCTTTCTCCTGCGCCTGGAACACGTCCACGGTCCCGAACGGGCTCTACGATTTCCGCGCCATCCTCACCGACGGCGCGGGGAAGGAGACCATCTCCGGCGCCGTGACAGGACGCCGCGTGGACAACACCCCCCCTGCGCGCAACGGACGTCCAGGCGGCCAACGCTTCGGGCGCCGTCGGGAAGCTGGACGCCGGGGACACCCTGAGCTTCACCTACAGCCAGCAGGTCAACCTGGCAACGGTCACTCCGGGCTGGGCCGGCGCCCCGCTCCCGGTGACGGTGCGGCTGCGCGACGGCAACGTGCCCGGCCTTGGCCTGGGCAGCAACGGTGACACGCTGGACATCCAGCGGCCCGGCAGCACCGTCAACCTGGGATCCGTTAACACCAAGTCCGACTTTGCCAAGAACGGCAGGACCATCACAGTGAACGCCACGATGACGGCAACAACGGTCACTGTTGGCGGGGTTTCCCGCACGGTCGTGACGGTCACGCTGGGCAGCACGGCCAGCAGCAACGGCAGCCTGCTCACCTCGTTCACGGCGGCCGCCATGGTGTGGAGCCCGACGTCGTCCGTCACCAGCAGCGCGGGCGTCGCCTCCTCCACGGTCCCGGCCACCGAAACGGGGACGCCGGACCGGGACTTCTGATACGTTTGCCCAATCTCAGCTACAGAAGGGGATTGGCATGTCCGGCACGTATGACGTCGATGTGGTCAGAGAGTTCAACGCTCCGCTGAGCCGGGTCTGGGCCGCCTGGACCGCGCCCGGCGACCTGCGCCAGTGGTGGGGACCAACAGGTTTCACATGCCCGCGCGCGGAAGCCGACGTTCGCCCCGGCGGCCGGATCCTCGTGACGATGCGCGCACCCGTGGAGTGGGGCGGCTTCGAGCAGCACAGCACGTGGAATATCACCGAGTTGGAACCATTGCGTCACATCCGCTACGTGTTCAACTTCGCTGATGCCGATGGCAACCGCATCACGCCCACAGAGGCGGGCATTCCCGCCGATGGCGTTCCCGCCGACGGTGAACACGAGGTTGTGCTGACCGATCTCGGCGACGGGCGCACGATGCTGCACATGACCGAGCGCGGGTACGGTACCCAGGAGGCACGGGACATGTCGCAGAGCGGCCTTGAGCAGTGCCTCGACAAAATGGCCGCGCTCGTGGAGGGCGTTACGCGCTGAAGCCTAGGGCTTGGCATACCTGGTCTGGATCGCGTGGTCAGCCATTTGACGGCCGTACGATCTGAGCATGCATATTGCCGTTCCAGGAGGTACCGGGGCCGACGGATCCGGTGGTTCAAGTCAGGTCCGGCGGGCCGTTCCACCGTTCAGCAGGTCCGTGGCCCGGGCGGCGACCAGTTCACCCAGGAAGCCAATGCTGCCTTCCGCGCGCGTCGTAGCTGCCGCTCTGGCCACGGCCTCCAGGGCAGCCCCAGCGGTAGTCCTGGCATCATCGGCATCGAGGCCCCAGACGGCGCCTTCACGGACGATATGATCCAGCGTCAGATGATTCAGCCTTGCCTGCCCGCCCAGCGCATGGCCTGCGTTGACGCTGGGCGCGTAGAGCAGTTGGGTGGGTGCCACGTCGTACAGGGGTGCGAGCAGCACCTCGCCGCCGTCGCGGATCAGTAGCGAATAGTTCTTGGAGTGTGCGTCACCGTTGCCGATGACGAGGTTGAAGGTCACGGCCCGAACCAGATCGCGCCGGAACGCGTCGTCGTCGCGGGTATGCGGTGCCGCAGCCGCTACAAGCGTGGTGAGCCTGGACGGCGGCGCCGTGGTGCCCTCGTACTTGGCGCTGCTGGCCAGTGCCAGTGCCTGGGTGAAGTCTTCCTGGTGGAGGCGGCCGCCGTCAGGGGTCCGGTCGTAACGGGTGACGACGATCGCCTGGCGGGTGCCGAAGGTTTCCAGCCGGGACTCGGCGGCCGGCAGGCCTGCCGCAGCGGCCACTTTCAGTGCCCAGTCCTCCGCTTCGAGCAGATGCGGTATCGGCGAGTCCAAGGGTTCCGGCTTGATGATGTGGGTGGAGACGGCTCCCCGGCCTGGCCATGCCCAGCCCTCGCCGTGGCGGCTCAGCAGGACCTTGGATTGGATGCCGCCGAGGGAAGCCGTGATCGCGAAGTCCTCCGGCAGGTCCCAGGTCGGCAATGCTTCGACGACGTTAGTGACCTCCGCGTCGGTCATCGGTCTGGCATCCGCCGGCCCGTCAGGTGACGTACTGTCCGGCACCGCCTGGACGGCTCCGGCGCAGTCAGCCCCGAGAATCCTGAGCAGGCCTAGAGCGTCCGGAGTGGAGAGCCCGTTCTCCGATGCCAGATGCGAACGGACCTGCCCTTCTGGCAGCAGCCCATCAAAGTAGTTGAATACAGCCGCGCCGGTGATCTTCTTGCGGTTGACCGGCAATGACAAGGACAGGAGGATCGACGACGCACCGTACTCGGCGATGATCTCGGGGTCGTACTGGAACGCCAGTCGCAAGGAGGACCCGGACAGCACACCGATGTGGCGGCCGTGCAGATACACCTCCAGGCTTTGGCGCTTCACTGCTTAACCTGCAGCCTGGCGAAACGGGGGACCAGTGCAACGTCACGGCCGACTGCCCGGATGGCGTTCATGGCGATGACGATGGAGACGGGCTCGCCGTGTTCAAGCCTGACGATGGTTCCCCGCGTGACCCCCAATTTCTCGGCAACGTCCTGCTGGGTCAGTCCTACTTCCTTGCGGGCGTCGGCGATCGACCGGCCAAGGGATGCGGCATCGACTGCCCTGTAGAAACTTGTCGCCTCAGAATGTTGCATATACCGATCATATGGCATTTTAGTCGGAATGTTCATTAAATCAAACATTTCAGGTACTGCGCCAATTGTTCGATATAACGAACACGCCGGACCGCGGCACCGCTTCAGCGAATGCCGGATCCCTTGTTCAGGATCTTCCGCAGCGATTCACGCAGGAGGCCGAATCCGGAGACGGGCGCGACAACGGCGGCCTTCCGGCTGACACCGTCTCGGTCCGAGTCACCGATCACTGCGGCGGGCTTCTGGATCGCTCGTTCGGTAGGCTGTGCCCGCCCGCGCCGCCGCACTCTTCGGTAATTACCTCGCTCCATGGTCCGAGACTAGGGATGTACAGCACACGCGCACACGAGTAGCGGCTACCTGTCTTCAGCGCCGCCCACCCACGGCCGTAGGATCTGAGCATGCATATTGCCGTTCCAGGAGGTACCGGGACCGTCGGCCAACATGTCGTCTCTATTGCCAGGGACCGCGGACATAAGGTGACAAGCCTGACCCGATCAGAAGGCGTGGACCTGTTCACGGGCCGCGGGCTGCACGAAGCCCTGCAGGGTGTGGACACCGTTATTGATGTCTCCGGAATCCAGACGCTTTCCACCAGGAAGGCCGTGGACTTCTTCACCGCCACCACCCGGAACCTGCTCGCAGCTGAGGCAGCGGTTCAGTCCAGGCACCATATTGCGCTCTCGATCGTAGGCATCGATAAGGCTGCGTCGGGGCTGTACGCCGGGAAGCTTGCGCAGGAGGATGCCGTCCGGCACGGAGGGGTGCCGTGGACCATCCTGCGGTCAACCCAGTTCCACGAGTTTGTGCCCATGGCCATCAGCGCCGCCTCGATTGGCCCGGTGGTGCTGGTTCCACAGATGATCACTCAGCCGGTCGCAGCGCGGGAAGTGGCTGCGGCGTTGGTGGACGCGGCAGAGCAGGGACCCCGCGGACGGGTTGCTGATCTTGGCGGGCCCCGTCGGGAGCAGCTCGCGGATCTGGTCCGCAAGTACTTGCGGAAATCCGGGCAGCGGAAGCTGGTGGTGAAGGTACCGGCACCCGGCGCCATGGGTCAGGCCATGCGACGCGGTGACCTTGTCCCGGCGGCAGGCTCCGCCGTCGGGCGCCAGACATACCGCGAGTGGCTGGAAACCTGTCTTCCGATCCACTAGTGGCGCTGCCTGTGTCGCATGACTGCCGCCGCGAGCCCCATGGTGCCCATCAGGGACCCAAGGATGATTGCCAGGCCTGTGAGGTATTCAAGAATGGTCATCGTTGACGCACCTTTCATATGGCTGATGCGCTGACGCTAGTGATCGATGCTCAGGATCAGCCCAAGATGGCCGGGTGCGTTCACTCAAGATTAACGCCCACCCAACTGACTGGCACTTAACGTCGTGAAAACCGCGAATGACGACATTAAGTGCCAGTCAGTTGGGAAAAGGGGGAAGGGGGAAGCTACCGGTACCCGTCCACGATCGACGCCGCGATTTCCTTGTACGCCCGCCGCGTCTCGGGCTTCAGCACGTCCAGGGTGACCAGGTCGCCGTCGGCTACTCCCCTGTCGTGCGGGACGGCGATGAG
This sequence comes from Arthrobacter sp. 4R501, assembly GCF_002929755.1. NCBI lineage: Bacteria > Bacillati > Actinomycetota > Actinomycetes > Micrococcales > Micrococcaceae > Arthrobacter > Arthrobacter sp. 4R501. The sequence continues at coordinate 4,234 of NZ_PJIW01000008.1, read as the reverse complement.
CTGGCGGCAGATCCCGGCCAGGTGCTCCTCGATGGCGTCCTTGTCCACGCGGGAGGACACCTCTTCCTTGTCTGTGATGACCACCACGGCGTTCCGGGCCAGGTCCTCGTACCCGTGGCTCGCCAGCCAGTGCAGAGTGCTGCGGGCACGCTTGGCCCCGCTCACCGCATACCCGGCGGCGATGATGATGTTGTCCGCCGACTGCAGGATCCCGCTCATGGCATTGTGGGTCACGCCGGTGCCGCAGTCGGTCAGGGCCACGGAGTAGTAGTTGGAGATGAGCTTGCGGATCCGCAGGTACTCGGCGGCCGTCAGCGAGTCCGAGACCTCCGGGTCCTGCTCCCCCGCGATCAGGTGCAGCCGGCCGGCGTGGTGCATATACCGGGCCAGCGCGGTGAGCGAGTCAACGCCCTCGATGTTGGCCAGCAGGTCCGTGATGGTGCGCGGGCTGGCCTGCTGGTAGATGCCCTCGCCGAGGGCCCGCTCCACGAGGTCGCCGGAGTCCGGATTGGCGTCGATGGCGCAGGGCGGGTCGCCGCGGAATTCGGCCAGCGTCAGGCCCACGCCCACCGTGGTGGAGGTTTTGCCGATGCCGCCCTTGAGGCTCAGCACCGCCGTGTTGTAGCTGCCCTGCAGCTGGCGGGAGATGCGGCGGCCCAGCTCGTCTTCCTCGCGCTGCTTGGCGCTGGGGCCCATGTTCCAGGCCCCGCCCGTGAGCGAGTAGAGGGCGCCGCGGACGCCGCCCACCGGCCGGGGCTTCTGCTCCTTGACGAACAGGCCCGGGGAGCTGATGAAGTCGGGCATGGGGCTGTCGGCGATGATGTCCGCGGTGGTGGGGCGGATGCGCCGGAACGCCGGTGCCGGCTCCGGTGCTTCCTCTGGAAGGTACGACGACGGCGGCGCGGCTTCGTCGCCGTCGTACGCCAATGCGGGGGTGCCATAGTCCGGCTCGGCCGGCTGCCCGTCCTGCGGCGCCGCCTGCGGCAGCGGGGTCACCGGCGGCCTGGCCGGCCGGCGGGTGGGCGCCGGGACAGAACTGATGGGAGCAGAGGGTGCGGGACTGGCCTGGTCGGCGGCGGCCGCAGCCTCCGCCCAGGAACTGCGGCGCGGTACCGGGGTGCCGGCGTCGGGGGCGCCGGCGTCGGGGGTGCTCGAAAGGTCTGGCGTTACGGCTGGCATGGTTCCTGTCTGGGCATCCGAAAGCGCACCGTCGGCGCGACGGAGGTCACGGCGTCGCCGGGGCGGTTGCGGTAGCCCTGCATCTTCTGCGATGGGGCGTGCGTTCTGATCCGCCGGATCGGGCATGTCTGTCCCCCCAGGACTTTCGGCACAAGGTTCTGCGGCACTTTACGGACTGATTCAATCAGTAAGTCTAGGCGCTGGGGTGGAATTGCGAGGTCAGCCGCGGGTGAGCGCGGCGACCACGACGGCGGCGGTCAGGACCAGAAGCACGGCCAGGATGGCGTAGGCCTGCCATTTGGGGCGGCCTTTATGCGGGTTGATATCGATATAGGGCATGGCTAGCTGCGGATACTCCTCGTGGCGGTCACCCGCACTGCGCGTCGCTTCCGGCGCAGCACGTGGTACATCGCAAAAAAGGGAATCAGCAGTGTGCCCAACAGCGCGCACAGCGCCAGGACATAGTCAATGAGAGCCACAACGGTCTCCGAACGTTAGAGTGATCCCCCATGCGATCAGAGGTCACGCTATCGGTCCGTCACGGGATTGACAAATCGCGTCATTGACGCGGCGCGCTGGGCATGCTTCCGGTCACCAGATGGATCCCTCCGGACAAGATTGATTTCCGTCTCGCAGCTGTTCCTAACGGCCGGCGCGCGGACGAGACGGCCACCAGAATGAAGATCAGCAGCCAGAAAATTCCGACGAAGTGCTGGCGTTGTAAGGGCTATATCGTTCCGGGCATCAGAAAGCCGGAGATCATCATCGCGAGCTGATCTTTGGCTTTCTGCACGGGATGCGTCTGGAGCTATTCCCCAGCGCTCCTCCTAGCTAGGCCGCAACGAAGAGTCGAATGGCTCGCTGCGCATCGATGGCGGATCCGTCAGCCATCTCGAAGAAGTAATTACACTGCCATTGCTGGGATTTTTTCGCCTGCCGATTCGTCGTTGCTGACCACGGCGGATAGACGCGGAACCCTCGCTTGCCTCCGGCGCCGCCCACGGACACGACGCCATGCTTGACGAGCGCCGCCTTCGGAAACGCGAATGCTCCGACTCTGCAATCCTCCCGCACGCAGATCACCAGCACGTCGCTGCACTCCTCCGCAGGCAGAGGCTCGGTCGACCCATCGAGAGAACGCCGCCACACTGTCACGAACAAGCCCACCTTCGTCGGGGTCAGCTTTCCGACCCTGAAGCGAACCGGAGACCGACCGATTGCCGAGATCGCGGCACCGTACTCAGCGTTGTCGGCCTCGACTATGGCGGGAGAACAGTCGAGGGCGAGGCCGCCGAGAACCCTCATCACCATGGCGACATCCGGATGGACCTGAACAGCAGACATAGAACTCCCATCGAAACGAATCCCCGACAGGAACGACGGGGCAGTGCATGAAAAGCTCAGCCCTCACCACCCGGACACTATCCGCATGTGCACGTCTTCCGGAGGATCCTGGGCAACGAATCCTCTGATTCACAAACGACCGATATCTTTAGTCCCCAATGAGGCAACAGGTGCCTGTGCGCAGCCGGCGTGTCTTGGTGGGACGGTTCGACGGGCCGCGGTGCACGGTTCCGTCCCGCGGCCCTGTCCTTCGTCTGCCGGCGGGGCGTACCCTGAGCGCATACCGGGTACCGGCGCGACGCCGGGGCCCTCAATACGTGTTCTCGGGAAGGCAGCATTCATGGGGATGAACATCAAAGGCCAATGGGCGCGGCTCGATCACGCCACACAGCAGTGGCTCATCGACCACCCGGGATGCCTCATCCTGCCGCGCACGATCACAGCGACCATCTGCAAGGAGACCGGCGGAACCGACGAGGGTGACCGGCACGGCGAGACGGTGCTCTCCCAGGACGACCGTGACTTCATCCAGGCCAAGGCACACGAGGCCCGGACCGATCCCCCGGAGTACCGGTTCTTTGACTCCGTACAACCGTGAACAGCGGGGCACTTTGCGCCATCCCGGGTACCGCCCGTGCCCCGGAAGAGAGCGGAGCCCGGCTCAGCGGCACCTCCGCATAAATCGCGGATGGCACGGGCTGCGTCCAGGATCCGGCGGGCCAGGATGATGCAGTAGTCATCGCTGAGCAAGGCGGCGGTGGCGGCCCTGACCACGGTGCCGAGTGAATGTTATCGCCCTCGCCCGTTCGCCTTGTTCGCCCGGCGATAGGATGAAAGTGTCCCGCCGGCATGGGCCGGCGGACCGGCCATGGATAGGAGAGCCATCATGGGTTTAGGTGACAAGATCAGGCACGCCGCCGAGAAAGCCGGCGGCAAGGGCAAGGAAGCCGCAGGAAAGGCCACCGGCAACGAAAGCCTCAAAGCCGAAGGCAAGACCGACCAGACGAAGGCCGGCCTGAAGCAGGCCGGGGAAAAAATCAAAGACGCCTTCAAGAAACACTGACCCGAAACCCGGGGCCCGGAGCCTTCCCAGCCTGGCCCCAGGCCCCGCCCGGCACGTCCGGGGGAACCAAAGAGGGGACCACCTCATGAATGCTGAACCGATTCCGCCGCCGGAGCCGGTGCACGGCCCCGGGCCCGCTCCGGCCGTTGCGAAGCGGCCGGCAGTAACCCGCTCAGGCATGATCTGGGTGGCCACCGTGGCCACCCTGATGCTGCTGATCCTGCTCATCGCCTTCATCGTGCAGAACCAGGACAACGTCAGGGTCAGGTACTTTGGCCTGGACGGGACAATTTCCCTGGGCATGGCCCTGTTTATCGCCGCCGTCAGCGGCGGGGTCCTGGTCGCCGTGGCAGGCGCCGGGCGGATCATCCAACTCAGATCCCACCACCGCCACGAACAGATCCCACCGGAACCAGCCTGAGGGCGACCCTCAGTGCGAATTCAGGTTGCCTGTTCCCTCGCGCCCCTGCCCGCGCGCTCCTACACAACGCGTCGCCTAGAATTCGGCCGTTTCACTTCCTTGCTTCTCTCGGCGTCCCGACAGAACCAAGGAATTGAGAAGGCGCCCTAGCCCGAATTTTTCATCAGAGTGACGTTGGCCGCCCGGTCCCTGCTTGATTCTGGTGCGGGTTGATTCTTTGGTTTCGG
>NZ_PJIW01000057.1:0-716 GCF_002929755.1 Arthrobacter sp. 4R501 | reverse complement strand
CTATATCAAAAGCATAAAATGGAGCATATAGATAAGCCATAGAATATAGTAATAAATGGCAACATTAGATTTAGTTGTAATTTTATGAAAAATAAAAACTAGGGTACACATTAAAATAAGATGCATGCGTGAAATAGGAACTACAATAATCAATTTACTCGAAAAAGACAAAAGCCTCATCAAGATAATTGAGTCTCATTTATTATACACTTTACTAACTAACAAGGCCATTCTTTGGTACGTAGCTCCATGTTTAATTTCTCTTCTGTAGCAACAAAGTTATCCTGTACTTTTAGTGGACTGCATTGCAGTTGGTGTTGGGGCTAATAGGGTAAGGGATGCGGACACCACATGCACCAGGGAGAGCAGCTGCCTTTCCGTAGTTCATTCCTTTAATGGAAGCAGCAGCAGATTTAAGGCAAGTGCATGCAGTTTTCCTGTCAGCCGGGGTGGCGGCTGCGCTGTTTAGGGCCCTAATCCCACCACAACATGCCGGGCTTGGGCCAGGACCACCCCTAAGGAAGCCAATGCACGCTGCAACCTTGCCCGAAACTAAGCCACAGGTCACGGCGGCCTCCGCATGTGGTGCAAGCACTACCATGCACATGGCAATTGCACAAGCTAACTTAACAATAGCTGAGCTTGCCATAGTTTTTCTTGTGCTTAAGAAAATTGTAGAGTTATTACTAAAAGAACAATATGTTTTTCTTTTTTTT
>NZ_PJIW01000007.1:0-238879 GCF_002929755.1 Arthrobacter sp. 4R501 | reverse complement strand
CCGAAACCAAAGAATCAACCCGCACCAGAATCAAGCAGGGACCGGGCGGCCAACGTCACTCTGATGAAAAATTCGGGTTAGGCAGCATGCCCCCGGATCATTTCTCCGCCGGGGATCCTTCGCCCTCGCTGTCCAGTGGACCCACCTCTTCGGACTCAGACACCGCATCGTGGTGCGGATCGTCTTTGTGGCGGGCTTGCTCGAGGTGCTGCTCTAACTTTTCCTCCGACTCCCGGCGGCGTTGACCCACGGTCCGCATTTGCTGCGTTGTCGGAGCGGCGTGGGCGTGCTGGTGCGGGCCATTATCCTGCGGGCCGTCAGCGATCTTCTCACTCATACTGAAATCGTCTCACCGTGCGTCAGTGTCGGGAAGGCGCCACTTCATGTGGAAACGAACGACGGCGGGAGGTTCCGCCGTCGTCCGCTTGCCTCTGGTGCGCGGCGGGGTTGCCGGGCGCCAAGCTTGCCGGGTGCGCGGGGGTTCCAGACTCCAGGATTGCCGGGCGCCCCGGTTGCGATCACAGGCGGCGGAAACCCGGAAGCAGGCTGGGGCGTGCATTGTGCACGGTTCACGGGCACAATCACAGGCACAGGGAGACTGCTCTTGGGCGCGCATCAACCGGTGGAGTGGAGAAACCGTTCCACGCCGTTCTCTCCAAGAGACAGTCCGATGTGAACAAAATCCGGATCGCCGCAACCTTCGCGCGGCGTGGGGAGCCAGTGCCCGTTCCTGCGCGCTTCCGGTTTTGGTTCTTTTGGCCAGTGTGGAGGTTCCCAATCCTGGTGTTCGCTCTTGTAGTGCCGGCCCGTGGGCGATATCCAGCCGGGTGGTTCGTTCTTGCTCGCCGCTGTGGGTCTCCAGGTGCTGGTGTGTCTCAGGCGGTGATGTTTGGGGCATGGCTGTCCCAAATTCGATACACCGGTAGTTCCGCCCTTATGCCAGGCGAGGATGTGGTCCGCTTCGTTGTCCAGGGAGTGGTTGGAACAGCCCGGGAACGGGCACTTACCGTCGCGCAGCCGCAGCCAGTTCCGCATGGCCTCCGTGAGACGGTAGTTGGCTCGACCGATCTCCAGGGGCGCCCCGTCCCGCGGGTCAACCAGGACGCGGTAGAACGAATCGGCCCCGTTCGACACGAGATCTCTTGCCATCGACGCGGGGATCGGACCGTAGCCGTCAAGCATCGCAGGCTCCTCGGTAGCGCCGAGCAGTGAAAACACAGGGACCGTCACCAAAACGTGGGCCCGAGGCGGCGGAACCTGCCCGGGATCGTGTTCTGCCGGATTCCCGCTGCTGAGAAGGGCGGCGGCGAGGACGTCGGCCCGGAGTTGGGTGAGGGTCAGGGGCTCGTCTGGGCCCTGCAGACCGCGGGCGACGGCAGTGGTCCGGTTCCAGATTGCTGCGGCCTGGTCGGCGGGAAGGTATGCAGAGAGCCAGGCCATCCCGTCCTGGTCCGGGGCGTACTCCACCCGGCGGTCCAGGACACCCTTTGCGTGGCGCTTCTCGATACTCTCGGTGTGGTGGCGCTCGCGCCAGATGCGTGCCCTGTGACGGAACCGGGACGCCGGCATCTCCCCTGCGGGACAACCGCCGGCCGGGTTCGGCGCATCCGGGTCCAAAAAGTGGGCTTCCAGGGCCGCGGCACCGTCCGGGTCGAGGGTTGCGACTTCGTCCACCATGGCCCGCGCGTGCTGCCACGAAATGGTGCCAGATTGCAGAGCGGACAGGGTCAGCGGCAGGGCAGCCGTCAGCATATGAGACTGGTCCAGCAGGGCCCCCGAAGCACGGTCACCGATGTTCAGTACGCAGGCGACCTCCGCGGTCACCGCCATCTCCCGTGCCCGAACAGGTGCATCGGGCAAAGCGAAGGCTTGGGCGGCGTCCGAATATTTCACTGCAGCCCGGGCCTTCAGTCCCGCCACCCGCGCCTCCACTCCCGCGGCGCCGGAGAGGATGTCCAGGCACGTATCACCCATGCCATGCAAAGGATCAGCCTCCGATGACGCTTCAGAACCAGACTCGTCATCCCCGTCCAGTGCGGAATTCAGCACATCAATGGCGGCAAAGATGTCCTCATATGCGTTCGCCACCGCTGCGTTTCCCATAACTCCATCATCTAGTGGGGGTCTGACATTTAACGGAGAAGGATGTCGGGTAGGTGGCCAAACAGGATCGTGTCCTTGGCGAGACCGATGCAACCACCCCGGATCATTTCTCGGCTGGGGTGGCCATCCTCCCCGCGGTCCGCGGGACCCGCCTCCTTGGACGGAGACACCGTGTCGTATCGGGATGGCGCCACGGACGACAGAGGGAGGCCCCGCCGTCGTCCGCTTTCGCCCGTACCGCTGATCTACGGCGCCGACCAGCCGCCTTCGCGGGCACGTGAAAGTATTCAGGTATGACTACCGATAATGATGCTGCCAACACTCCGGCGCCAATGGACCCACCCGGCCCAGACGCCTCGACCGATATCAGCCGTGGCTGGGACCACATCGGGGCCATCATTGTGGATGCCACACTGCAGCGCCGGCAGAACTACAACGAAACCGTCAAGCCTCGCGTCGAAGCCCTGGTCGCGGAATGGCCGGATGCCGCCACAACGAGTGGATTCCGGCGGAACCTCGATACGGGGAAGCTCTCGGAAGTCATCGACTGGCCGTCGCCTGGCCGCCTGGCCCAGGTAGCGGACATCACGCAAGTGTTCGAGCGTCAGGGCATCGAAACGGTAGCGGAGCTCCGCGGCACGCTCAAGGACCACGCCAAGGGTGCCGCTCTTCGGGAAGCCCTTGCGCAGGTGCGGCATGTCAGTCCCAAAACGCTGGATTACATTGGCACGCTGAGCGGGATCTCAACGGACGCGGACGGCAACCAGGCTGCCCGCATCGAGGACTTGCCCTAGGAGATCGCCTTTGATCGGCCGGTCAGCCAATGCGTTCTGGGTTGTCTGGCCGAAGTCTGAGGGCAACCCATAAACCGCAGCGCCGGCAAATGTAGGCGTGTTCGATTCCGAGTGCATGAAGCTTCTTGCGACTCATGGTCCTGCCGCAGCAGGAGCATCTGCACGTGGCTTCAGAGTCCATTGTTTTTGAGCGCTTCGGTTATTTGGTTGATGGTTGGAATGCCTGCCAGCCCGCTTGGAGTCACGTATATCCGGCAGGCCAGGTCATCTGCAGGGGCGCCGGTCGGGAAAATGTCAGACCCATTGAGGGTGATCGTGGGGGAACCCGCGAATCCCGTCCCCGCAGTATCGGCCGCGGACTCCAGGAGTCGCATCGTCACTGGAATGTCGCTGTGTCCCAAGGCGGCCAGGGCTGATTCCAGGCGCTCCTGCGCCGTAGCAAGGTTGGGACAGTCGTCGATGTACAGCAGTTCGATCCTCATAGAATCATTTTCCACCCCCAGCATCAGCCCGCGGAACTCGCCCGCCGCGGCTCTTGCCAATGGCTACATGAGCGAAATTTACGACAACCTCAAATACATTTTGTTGTTTCATCAACTTCGCTCGTCGCTGCGCAACGGTAAGCATCACCATCAATTTTTCAAGGGGGAAAAGTGGAGTTTGCAGAAAAGCTCTCGGCTTTGGCAGCAAAGGTGCGCCAGCAGCGAGAGGTAATCCAGACCGAAGAGGCAACAAAGAATGCGTTTGTGATGCCCTTCATTTCAACAATCCTTGGCTACGACGTCTTCAATCCACTGGAGGTCGTGCCGGAATTCATTGCGGATGTCGGCCTGAAAAAGGGCGAGAAGATCGACTACGCGATCGTCAAGGACGGCGAAGTCCAGATCCTCATCGAATGCAAGAAGTCCACGGAGCCGGTGAAAATCGAGCACGCCTCGCAGCTTTTCCGCTATTTCGCCGTCACGAACGCGCGCATAGCGATCCTCACCAATGGCGAGGTGTACCAGTTCTTCACGGACCTTGATGCTCCGAACCGGATGGACGCGAAGCCGTTCCTGGTCCTGGACCTGACGGACATCGATGAGTCCTTGATCCCTGAGCTGCAGAAGCTGTCCATGGACGTCTTCGACCTCGATTCGATCATCAACGCCGCCGGTGAACTGAAGTACATCGGCGAGTTGAAGCGGACCCTGGCAGCGCAGTTCAAGGAACCGGAGGATGAATGGATCAAGTTCCTCACCGGCCGCGTCTATCCCGGCGCATATACACAGAAAGTGCGTGAGCAGTTCACGGCACTGGTGACCAAAGCGTCCAAGCAATTCCTTAACGACCAGGTCAACGAGCGTCTGAAGAAAGCCCTCGGCGCCCCTGGCTTCCTACAGACTGAGGACGCGGCCGCAAGTGTCACCAGCGCGCCGGTGGCCGAAGCCGACCTGGCCGAGGCCGACGCCCTGGAGACCACCCTCGAGGAGATCGAGGGCTACCAGATCGTCCGCGCCATCGTCTGCAGCGAGGTCAAGCCGGCCCGCGTAGTCCAGCGCGATGCCAAGTCCTACTTCGCCGTGCTGTTGGACGACAACAACCGCAAACCGATCGCGCGCCTGCACTTCAACCGGACGCAGAAGTACATCGGGATCTTCGACGACAACAGGGAAGAAACCCGTGTCCCGATTTCCTCCCTCGAGGAGATCTACGAGCACACCGAGGCCCTGCGCGCCAGCGTCAAGAGCTACCTGAGCGCGTCGCCCTCAAGTAACTAAGGGGAATCGCGCAGCGTCGGACGACGGCGGGGCCTCCTTGAGTTCTAGCTAGCGGTCGATGTGAAAGGTCTCGCGCAACCTTCTTGCCTGCAATATTGTGCCCAGACATGTGTCCTCCTCTTGCTTGAGCGAGCGATCAGGCGGGGGCACTGCCGTCGGCTGCCCGCCCACCGTCACCTGGCAGCAGGTACTGCACAAACCAATCCCTGGCCAGAATCGCCGCCGCCTCCAGCGTCCCAGGTTCTTCGAACAGGTGGGAGGCTCCCTGGACGAGCTCCAGCCTGTTGGGGCAGCGCATCAGGGCTTTCGCCCGGCGGTTGAGTTCGAGGACCCTGTGATCCGCACTGCCGACAATCAGGAGCGTCGGGGCGCGGACAAGGGCCAGCCTCTCGCCGGCCAGGTCCGGACGGCCTCCCCTTGAGACGACTGCACCGATCCGTGCACCCTGTTCGGCCGCAGCCCACAAGGCTGCCCCGGCTCCGGTACTCGCGCCGAAGAATCCCACGCTGCATGACGCCGTGTCCGGCCTGCTGCCAAGCCAGTTCGTTGCCGAGGTCAGCCGGAGCGCAAGCAGTTCGATGTTGAACACGTTCGCGCGGTCGAGCTCTTCCCCGGGGCCGAGCAGGTCTAGCAGCAAGGTGCCCAGCCCTGCTCGCTGGAGCGTCGAGGCTACGAATCGGTTTCGCAGACTGTGGCGGCCGCTGCCGCTGCCGTGGGCGAACACCACCACTCCGGCAACCGGCACGGGAAGGTGCATGTGTCCTTGGAGCCGCACCCCATCCGATTGGATCTGCACGTCTACATCGAGGCCAGGGTTTCCTGCCGCCGAAGGCGCACGTTCCAGACGCTCAGCAGCAGCGTCGAGCAGCCACACCACTTCGTCGTCGCTCGTCGGCGAGAAGCTGCGGTAGTAGTAGCCGACAGCTGTGAGTTGCCGGGGCGTGGCAAGGCACACCACCTCGTCCGGCTCCGTCAGGGTGGCGAGGGTGTCGGCAGGGGCAACAGGAACGGCCAGGATCACTCTCGCAGCCCCCATCTTTCGCGCGATGCTGCATGCCACCCGGGCAGTTAACCCGGTAGCGATCCCATCATCGACGACGACGGCGATGCGGCCGTGCAGATCCATGCGGGTCCGGCCTGTCCGGAATCGTGCCACCCGGGCATCGAGCAGAGCCCGTTCCTGTCTTTCGACGGCCCGCAGTTCTTCCTGCTTGACCTTCATGAGTGAGACGACATGTTTGTCGAGCGCGTAGGTGCCGTCTTCGCCGATCGCTCCCATCGCGAGTTCAGGCTGAACCGGTACTCCAAGCTTGCGCACGATGATCACATCCAGCGGCGCGTCAAGGGCCGACGCAACCTCGAACGCTACCGGAACACCGCCTCGAGGCAGTCCCAGGACAACTGCTTCCTGGGCACGCAGATACGCAAGACGCAGCCCCAGCTGCCGCCCTGCATCAGCCCTGTCCGCAAAAATGCCCATCGCCGCGACGTTCCCATCAGGACAGCGGCCGCAGGCCCCGTCCAAACCAGCGAAAAGCACGGAATGAACGACGACGGCCGCCTGCTCCAACTATCTCTCAAGAATCGGGACCAAGCGAGAGCTTTTGCGGTACAAAGAACGTCCGACGACGAGCGTCCTGCAATCGGCCGCAGCGCCATTGGGATTGAACACCGAACTGGCACCAGACCACGAAGCGGTCCATCCTGATAGAAAAGGCCCTGCCAACGTGGAGGTGGAGCATGCGGATCGCAATGTTGGGGGACGTCATGCTCGGACGGCTGGTGAACGAGCAGCTGAAAGTGGCCGATCCCGCCTATCCCTGGGGCGATACCCGCCCAGTCCTCCGGCAGGCGGACATCAGGTTCGCCAACCTCGAATGTGTCCTGGCGGACGGCGGAACACCTGTGGCGGGCAAGGCGTTCCGCTTCCGCTCGGACGTCAAGAACGTAGAGAGTCTGACGTCCGCGGCGATCGATGTGGTGTCGCTGGCCAACAACCATGTGCTGGATTACGGGGTTGACGCGCTTCGGGAGATGTTGCCGGCGCTCGATCGGCACGGGATCCTCAGGGCCGGGGCTGGGATGGACGCTGAAGCTGCCCGGCAGCCGGCAGTCCGGCTGGTGGGCCCAACTGCGGTCGGCTTCATTGCCTTTACCGACAACGAACCGGGCTGGGAGGCGACCACCCGGTCTCCCGGGGTCCATTACGTGCCCGTGGACGCCGGTGACCAGCGGGTGACGGATTTGCTGGAACTGGTCCGGCGGACGAAGGGCCGCGTCCAGCTGCTGATCGTTTCGGCACACTGGGGCCCCAACTGGGGGGCCGCTGTCCCGGCCGCGCATCAGAGCCTGGCGCGGGCGCTGATAAATGCCGGGGCCGACGTCGTGTTCGGGCATTCGGCCCACATTTTCCGCGGCGTCGAGATTTACAGGGACCGGCCCATTGTCTATAGCGCCGGCGACTTCGTGGATGACTACGCAGTGGACCCAGCAGAACGCAACGATCAGTCGTTCATCTTCCTGTTGGAAGCCCGCGAAAGCGCACCGCTCAAGCTACGCCTGCATCCGACGACAATCACCGATTTCCAGACCCGGCTGGCACGTCGGAGCGCGCGGAAAATTGCCGAGCGGATGCAGCGGCTGAGCGAGCAGCTCGGCACGTGGAGCGTCTGGATCGAGGGCGAGAACGTGCTGGAAATCCCGATCGACTCGATCCGAGAAGGCTCAACGGGCGCGAGGACACGGAGGTAGATGCACTCTAAGAAGCCGCAGCACCGTCGAGCGGACGACGGCGGGACCTCCCGCCGTCGTCCGCTCTGTGGTTGAGCTTGTCGAAACCTGGCGCTCGCCTACGCCGCGGCGGAGGCGGGAACCTTCAGCGGCTCCACCTTGCCCAGGACGAACAGGTAGTTCGCCGCACCGGCCAGCGACACCAATCCGATAACCGCGAGCGGCGCCACGTAGGATCCCGTCTGGTCCACCAGGACACCGATCAGGACCGGCGTGAAGATGCCGGCCAGGTTGGAGGCGAAGTTCTGGAGCCCGCCGATGGATCCTACGTGGCGGGAGCTCGGGGCAACGTCCGCAGGGAGCGACCAGATGCCGGTGGCGGCGACGGTGAGGCTGGAGTAGGCCACCGACAGGAGGGCAAGTGCCATCCATGCCTCCGGGACAACTGCGGCGAACATGATGACCGAGCCGCCGATCAGGCCGCCGGCGATGGCGGTCTTGCGGACCCGTGTCAGCGCGACGCCGCGCTGGACGGCCTTGTCCGCCACGTAGCCGGCCAGCCAGCCGAAGGCCACCGCGCAGATGCCGGGGATGGCACCGAACATGCCGAGTTTGAGCAGGTCGAAGCCGCGTTCCTTCACGAGGTAGCTCGGGAAGAACGTGATGAAGAAATAGATGGCGCTGTTCAGGCAGAAGAAGCCGAACATCATGCTGAGGATGGTGCGGTACTTGAAGAGTGAGCGCCAGGGAAGCTTCGCTGCGTCGGCGTCGTCGCTCGCTTCGCTCCGGGCACCGCCTTCCCGGATGTAGGCCCGTTCCTCGTCATTGGCCGTGGGGTGATCCCCGGGGCTGCGGTAGACCTTCCACCACACAACAGCCCAGATCAGGCCGGCCACACCGATGATGATGAAGACCGCGTGCCAGGACGTGAAGGCGACGATCAACGTGACGATCGGCAGCGCGATGACCGCACCCACCCGGGAGCCGGAATCCCAGATGCTGGTGGCAAAGGCCCGTTCGCGGACCGGGAACCAGGTGGCCACCACTTTGGCGGCGGTGCTGGGGGCCGGACTTTCGCCCACACCGAGCAGGAAGCGCGCGGCGAACAGCGACCAGAAATTCTGTGCAAAGGCGGTGACCATGGTGAAGACGGACCACCAAACCGCTGCCAGGGTGAAGGATTTTCGGGGCCCCACCTTGTCCACGTACCACCCGGCGGCCAGTTGGCAGAAGTCGTACGCCCAGAAGAAGGCGGCGAAAATGAGACCCTGCTGGGTGGCCGAGAGCTCAAAGTCCTTACCCATGAACGGCAGGGCCACACTGAGGCTGGAGCGGTCAAGGTAGTTAATGCTGAGCCCGACGAACGCGAGCCAGATGATCACCCAGCGCTTGCGGGTCATGGTGCGGGGAGCCCTGGACGAAAGATCGGGGGAAGAATTGGGGGCGAGCCTGCTGTCTTGGACAGTCATACCGTCTCCTTTGACGTAAACGTGGCTTTCGGGTGCCTGGACACCGGGGAAGACGCCGAGGATTCCGGCGCCAAATCATGTAGGAATCGAAATAATCATATAGTTAATGTGATCCAGAGCAACTTTTGGAAGAAGACGCCCCACCCCGGCCGCTCCCACCCGTGGAATATGATTCCCAAAGCGACTCCACCAACCAGCACAAAGAGGTAACCGCGTGCCCACACGTCAATCATCCGATGCATCCAAAGGCAAGGCCGCCGTAAGTGACGTCTATGCCTCCATGCGGGCCTCCATCCTCAAGGGCGAAATCGCACCCGGCGCACGGATCAATATTGATGCGGTCTCCCGCAGCCTGGGAGTCTCACAGACCCCGGTCCGCGAAGTGCTTCAACGGCTGGAAGGCGACAACTTGGTGGTGTATAGTCCCGGCCGAGGATACAGCACCACGCCGCTGCTGGACCTGCCCGCACTGCGATCGCTCTTTGAATTCCGGCTGCTGGTGGAACCGTGGGCCGCGCGGTCCGCGGCCGTGGACCGCCTCGCCAACCCGGCCGCGGCCCTGGAGAAGGAACTGTCGGCCATCCGCAACTCCATGAAGACCACCAGCGGCGACGCCCGGCAGGACCTCGTGGCCCATGACACCCGCTTCCATGACACCATCCTGCTGGCAGCCGGGAACCCGGTAGTCCAGCACGCCTTCGCCCAGACCCACTGCCACCTGCACACCTTCCGCCTCTACCCGGCAGACATCGACGGCGCCATCACCATCGCCGAGCACGCCACCGTACGGGAGGCCATCGCGTCCTGCCTGCCCGACCGCGCCGAGGAAGCCATGGCCGAGCACATCAGGAACTCCTTCGCCCGGTTCGCCAAGGCCTTCGAAGGCACGGCAGACCTCTCGCCGCTGGAGAACGGCGGACCACCAAGAAGGCATATCGTCACCTGAAATCGAAGCTCCGGCCTGCTGGCCGGGGCTTCTTTTTTCTCCGGCACTTGATCTGGATCGCCATTCCTATATGATTATGAGAATTCATATAGGAATCGTGTCCACGAAGTGAATTGACCAGAGAGAGAAGAAACCCATGACCTCCATCATTTCCATCCACACCCAAGACGTGCGGTTCCCCACGTCCCTGGAGCTCGACGGTTCCGACGCGGTCAACGTTGACCCGGACTACTCCGCTGCGTACGTCGTCATCCGCACCGACGCCGGCGACGAAGGCCACGGCTTTGTCTTCACCTGCGGCCGCGGCAACGAAATCCTCACGCACGCCATTGACGCCTACGCCGGCCTGCTCCTCGGCCGGGACATCGACGAACTGATCTACGACCTCGGTGGCGCGTCGAAGCGGCTCATCCACGATTCCCAGCTGCGCTGGCTCGGCCCGGAGAAAGGCGTCACCCAGATGGCGGCCGGCGCCCTCGTCAGCGCACTCTGGGACATCCGTGCCAGACGCGAGAACAAGCCCCTGTGGCTCCTTCTCAGCGAGATGCCCGCCGAGGAAATCGTCGACGTCGTCGATTTCACCCACATCCGCGACGCGCTCAGCCCCCAGCAGGCACTGGACATCCTGCGCGCCGGCGAAGACGGCAAGGCCGCCCGGATCGCCGCCCTGAAGGTGGACGGCTACCCCGCCTACACCACCTCGCCGGGCTGGCTGGGCTACAGCGACGAGAAGCTTGTCCGGCTGAGCAAGGAAGCCGCCGCGGACGGCTTCTCCATGATCAAGCTGAAGGTGGGCGGCGACATCAATGACGACCGCCGCCGGATGGCCCTGGCCCGCAAGGCCGTGGGCGACCTCCCCATCGCCATCGATGCCAACCAGCGCTGGGAAGTGTCCGAGGCCATCGAGTGGGTCAACCAGCTCTCCGAGTTCAACCCGTACTGGATCGAAGAACCCACCAGCACGGACGACATCCTGGGCCACGCGGAGATCCGGAAGGGCGTTGCCCCCGTCCGCGTCGCCACCGGCGAGGCCGTCGCCAGCCGCATCGTGTTCAAACAGCTGCTGCAGGCCGGTTCCATCGACGTCCTCCAGCTGGACTCCACCCGCGTGGGCGGCGTGAACGAGAACATCGCCAACCTCCTGCTCGCTGCCCGCTTCAACGTGCCGGTCTGCCCGCACGCCGGCGGCGTGGGGCTGTGCGAACTCGTCCAGCACTTCTCCTTCTTCGACTACGCAGCCATCACCGGCAGCCAGGACGGCCGGATGATCGAATACGTTGACCACCTGCACGAGCACTTTGCCGAGCCGGTCCGCATCGTCAACGGCCGCTACGCCGCCCCGGAACTCCCGGGCACCGGCGCCGAAATGCTCAGCGCCTCGCGGGCCCGCTGGGAGTTCCCCGCCGGGGCCGGATGGCTCGAAGTGGGCGACCGCGCCGCGGTGACAGGCGCCTCCGTGACCGGAGCCGGTGCGCACCGATGACAACCACTGTCGATGACCTCAAGGCCAGTGTTGACGCCGCCCACGCAGCCTTCGAAAAGGGCCGTGCCGCGGACCCCGGCACGCGAGCATCCTGGCTGGAGGCGATAGCAGCCGCACTGGAGAACGACGCCGATGCGCTGGTGGAGACCGCTGTTCAGGAAACCCATCTGGGTGAGCCGCGGCTCCGCGGCGAGCTCAAGCGCACGGTCTTCCAGCTCAGGCTCTTCGCCACGGAAGTCCGCGACGGCGAGCACTTCGACGCCACCATCGATCACGTGGACGCGGACTGGGGCATGGGTCCGCGGCCGGATCTGCGCCGGCTCAACGTGCCCATCGGCGTCGTGGGCGTCTTCGGGGCCTCCAACTTCCCCTTCGCCTTCAGCGTGATGGGCGGCGACAGCGCCTCGGCACTCGCCGCCGGGTGCGCCGTGGTGCACAAGGCACACGACGGGCACCGGAACCTCGCGCTCCGCACCGCCGAGACCGTCATCGCCGCACTCGATGCCGCCGGAGCACCTTCCGGGCTGTTCTCGCTCGTCACCGGCCGGCCTGCCGCGGAGGCCCTGGTGGACCATCCTGCCGTGAAGGCCATCGGGTTCACGGGGTCGACGGCGGGTGGCCGGGCTCTGTTCAACCGTGCTGCCGCACGGCCCGAACCGATTCCCTTCTTCGGTGAACTGGGCGGCATCAACGCGGTGTTCGTCACCGAGAACGCGTGGACAAGCCGACGCGACGGAATCCTCAGCGGATACGCCGCTTCATTCACCATGGGAATGGGACAGTTCTGCACCAAGCCGGGGCTGCTGTTTGTTCCGGCTGGAGAGGCCGACGGCGTCCGGCAGGTTCTGAGCGGCGCGCTGGCGGACTTTGCCGCAGCACGGCTGCTGAGCCCGCGGTTGCACGAGGGCTACCGGCAGTCCGTGCAGGATCTGCGGGGCACCACCGGCGTGGAGGTTCTTGTGGAAGGGGACTTCGACGAGGCACCGGCGCCAACCGTACTCCACACGACTTCCGCGGCTGTCCGCAGTGATCCGTCAATCCTGCGGCAGGAAATGTTCGGGCCCGCCAGCCTGGTGGTGGAGTACGGCGACGAATCGGAACTCCTGGAACTCACCGGGCTACTGGAGGGACAGTTGACCACCACGCTCCAGGCGGAGCCGGAGGATGACGTGTCAGAGCTGGCCGCACGGCTGCAGGACATCAGCGGCCGGGTCCTCTGGAACGGCTGGCCCACGGGGGTCACGGTCAGCTACGCCCAGCACCACGGCGGACCGTACCCCGCCACAACATCGGCCACCACCTCCGTAGGAACGGCCGCGATCCGGCGCTTCCTCCGGCCTGTGGCCTACCAGTCGTTCCCGGAAGGTCGCCTGCCCGAACCTCTGCAGGACGCCAATCCCTGGCGCATTCCGCAGCGAGTGGATGGGGTGTGGCAACGGCCCACCCGACGGGGACAGACTGCAGTCCAGACTGCAGGAAACGAGGTCCGGCCATGAGCGCCGCACCGGACCTCGGCGGGGCCTCGGTACTCCCGGACGACGCGGCAGGGGCACTCCTGATCGGCCGGGTCTGGGACGTTGAAACCGGCGGACCGCGCGTCGTCGCCGTCCAGGAGCATGACGTCTTCGACCTCCAGCATCTGGCCGAAACCGTCTCCGAGCTCCTGGAACGGCCGGATCTCGTGGCGGCCGTCCGCGCCGGCATGAGGCTGCCCCGATGGAAGACCAGCGAGGTCGTCCACGCGTCGCTGACGCGGGACGCGGCCCGCCCGCATTTCCTGGCTCCCGTGGACCTTCAGGTCATCAAGGCCTGCGGCGTGACGTTTGTGGACAGCATGATCGAACGGGTCATCGAGGAGCGCTGCGGCGGCGACGCCAGCCGCGCGGCCGGGATGCGGGAACTGGTGGGCCGTGCCCTCGGCGGCAGCATCAGCTCCATCAGGCCCGGCTCCCCCGCGGCTGCCGAAGCCAAGAAGGTGCTCATCGCCGAAGGCCTCTGGTCGCAGTACCTGGAAGTGGGGATCGGGCCGGATCCCGAGGTCTTCACGAAGGCACCGGTACTCTCCTCGGTGGGGCTGGGCGCGGGGGTCGGGATCCCTGCGTTCTCCTCCTGGAACAACCCGGAACCGGAACTGGTGCTTATTGCCACCTCGGCCGGCACAGTTGTGGGTGCAACCCTGGGCAACGACGTGAACCTGAGAGACGTGGAGGGCCGGAGTGCCCTGCTGCTGGGGAAGGCGAAGGACAACAACGCGTCCAGCGCCCTGGGTCCATTGATCCGGTTGTTCGACGACGTTTTCACCCTGGAGACGCTGCGCCAGGAGGAAATCCTGCTGCGCGTTGAAGGCCAGGACGGCTACTCGCTGGAAGGACGCAACTCCGTGTCCCGGATCAGCCGTCCGTTCGAGGAGCTCGTCGCCGCGACGGTTGGAAAGCACCACCAGTACCCGGACGGCTTCGCCCTGTTCACCGGCACGCTGTTCGCGCCGACCCAGGACAGGGACCAGCCGGGACAGGGGTTCACCCACCATATGGGCGACACCGTGACCATCCGCAGCCGCCACCTCGGCGCCCTCGTGAACGTCGTGGGGCCGGCAGAACAGTTGCCGGCATGGTCGTTTGGCCTGCGGCAGCTGTTCGGCTATCTTCAGGCCCAACGCGAAGTCCGCGCATCAAGCAGTAAGGAATATGCCTCATGAAGTTCGCCCAGATTGGCGCCGCGGGCGCCGAACAACCCGTCCTGGTCCACGGGGACCGGCACTACTCGCTCCAAAGCATCACACCCGCCATCAACGGTGACTTTCTGTCCAACGGGGGCCCCGCGGCTGCCGCCGCTGCACTGGCCGCAGGAACACTGCCGGACGTCACCTCCGACGTCGTACGCTACGGCGCCCCCGTGGTGCGCCCGTCCGCCGTCGTCTGCGTTGGCCTGAACTATGCCGCCCACGCAGCGGAATCGGGCGCCCAGCCGCCTGAGCATCCGGTCATCTTCCTCAAGACACCCAATACTGTGGGCGGGCCCGACGATGCCGTGGCCATCCCCCGGGGATCGACCAAGACCGACTGGGAGGTGGAGCTCGGGATCATCATCGGCAAACGCGCCTCCTACCTGGATTCCCCCGAAGCCTCCCGCTACCACATCGGCGGGTTTGTGGTGGTGGACGATCTCTCGGAGCGCGACTTCCAGCTGAACGTTTCCGGCGGCCAGTGGTCCAAGGGCAAGAGCTCACCGGGGTTCTGCCCCACAGGCCCCTATCTGGTCACCCCGGACGAGGTTGACGCCGGCAAGCTGCGGCTGCGCAGCTGGGTCAACGGCGAAATTCGCCAGGATTCCTCCACGGCGGACATGATTTTCGACGTCGAGACCATCGTCTGGAACCTGAGCCAATACATGGTGCTCGAGCCCGGCGATCTCATCTGCACCGGCACCCCCGAGGGCGTCGCGCTGTCCGGGCGGTTCCCGTACCTGAAGGCCGGCGACGTTGTGGAAATCGAAATTGACGGGCTGGGGCGGCAGCGCCATGAATTCATCGCATGAACGGAGACCCAGGCATGGAGTTTGAAGGCATCCGTGCCATCGTCACGGGCGGGGCTTCCGGCATCGGAGCGGCCACAACGGCGCATCTGACCCGGCACGGGGCGAAGGTGGCGGTGCTGGATCTGAATCCCGAGGCGGCGTCCGGAGCTGCCCTGTCAATCAGATGCGACGTGGCCGATGACGCTTCGGTGCGTGCCGCCGTCGACCGCGTTGCCCGCGAATTCGGCGGGATCGACGTCGTGGTCAACAACGCGGGCATTGGAGCCCAGGGCACTGTTGCGGACAACGACGACGCCGAATGGCAGCGCGTCCTGGACGTCAACGTGATCGGCGCGGTGCGGGTGAGCCGTGCCGCCCTGCCCCATCTCCGGCAGTCCCCCGCCGCCGCGATCGTCAACACGTCCTCCATCGCCGCCACGGCCGGGCTGCCCGCCCGCGCACTCTACGCGGCCACCAAGGGCGCCATCCGGGCGCTGACGCTCAGCATGGCGGCCGATCACGTCCGCGAAGGCATCCGGGTCAACTGCGTCAAGCCGGGCACGGCTGACACGCCCTGGATCAACCGGCTGCTGGGCCAGGCGGATGACCCTGTGGCGGAACGCGCGGCGCTGGAGGCCCGCCAGCCTCACGGCCGCCTGGTCACGCCGGAGGAGGTTGCAGCGGCGATTGCGTACTTGGCCAGTCCGCTGGCCGGTTCGACGACGGGCACTGAACTGGCGGTCGACGGCGGCATGCAGGCGGTACGCCTGCGTCCAGTCGAGTAGCGTCCCGTCGGGGTAACGTCCCGGGGGTAACGCCCCGTCGGAGTAGAAGCTGCGAGGCGCCGTCGTGTCCTGATTTATCGGGGCACGGCGGCGCCTTTGGCGTGTCTGGACTAACCGCGCCACCCCCTTCCGGCGAGCGCACGCAAGCGGTTTTCAGGAGGGTCTTGACCTGCGTCACATCCCCTATATGATAGTGCGTATTCCTATATGATCTTCGACGGCGAACGACCGGGATCCCCGGACTCCGTCACCCCGCATCCGATCCGCATCAACAATCTCCAGGAGAGCACCATGTTCAAAGCAACACCGAAGTTGCTTCTTGTTCCGGCTATCGCGTTGGCACTCACGCTGGGAGGCTGCTCCTCCGGCGGCGCCTCGGCCGGCGCTGCGAGCGCAACAGGAGCCGTGGCGGACAGCCACCTCACCCAGATCCTCAAGACGAAGACGATCAAGATCGCCGTCAGTGCCGACTCTCCGGGATACGGCGTGATGACGTCATCAGGTGAGCACGAGGGGTTCGACATTGACGTCGCGAACGCGCTCGGCGCCTCGCTAGGCGCCAAGGTTGAGTTCGTCACGGCCACGAACGAAAGCCGCATCCCGCTGCTGCAGACCGACAAGGCGGACGCTGTCATTGCCACCTTCACGGCATCGGATGCGCGTGCCCAGGTGGTGGACATGTCCGAGCCGTACGCAGCCAGCTCCACGGTCTTTATGGTGCCCGTGGGAAGCCCGATCGCCAGCTACGCGGATCTGGACGGGAAATCCGTGGCCACGTCGCGCGGAAGTGTGGGCGAGCAAATCCTCAAGGCCACCTTCCCGAACGCCAAGATCGCCGGCTTCAACACCACGGCCGATTCCATCCAGGCCCTCAAGAGCGGCAAGGTAGACGCGCTGATTGAAAACAACGCGATCATCGGCGGGCTCGTGAAGAGTGATCCGTCCGCATTCCAGGTGCTCAAGGGCGACCCGATCAAGCCGGCGCTGTTCTCCATCGGCGTCAAGCAGGGCGACCAGACGTGGGTTAACTACATCAACAACTTCATCCGGAACTACACCATCTCCGGACAGAACGAGGCCTCCCTGCAGAAGTGGTTCGGGCTGGAACTTCCGCCCTTCCTCGCCCACTAACAGTATTCGGACGCACTCTCCGGTGTGGGTGGACGGCAGGCAGTCATTCACCCACACCGCCGTTCACGGATAGGACCCTTTGCTCATGGCTTTATATTTCGGAGACCTTCTCCCGTTCAGCTCGCTATTGCTTGAGGGGCTCTGGACAGCTCTGTACATCACGCTCGTGGCCATGGTGGCGGGAAGCGCACTCGGCGTCTTTCTGTACCTGGGGAAGGTCGGGCCCGGAAAAGCAGTCAGCATCTTCTGCACGTGCTACATCGAGGCCATCCGCAACACGCCTCTGCTGGTGCAGCTGTACTTGATCTACTTTGCCCTTCCCGCGCTGGGCATCAACCTCGAACCCATCTGGGCCGCCGTTATTGGCCTGACCCTCAACAACGCCGCATACACGGCGGAAATTTACCGGGCCGGCTTCGAGTCGGTGCCCCACGGCCTCCGTGAGGCTGGCAAGGCGCTGGGCATGAAGAACGCCCAGATCGTGCGCTACATCGTCCTGCTGCCGGCCACCCGGAACGTTTTCCCTGCACTGACCAACCAGCTGATTCTGCTGTTCCTGGCTTCGTCGATTGGATCCATCATCTCGCTTCCTGAACTGACCAACGCGATCATGAGCGTCAGCAACACCACGTACCGGACCATCGAGGTGCTGGCAGTGGGCGGGCTGCTCTACCTTGGCGTATCCGCCCTGCTGTCCCTGGCCTCGAAACGGGCCGAAACGACGCTGTTCCGGTGGGCGGTGGGCGCACGTGTTTAGGGCCTTTGATTGGCAGGACCTCATTCCGCTGGCCAAGGGGGCCTGGCTGACCATTCAGCTCTGCGCCATGTCCGGCATTCTCGGCAGCATCTTCGGGCTGATCCTTGGCATTGCCCGAACGTCCCCCAGCAGGATCGCCCGGTGGATCAGCACCATCTACATCAGCTGCGTACGCGGCATCCCGATTCTGGTCATCATCTTCTTCATCTTCTTCGGGATCCCGCTGCTGTTCCCCGGACTGGAACTGGACAAGTTCACCTCGGCCGTCATTGCGCTGACCTGCTTCGCCGGCGCCTATGTGGCGGAAATTGTGCGTGGCAGCATCGAAGCGGTGCCCCGGGGACAAAGTGAGGCTGCAGATGCCCTCGGCCTCAACTACTGGGCGAAGCTCCGGTATGTGGTGATGCCGCAGGCCAGGAAGATCATGGTTCCGCCCGGCGTCGGCTTCATCATTGGCCTGGTGAAGGATTCCTCCCTGGTGACGGTGACCGGGCTGGTGGAACTGACGCACGCGGGCAACATCGTCACCAACCTCACCGGTGACCCCATCATGACGTTCCTGACGGTCGCCGCCATGTACTTCGTCATTTGCTACAGCATCTCCCTGCTGGGGCGCCTGTACGAGAAACGGACCGGCATCCACGTGGACCCCCTCAAACTACCCGAGCCCGCGAGCGTTTAGATCGGAATATGACTGTGATTTTTGTTGAGAATTTGAATAAGAAGTTCGGCCCGAACCATGTCCTCAAAGGCGTTGACTGCCACATCCGTGAGCGTGAGGTGGTGTGCGTCATCGGCCCCTCGGGTTCAGGCAAGAGCACGTTCCTGAGGTGCATGAACGGCCTGGAATCGATCACGTCCGGCAGCATCGTGATCAACAAGCACCGGTTGGACGATTCGAAAACGAACATCAACCTGGTCCGGCAGGAAGCGGGAATGGTCTTCCAGCATTTCAACCTGTTCCCGCACCTGAAGGTCATCGACAACGTTATGCTGGCCCCGCTCAAGGTGGCCAAGGTCAACAGGGACGAAGCCCGCGCCAAGGCCGAAATGCTGCTGGCAAAGGTGGGACTGGCCGAAAAGATGGAGGCCTTCCCCGGGAGCCTGTCCGGCGGTCAGATGCAGCGTGTAGCCATAGCCCGTGCGCTGGCCATGGATCCAAAAATCATGCTCTTTGACGAGCCCACCTCAGCCCTCGACCCGGAAATTGTCGGCGAAGTGCTGACCGTCATGAAGGACCTGGCCAATGAGGGCATGACCATGGTGGTGGTCACCCACGAAATGGGCTTCGCCCGGGAAGTCGCTGACCGCGTGCTTTTTATGGACCAGGGACTGATCGTCGAGGAAGGCTCCCCCGATGAGATCTTCTCCTCGCCGCGGAACGCCAGGACTCAGGGGTTCCTCAGCAAGGTTCTGTAACGGAGACAGGCAGTAGGCGGACGACGGCGGGACTTCCCGCCGTCGTCCGCTCGGTGGTTGGTGCCCGCGCGCCCAAGGTTGCTCGTGGCCCTCCCGCGTCGTCGCCCTGGTGTTCCTCGTCGGGCTGGGTTTCACGGAATGTCGCCCGGGAGGGTCAACGGGCCGGGCCGAAGTTATTCAGTGCGTAATCCAGGACAACTGTGAAATCGTCGGCCTCTTCGGCGTCGACATACTGCGTGTGGGGCAGTGGATCGCACCGGAACGTGTCCGGGCGCCCAAGGTAGGGCGACCATATGGTCGCTACCGGGCGGCCGTAGTTGTCCACGGCCGCCCACTCCCCTTCCCCGATCCGACGGGCCTGTCCGAGATGTGCGGTGGTGGGGCTGGTGAAGGTGCCGTGGTCAGGGTTGAAGCCGATCATGCCAGCACCTAGGCCTGGGTACCGCTGTACGCGGCGGTTCGGTGTGTTTCCACGGTTGCGGGATCGTCGATGGCGTCCCTCGGGTCATCCAAGTCGCGGCCGATCGTCTCCGGCGTGAAGAAGGTCGCCACTATAGTGATGGCGGTCAGCAGGGCGAGGTACCCGGCGATCGGCAGCCAGGCGCCGAGGCCTGCTTCCGCGACGACTGTTCCGCCGTTCGCTGCCACGACCAGGGAGATGATCCATGCACCGATCAGGGGTGCAACGCCGCCGGAGATGACGGCGGAGATTTCGCGGGCGACCGAGACGCCCAGATACCGCTGGCGTGAGCCGAACAGTTCGGACATGAATGCACTCTGTGAACC
The DNA here is from genome assembly GCF_002929755.1 of Arthrobacter sp. 4R501. Taxonomy (NCBI): domain Bacteria; kingdom Bacillati; phylum Actinomycetota; class Actinomycetes; order Micrococcales; family Micrococcaceae; genus Arthrobacter; species Arthrobacter sp. 4R501. Next base: position 219,200 of record NZ_PJIW01000007.1, on the reverse strand, counting down.
GAACATTCCCCAGGTGCCAATTCCGAGGCCGAGCGAAAGGACCACGATGGTCAGGACGGTGTCTCCCAGGCTGAGGACGTACCAGACGGGGAAGGCGGCGATGAGCTGGAAGATGGCGAAGCCGCGGTAGGTCTTGACGCGCCCGAAGCGGTCGGAGAGCTTGCCGGCGATCGGGACGACGACGGCGCCCAGGCTGGCGGCGAACACCAGGGACAGCGCGCCGATTGGGCCGGTCACTCCCACTGCCGCGCTGGTGACGTAGCCGATGGCCAACGCCTGGTAAATCGATGACGATCCGTTCTCGGCTAGCCGCAGTCCGATCCCACGGAGGAGCGTTTTACGTGAGGTCTTGATCAGCGTGGCCAGCGGCCTGTCCACGATCATCTGATGCGCTTCGAGCTTGGAGAACGTCGGAGATTCCTTGAGCTTGAGCCGGATGAAGATGGCAACAAACAGGATGACGACGCTTGCCAGGAAGGGGATACGCCACAGCCACGTGTCGGTGATCTTGACAGCCTGGTTGGCATTGAGCAGGACGAAGTACACGAGGGCTGCCGTAACCGTGCCGACCTGCACTCCCAGGAACGGCAGCGAGGCGTAGAAGCCGCGCTCCTTCCGGGGAGCATATTCGGTCATCAGGATCGACGCGCCGGCCATTTCTGCACCGGCACCGAGGCCCTGGAGAAGCCGCAGGGTGATGAGCAGGATGGGTGCGAGAATGCCCACTCCCCCGCCGTACCAGTCGCCTGCCGACCCGTTGTAGGTCGGCAGAAAGCCGATGAGCGTGCTTGCCCCGCCCATCAGTGTGACCGTGGCGAGCAGCACAAACTTGCGTCCGAGCCGGTCGCCGAGCCGTCCGAAGATGATCCCGCCCAGCGGGCGCACGGCGAACCCGAGGAAATAGGTACCGAAGCTGAGGATCAGCCCTGTGGAGGGGTTGGTCCCGGGGAAGAAGAGCGGGCCGAAAATCAGCGCAGAAGCCAGGCTGTAGAGGGCGAAGTCGTAGTACTCCAATGCGCTGCCCAAAGAACTGGCCCACGCTGCGCGGAGCAGATCTGCGCGGGTCACCGTGTTCGTGGTGGCGGCCGGCGCGGCCTTAACGCGATCGTTAATTGACATGTTGATTACCTATCTTGAGTGGCAAGGATCTTGCCGGTTATAGCGTTTGCGGTGTCCCTGCCGATAGCCAGGGCCTGTGCGGAGGTTGTTAATATCGGGCCGAGGTCCGTGATGCCACGAGCTCCCTGACTGCCGCGGCGCCGTCGTCGGTTGAAAAGTCTGAGCTGAGTCCGACGACGCTGACGCCGGCCTCGAGGTACGTGAGGGCCGTGGCTGCCCGCATTCCGCCGGTGGCGATGAACTGTACGTCCGGGAAAGGTCCCTTCATGGCTTTGACCCAGTCCGGCCCCAGGACGGACGCCGGGAACGCCTTGACCCAGGACAGCCCGAAGGCCCTGGCCCGGAGGATTTCGCTGGCGGTCGCCACACCGGGCAGATGCGGAAGGCCGCGGCGGATACTTTCGTGGACAATGCTCTCGTCCAGGCCCGGGGAGACTGTGAAGGATGCGTTGGCTGCTGCGGCGGCATCGAGCTGTTCCACGCTGACGATGGTTCCGGCGCCGACGGCGACGCCACGCTCAGTCGCTGCGCTGGCGACAGCGGCGAGTGAAGGTATCGCATCGGGGGTCTCGATTGTCACTTCGACGTGTTCAACGCCCGCGTCCCAGGCCCGGGTTGCTGACTTGACGGCCTCTGCCGGGGTGAGGCCGCGGAGGACGGCTATGACCGGGACCCGGAAGAAGTCGTCGTGGAACCAGTTCTGAGGGAGGGTGTGTGCCAAGGTGTTCTCTTTCGGGGTTGTGGTGCGGGCGGTCTTCGGTGGCGTCCGGGGGTCAGCTGACGCTGATGTGGTTGCCGTTGGAACCGAAGCTGCGTGGAACGGTGCCGTGGCCCGGCCGGAAGTCCGCGCGTGTTCCCAAGGTCCAGGCAGCGAAAGAGTGTCCGAGGGCCAGCCGGTCTTCCGGGCTGTCTTCGCGGAGCAGCCCGGCGAGGTAGCCGGCGGCAAATGCGTCTCCGGCTCCCACGGGTTCGACGACGTCGACGCGGTGGGCAGGGACGCGGAACACGTGCTCGTGGTTGTTGTCCTCGCGGACGAATTCCACTGCTTCCGTGGCCGAGTCCTTGATGACGAGGTGGCGTGGGCCGTGCAGGAGCGCGGCGACGTCGTCGGCAGTACTGCAGCCCCACAGAGTTTCAGCTTCGTCGAGGCCGACGAGGACCACGGTGGCCATGTTGGCCAGTTCCAGCAGGCGCGGCGCTGCGACCTCAACCTTCCACAGGGCCGGGCGGTAGTTGACGTCGAAGGAGACTTTGTAGCCCGCGTCTGGTGCGTTGGTGAGGAGGTGCCCGGTCAGGTCCGAACACGAGGCCGAGAGGGCGGCGTTGATACCGCTGGTGTGGATCCAGCCTGTCTGCTCCAGCGGCCAGTTCCGGGAGTCATCCGGTGCCATCCGGGAGGCCGCCGATCCCGCCCTGTAATAGAGGGCTTTGGCGCCGTGGCCGAGGTCAGGGTCCTTGAAATACACGCCCGTGGGGGCGGCGCTGTCCCGGGTGACCAGGCTGACGTCGACACCACGTGCCTGAAGGCCCTCGATGATGCGGTCTCCGAAGGGGTCCTGGCCGAGCCTGCTTGCCCATCCGGTCCTGTAGCCAAACTCGGCCAGATGGGCAGCGACGTTGGATTCGGCTCCTCCGATGCCGAGCAGGCATGCTTCGGCCCGGAGAAGGGGCTCGGGTTTCGCCGGCGTGATGACTGCCATGGTCTCTCCGACGCACAGGATGTCCAGTGCCGTCATTTGACGGCTCCGGCGGTGAGTCCGCTGACGAAGTAGCGGCCCAGGATGAGGTAGAGAAGGACCGTGGGGGCGGCGACGAGAACGGCGCCGGCCATCAGTTCGGAGTAGTCAACGGTGGTGGTGCCGATGAGGTTGTTCAGTGTGACGGTGGCCGGCCAGGCCGCCGGGGAGGCCAGGATAAACCCGAACAGGAAGTCATTCCAGATGTTGGTGCACTGGAAGATTCCGGCGACCACAAAGCCGGGGACGGACAGCGGGAGCATGACGCGGAAGTAGGTCTTCCAGATCCCGGCCCCGTCAATGGCGGCGGCCTCGATGATGGCGCTGGGAATGCCCTCGTAGTAGTTGCGGAAGATGAGAGTCGTGATCGGGATGCCGTAGATGACGTGAACCACAATGAGGCCGATTATGCTGCCTTGGAGGTGGAGCATGTTCAGGAACTGGAAGACGGGAATGATGACTGCCTGGAACGGGATGAACATCCCGACGAGGAGAACCGTGAACAGGGCGTTGGACCCCCGGAACGGGAACTTGGAGAGAACGTAGCCGTTGATCGAGCCCAGGAGGCAGGAGATCAGGGCCGCAGGGATCGTGATCTGGAGAGAGTTTGCCAGTGAGCCATGGAGCTTTGTCCAGGCACCCTTGAAGGCGTCCAGGCTGGGCGCGTCAGGGAAGGCGAGGAAGAAGCTGGGTGCTCCGGTGCTCCCGGACAGTGCCGTCGTGAGGATGACGTAAACGGGTACGAGCATGCCAAAGGTTGCGACGGCGCAGACAACGAGGACCACCCACTCCCCTGGGGTCTTGGGCATTCTCCAGGACCGGGGCTTTTTGCCCGCGGGGACCAACCGCCGGTGTGCGGACTCGATGGGACGTGACGGGGTCGGTTCAAGTGTTTCGACGGCCATTTCTATGCCTTTCGCTCTTTCCGATATCCGCGGATGAGATACGGGACGATTACCACGAGGGTCAGCAGGAGCAGGATGATCGCCATCGCGGAAGCCTTGTCGTAACGGCTGGTGAGGTAGTTGTAGATGTAGATACCGGGGACGTCCGTGACGAATCCGGGGCCGGAGCCTGACATCGCGACGACGAGGTCGAAGATCTTCAGGGCTACGTGCAGCAGGAGCACAAAACAGGTGATGGTGGAGGGCCATAGCTGCGGGAGGACAATGTGGCGCAGCCGCTGCCAGGTGCTGGCGCCGTCGACGCTTGCAGCCTCAAGGTGTTCTTCCGGGATGGACGCGAGACCGGCGAGGTACATCGCCATGGCGAAGCCCACCAGCTGCCAGGCTGCGGCGAAGATGATGGGCAACAGCGCGACGGGGATGCCGAATTGGACTTTCAGGAAATCCGTGCCCGTGGGATCGTTCAGGGCGCCGAGGATGGTGGTGTCGGTGGTCCAGCCGGGCGGGTTTTCGATCCCTATGCTCCGCAGAATTTCGTTGACGCCGGTGGAGGGTGCGAAGATCCAGCGCCAGGCCACACCCGTGACGATGAAGGACAGCGCGTACGGCAGCAGGAACACGGTCCGGAACAGGCTCTTGCCGACGGTCACGTGGTGGATGAAGAGCGCCGCGACGAGGCCGCCGAGTATGGACAAGATCAGGAAGATGATCGTGAAGATCACCACGTTCCGGATGTCAGCCTGGAATCGCTGTTCCTGGACGATTTCGCCGTACGTGCCGCCTAGGGGTTGGCGGAGGCTCAGGTCAGGGCTGGTGCCGATCTTCCAGTTGGAGAGGGAGATGTAGACGGTGATGCCGATGAAGACGTACACGAAGAGGAAGCTGACCAGCAGGCTGGGGGCAAAGATCCACGCGGCGCGGCGGGAGGTCTTGACGTTGTGGGGGACTGTTTTCCTGGCCCTGGGGCGGGGACCCGCCGGGGCGGGTGGCAGTGCTGTTGAGGTTGTCATGAGAACTGATCCTGTCCGGGGTGTGGCTGCATCGGACTGCAGCCACACCCTTGGCGACTTGGGTTGGCTAGCCGGCTGTTACAGCTGGGATTTCTGCGCCTGCGTCATGCTGGCGGTGAAGGCGGCGATGTTTCCGCTGCCGTTGAAGGTGGATACGGCGTCGGCGTAGGTCTGGGCGAATTCAGCGCCGGACGCCTGTGCGTGGGCAAGGGATGAAACCACCGCTGCTGACTTGAAGCTCGCCGCGGCCTCCTGCTGGTACGGGGACAGTCCGGAGATATCAGCGGTGCTTAGGGCAGGGATGGATCCCTTCTTCGCCGCGAAGTCCGTCTGGATTTTCGGATCCATCAGGGTCTTCAGCCAGGCTTTGGCGGCTTCGGCGTGCGGGATGTTTTTGGCGGGGATGGAGAAGCCGTCGCCGACGTAGTCGAAAATGTCTTCTTTCCCGGGGAAGGCCACCCAGCCAAAGTCCGTTCCGGGCTTTTTGCCGGCGTTGAGGAGTTCACCGTAGGCCCAGTCACCCATGAGGTTGACTGCGCAGTCACCCTCAGCCATGTTCTTTGAGGCTTCGTCCCATGTGATCGCGGAATGGTCCTTGTTGGCCAGGGAGAGGATGGTCTTGTAATCCTCCAGGGCCTGCTTCACCTCGGGGGCGTCGAAGGAGTACTCATTAGTGAAGAGCTTCTTCCAGTTGTCCGCTCCGGCCCGGGACATAATGATGGATTCCAGCAGCTGGGACGAAGCGAAGATGTCCTTGTCACCGAGGCACACAGCCGTTGTCCCGCTGTCCTGGACCTGCTGCAGTGACGCGATCAGCGCGTCCAGGTCACCGGTGGGATCGATGGTGACGTTGGCCTTGGTGAGCACTGAAGGGTTGGTCCACAGGACATTGCCGCGGTGCACACCGATGGGAACGGTGTAGTACTTACCGTCTACCTGCTGTGCTTCGGCCACGTCCTTGGGCAATTGGGAGGCCCAGTCGCCCTCGGTCCAAAGGTCCGTCAGGTCAGCCGCCTGACCGCCGACCACGTAGCTCTTGAGCTGCCCCGCCGGGTGCACCTGCCACGAATCCGGCGGGCTTCCGGCCTGGAGCCGGGCAGCCAGCGCCTGCCGGGCATTGGAGCCGCCGCCGCCGGATACGGCTGCATTGTCCACCGACAGTCCCGGTGAACCCTTCTTCACGCCGTCGATGAGCACATTCAGCGCGTCGGCTTCAGAGCCGGAGGTCCACCACGAAGTGATTTCCAGCTTGTCGGTTCCCCCACCGTCGGAACTTCCTGAGGGCTGGTTGGCCGAACAACCAGTTACTGCGATGAGGCTTGCGGCGGCCGTTACGGCCAGTGAGGTCTTGAGCTTGGTTGATGCACGCATGACTACTCTCCTTTGGGTTGTCAGACGCCGGAATGGCCCGGCTAGAGCCTGCGTTGTGGTTCAGGTTACATAGTTAAGTAGATCGATGCAATAGTCTTAACGTGAATCAGGGAATTCTTCCCGCACTCCCCGCGGACGCATCGTCCAGGGTGCTGCCATATGGCCAAGTTTTGCTATTTTTGCATCATGTAGATTTAGTAGATCGGTCTAGCAACCTTCAGCGAAACATGATAGAAATATGGAAACGTCTACGAAGGAGGTGGAACCCAAGTGAAAAAAATTACGCTGAATGATGTCAGCCGCGTCGCTGGAGTGTCTCGATCTACTGCGTCGTTGGTCCTGCGCGGCAGCTCACGCATTCCGGAGGCCACTTCCGACCGTGTCCGGCTGGCCATGGCTGAACTCGGTTACGTGTACAACCGGCACGCAGCGAATATGCGCCGCAGTGAATCCATGACCCTTGGTCTCCTCGTCACGGACATCCGTAACCCGTATTTTGCGGGGCTGACCATGGCCATCGAGGAAGCCGCCCACGAAGCGGGATACACCCTGTTCGTGGGTTACAGCAGGGACGATGTGGAACGGCAGTCCCTGCATCTGGAGACCATGGTCCAGCAGCAGGTGGACGGCATCTTCCTGCTTCCCGCGACGGGATCGGAGCTGAATCCTATCTGTGGAATCGTGGACCGTTCCTCCGTGCCGGTCCTGCAGCTGGCCCGCTATTTTTCGGAAGAGCTCGACTATGTGGGACCCGACAATATTGCTGCCGGGACGCAGCTCGCCCAGCATGTCGCTTCGCTGTGCGCGGCCTCTGCTGTTCTGATCGGCGGACCTGATCATTCCTCGGCCAGGACGGAGCGGATCAAGGGCCTGGAGGCCGGCTTCGCCGGGAGCGGTGTGACCTTTGATCCCCTGCTGTCCGCGGCAACGACCAACAACGCCGCGGGCGGGGCTGAAGGAATTGCCCGGGTGCTGGATCAGGGTGTGTGGCCGGACGCCATCATCGCCTACAGCGACGCCGTCGCCCTCGGCATCTACGCCGAACTGCGGCGCAGGAACCTCGAACCGGGCCGGGACGTCTCGGTCGCGAGCTTCGATGACATTGCGATGGCGGAACTGCTGCTGCCTCCGCTGACTTCGGTGTCAACTTACCCGGAACTCATCGGGCGGACAGCCGCGGAGCTGCTGCTGAACCGCATCCGCGACCCGTCCCTGGAACCCCAGCGTTCCCTCATCGACCCGGCGCTGAAAGTCCGCGCCTCCACCGCCCAGTGGCGACCCAGAACATAGGAGTGACCAAATGCCAGCACTGAAGTGGGGCCTCATCGGCGCCAGTGACATCGCTGCCACCCGAGTGATCGGCGCCATCCGCAGCACTGGAGGCGAGACTGTCGGGGTCTTCAGCGGATCAGCAGAACGCGCCCGGGAATTTGCCGCCAGCAACGGGCTGGCCGGCGCCACCACGGATCTTGACGAGATCCTTGCCTGGGACATCGACGCGGTCTACATCTCCTCGACCAACGACAAGCACTTCGATCAGGCCTGCCATGCCCTGCGGGCAGGCAAGCACGTCCTGTGCGAGAAGCCGCTGGCCCTCACCGCAGACCAGGCCCAGGCCATGGTGGACCTTGCTGAAGAGTTGGGTCTGGTCCTTGCTGCCAACCACCACCTTCCCGGCAGTCCCCTCCATGCCAAGGTCCGGGAACTCGTCGACGCCGGGGCCATCGGAACCGTGCTTTCAGCCAAAATTGCACACGCCGTACTCCTGCCGGAGCGCCTGCGCGGCTGGCGGATCGGTGGTGGAACACCCGGTTCCGGGGTGATCCTGGACATCACCTGCCACGACGCCTCCGTGCTGAACCCGCTGCTGGGTACGCCCGTGGCTGTCAGCGCAGTCGCGGTGAATCAGGCCGACTGGAACACCGGCGGCCAGGACGATGCAGCCATGACCGTCATCCGCTACGAACGGAGCGGCCGGCCTCCGGTTCTGGCACAGACCCACGATTCATTCACCGTCGGATTCGCCGGGACCTCGCTTGAAGTCCACGGCACGGCCGGAACCATCGAAGTGCTCGATGCCATGACCCAGGACACCGGGGGCCAGGTACTGCTGACCACCGGAGCTGGCCGGCAGAGCATCGACGTCGACTGCTCCCAGGATCTCTACGTCATCGCGGTGCAGGCGTTCACCGCCGCCGTGGACGGGACCGGCGTTCCCACCGCAACGGGCAGGGACGGCCTGATGGCCCTCAAAGTTGCCGTCGCGGCGCAGGAATCCGCACTCTCCGGACGCACCGTCCACCTCAACTAACAGCCAGAAAGAAACATCATGCAGAAGGTACAGATCCTCACAGCCCGCGAGGCAGCCGAGCTCATCAACGACGACGACGTCATCACCGTCAGCTCCTCCAGCGCCCTGGGGTGCCCGGACAGCGTCCTGGCCGGAATCGGCCAGCGGTTCGAGGAGACCTCGCGCCCGCAAAACCTGACCTCGGTTCACCCGATCGCCGCCGGCGACATGTACGGGGTCAAAGGCATCGACCACATCGCCCGGCCCGGGCTGCTGCGCAAAGTCATCGCCGGCTCATACCCCTCCGGTCCCTCCAGCGCCGAGCCGCCCCTGATCTGGCAGATGATCGAACGCGAGGAAGTGGAGGCCTATAACTTCCCGTCCGGCGTCATCTACCAGATGCACCGCACCGCGGCCGCGAAGCAGCCCGGCGTCTTTACCCAGGTCGGTCTGGACACCTTCATCGACCCCCGGCTCCAGGGCGGCCGTATGAACAACACCACCCCCGTCGCGCACGTCGAGACCGCCACACTGTCCGGGAAAGAATGGCTGTTCTTCCCCTCCGTCATCCCCAACGTCGCCATCATCCGCGCCACCACCGCCGATGAATACGGCAACCTGACCTTCGAGGACGAGGGATCCCCGCTCGGAGCCCTCGACCTGGCCTACGCCGCGCACAACAACGGCGGAGTCGTCATCGCCCAAGTCAAGCGCCTGGCCGAGGCCGGCAGCCTCCACCCCCAACACGTGAAAGTGCCCGGCATCCTCGTCGATGCCATCGTGATCGCCGCAGACCAGCTGCAGACCACCCTCACGCCAAACGACCCCGCCATCTCAGGGCAGCTCCGCCGTCCACTGAGCTCGCTCCCCCACGTCGATTTCTCACTGGAGAAAATCACCGCCCGCCGCGCCGCCCAGGAGCTCAAAGCAGGCGAAATCGTGAACCTCGGCTTCGGTGTCTCCGCCCTCGTCCCCCACGTCCTGGTCGAAGAAGACCAGGGACGGGAAGTCAGCTGGGTCATCGAACAGGGCGCCGTCGGCGGCATCCCGCTGCTGGACTTTGCGTTCGGCTGCGCCCAGAACCCCGACGCGATCATGCCCAGCATCGACCAGTTCACCCTCCTGCAGGGCGGCGGCTTCCACCGTTCGCTGCTTTCCTTTCTGGAAATCGACCGGCACGGCAACGTCAACGTCCATCACCTGCCCAAAAAGCGCCACGTCACCGCGGGCGTCGGCGGGTTTGCCGACATCACCTCCTCGGCCCCCGAGATCATCTTCATGGGCGCTTTCACCGCCGGCCGCCGTGACATCGCCGCCGGCGAAGACGGCCTGGACATCCGCTCCGACGGGCCCTTCACCAAGCTCGTCAACGATGTTTCGGCCGTCACCTTCTCGGGGCCCCGGGCGCTGGCCCGCGGCCAGAAAGTCAAGTACATCACCGAACGCGCCGTCCTGGAGCTGACCGCTGAAGGTCTGGTCGTCACCGAAATAGCGCCGGGCATCGACCTTCAAAAGGACGTACTGGACCGCTGTGAATTCCCGTTGATCGTTTCAGCGGATCTGCGCACCATGGACCTCGCCCTGTTCGCCGACGCCCCGATCGGCCTCCACCTTCCGACGCTGCCGCTGCACGAGCGGATCGAACAGCGCTCGTCCGCACTGGCCGCGCACTGACGCACGGCCGAAACGCCCGAAAGGAACTCCCTGCCATGAGAAGCTTCCGTATCCTGACGCCCTACGAAACCGAACTCGCCGATGCCCTGTTCGAGGCGATGTTCCCCTCCGACGGTGACAGTCCCGACGTCCGCAATGCGGGAGTCACCGAGTATCTGGACCTCACCCTGGAGGGCTACGGACGTAAGGACCTCCCCCGCTACCAGTGGCTGTTCGGCGCCCTGGACCGCTACGCGGACAACAAGCACGGCAGGAACTTCGCCGCCCTCACACTGGACGAACGCACCGACATGCTGATGCTGCTCGAACAGGGCGAACTGACCGACCAGCTCGCGGCGAAGGACCAACGGGACCTGTTCGGACAGGTCATTGCCCACCTGCAGGAGGGTCTCTTCGCGGACCCGGCCCACGGCGGCAACAAGGACGCCGTCGGCTGGAAGTTCCTCAAACACCCCGGTGTTTGGCTTGAAAACTCGGGTGAGGAAAACCTCAGCACCGAACACGTGACCAAGGGCGGGGTTATCAAGACCCTCGCCGACGCGATGCAGGAAATCCCCCGCGACACCGAGGGCCACCGGCTCAAGCAGCTCGGCTACGAGAACGCCGTCAACCCCCGGATGACCGATGAAGTGGACGTCCTGCTCGTCGGCGTCGGCGCTATGGGCGGACTCAGCGCCCAGGTCTTCGCCGAGGCAGGCCTGAGCGTCGTCGGCCTCGAAGCCGGGCCGTTCCGACCGCTGGATGAATTCCTTCCGGACGAACTCGAACACGCCTACTACACCCGTGGCGGGCTTGGCCCGAAATTCCAGCAGGAGACCCCGCGCTGGCGCGAATCCGCGGACGAGGATGAGAGCCGCGAGGCCACGTTCTCCCTGGGCCGCATGGTCAACGGCGTCGGCGGTTCCGCCGGACACTACGGTTCCTGGCTGCGGCGCTTCCACCCCTGGCAGTTCGCTCCCAAGAGCCATTACGACGGCCTCTACGGACCCAACGCACTGCCGGAGGACTGCACCCTGGCCGACTGGCCCGTGACCTACGATCAGCTCGAGCCGTTCTACACGAAGCTCGAACACCTGATCGGCATCGCCGGCGACGAATCAAACCCCTTCATCAAGCGCAGCAAGCCGCTCCCGCTGCCGGCAACGCGTCCGTTCATCCTGGGCAACAAGTTCACCGAGACCACCAAGGCCGCCGGACTGCACCCGCACCCTGTCCCCGTCGGTTTCACCACCGAGTCCTACGGCGGGCGGCCCGCCACCGGATACAGCACCTGGAACAACGGACTAGGTTCCTTCCGCGGCGACCGCTGGCACCCGGGCCTTGGCCCCGTGCCTGCCGCCATCGAAACCGGGAACTTTGAGTTGCGCACGCATTCACGCGTCACCCGGATCATCATGGATGACTCCGGCGCCGCCCGTGGCGTTGAGTGGGTGGACCCGCTCGGCCGGGTCCGGCGCCAATACGCCCGCTCGGTCATCCTGTCCGCCTACACCTACGAGAACCTGCGCCTGATGTACCTGTCCGCCGACGCGAAGCACGAGAACGGCGTCGGCAACAACGCCGGCCAGCTGGGCCTGCACTACATGACCAAGATGTTCGGCCATGTGGATGCCATGTTCCCGGGCACCGAATTCAACCGCCACACCGGTCCCGCCGCCCAAGGCGTCGTCCTGGACGACTACCTTTCCCCCGAGTTCCGATCACTGGACCACGGCTTCATCGGCGGCGCAACCCTCGGCGCCGAACAGCAGGCCCTGCCGCTGCAGATCGCCCGCGAAACCCTGCCCGAGGACGTCCGCCGCTGGGGTGCCGGCTACCGTGACCACCTCAAGCTCTGGTCCCAGCAGGGCGTGATCCGCATCCAGCCAGATGCGCTGCCCTATGCATCGCACCGGCTGGAAATCGACCCCCGGCACCGCGACTCCTCCGGGCTCGGCATGCCGCTGGTCCGCGTGACCTACCGGCTGCGCGAGAACGAGCGACGCCTCGCATCCTGGATGGCTGACCGCGCAACCGGACTGCTCAAGGACATGGGAGCTACCAAGACCTGGCAGGGACCCTACTTCACCGGTGTCGGCTCCAGTCACGACCTCGGCGGGGCACGCTTTGGCCATGACCCCGCGGGCACGGTGCTGGATGAATACCTCGCTGTCCACGACACCCCCAACCTGTACATGTACTCCGGCGCCGCTTTCCCCAGTTGCCCCGGCATCAACCCGACCCTGACCATCTGGGCGATCGTCATGCGCGCCGCCGAATACCTCGCCGGCGAGCTCGGCGGCCAGCGAAAGGACCAGCCATGAGCATCGAAGCCACCCCCGTCACACCACGGACAACCGAACAGGCCGCCGAACGGGTGACGGTTGACTACTCACCTGACGGGCACACAGCCACCATCCTCATCGACCGCGCATCGAAGCTGAACGCGCTGACGCTGTCCCTTCTCGATGACCTAGCCGCTGCCGCCCGGGAGGTCACCGCCTCTTCCGCCCGCCTGGTCATCGTGCGTACCGCCGGTGACAAAGTCTTCTGTGTCGGCGCAGACATCAACCACTTCGCTGACCTCGGCGCGGCAGGGATGTGGCGGGACTGGATCGCCACCGGGCACCGCGCTTTCGACGCCATCGCCGCGCTGCGCCAACCCAGCATCGCCGTCATCGACGGGCTCGCGTTCGGCGGCGGACTCGAACTCGCCCTGGCCTGCGACTTCCGCGTGATCGCCTCCGAGGCCCGTGTCGCCTTGCCCGAAACGGGGCTCGGAACGATTCCAGGATGGGGTGGCACCGAGCGTGCCACCGAGCTCGTCGGCAGGGCCCGCGCCAAAGAGCTCATCCTGACCCGACGTCAGCTCACCGGCGACGAGGCAGTGACCTGGGGGCTGGCCACCGCCGCCGCGCCCAAGGATCATCTGGACGCGACCGTCGCCCGCCTCAGCGCAGACATTCTCGCCGGAGCACCCCTGGCTGTACAACTGAGTAAACAGCTGATCGACGCCGCGGCCGACGGGGCACCCTCCCGGATTCTCGAAGCCCTGGCCAGCGGCCTTGCCGCCGCGACCGACGACCTCACCGAGGGCGTAGCCGCCTTCCGCGAAAAGCGCCCAGCGCACTTTACGGACAACTGACACCGCCAGCCGGACCACACAACATTTTCTAAGGACACCTGTAATGGAAACCAAGAGCTACACGCTCGACGACGTTGAGCCCACCTACCGGCCGATGATCATCGACGGCGAAGACGCCCAGGCTTTGAGCGGGGCAACGTTCACCCGGCTGAGCCCCGCCCACGAAGTCGAAGTCGGTTCATTCCCGCAAGGCGGACAGGAAGACGTCGACCGTGCCGTCACCGCCGCCCGAAAAGCCCTGGACCGGGGCTGGCGACAGTCCAGCGGGTCCGAGCGGTCCAAACTCCTGCTGAAAGTCTCCGACCTCGTCCGCCGCGACGCCGAACCCCTGGCCCTGGCCGAAACCCTTGAGACCGGCAAACCCATCACCCAGTCCCGCAACGAAGTCGCCGGCACAGCCGAACTCTGGGAATACGCCGCCAGCCTCGCCCGGAACACCCAGGGCGAGGCCCACAACGCCCTGGGCCGGGACACGCTGGCCATGGTGGTCCACGAACCCATCGGCGTCGTCGGCATGATCACGCCCTGGAACTTCCCATTGCTGATCATCAGCCAGAAGCTTCCGTTCGCGCTGGCGGCAGGTAACACCGCCGTGGTCAAACCCAGCGAAAGCACCTCAGCCACCACGGTGATGCTGGGACAGCTGATCCGCGAAGCAGGGTTCCCGGACGGTGTGGTGAACATTGTCACCGGCGACCGCGTTGTCGGCTCTGCCATCGCGGAGCACCCCGGCATTGACATGATCAGCTTCACCGGCTCCACCGGCGTGGGCAAGGGCATCGCCTCCGCCGCGGGCCGGGACCTGAAGAAGGTCGAACTGGAACTGGGCGGTAAGAACCCGCAGATCATTACGCCCAACGCCGACTTCACCGCCGCGGTGGACGCAGGTGTCTTCGGCGGCTACTTCAACGTCGGCCAGTGCTGCAACTCCGGCAGCCGCCTCATCGTGCACCGCTCCATGGCCGACGAGTTCGCCGCCGCCGTCGTCGAACGGGCCAAGCACATGCGCGTGGGCGATCCGCTCAAGTCCGACACCCTCGTCGGATCCCTCGTCAACGACGCCCAGCTCGCCGTCGTCGAACGCTACGTGGCCGAAGGTCGCGACGCCGGCGCCCACCTCCTCACCGGTGGTGACCGGCTCGATACCGGCCTCAACGGCCGCTTCTTCCAGCCAACCGTCTTCACCGACGTCACCGCGCAGATGTCCATTGCGACAGATGAAATATTCGGTCCCGTCCTGTCCGTGCTGTCCTACGACACCCTGGAGGAGGCCATCGGGATAGCCAACTCCACCTCGTTTGGCCTGTCCGCCGGGATCTGGAGCAACGACATCAACGAAGCCCTGACCGCCGCCCGCGACCTGCGCGCCGGGACCGTCTGGGTCAACCGCTGGATGGACGGGTACCCCGAAGTACCGTTCGGCGGCTACGGACACAGCGGCATCGGCCGCGAACTCGGCCGCCAGGCCCTCGCGGAGTTCAGCGAACTGAAGACCATCCAGCTCCAGGTCGGCCTCCGCGAAAACCGCTGGGTCGACGCCCCCGACGCCCCCCGCCGCTAAGACACCTCCCTGAAGGAAAACCAGACATGACAACCACAACCACCACGGCCCCGGCACACGCCCAGGCCGTCGTCCTGCCCACCATGCTGCCGCTCACCCTCCCTGCCGGGTACGAGGTGCCGGCAGGATTCCGTGAGTCCGCCGACAAGGCGTGGAAAACCGCCTCCGCGAAACTCGATGGGCTGATCACCAAGCACCCAGACCGCTTCCCGCTCTACACCGAGGAAGGTAGATGGGTGGTCGACGGCGAAGCCTGGACCAACTGGTGCGAAGGCTTCCTCGGCGGTCAGCTGTGGATGCTCTCACACCGGGCCGACGAGGCCGACCGTGCCCGCTTCCGCAGCGCGGCCGAGCACTACTCCGAGCTCATCGAAGAACGAAAGAGCGACAACACCGTCCACGACCTGGGATTCCTCTTCTGGTCCACCTACCGGCGCTGGTTCGAAGCGACCGGCGACACCACCAAGCGCGACGTCGTCATCGAAGCCGGACGCACCACGGCAAGCCGCTACCGCGAATCCGGGCAGTACATGCCCAGCTTCCGCCAGCCCGACAGCCTATTCATCGACATCATGATGAACATCCACATGGCCCTGTACGCAGCACAGCAGACCGGTGACCAGGACATGGCCCGCAAAGCCGTGGATCACTGCCTGACCACCCGCAGGTTCCTGATGCGCGGCGACGGTTCCGCCTCGCACGAGGGCATGTTCGACCTGGAAACCGGCGCCTTCCTGAAGCAGACCACCCAGCAGGGCTTCTCCGACGACGGATCCTGGGCCCGCGGCCAGGCCTGGGCACTGTACGGCTTCGGCACCGTCTACCGCTTCACCGGCGAACTGCGCTTCCTCGAAACAGCCATCGCAGCAGCCGACTTCTACATCGAGCAGACCGGCGACCGCCTCGTTCCGCCCAACGACTGGGCAGAACCCAACCCCGTCAGGCCATACGAAACCTCCGCCGCAGCCGCGGCCGCCGGCGGATTCTGGCAGCTTGCCGGCCTTGTCCCGGACCGGACTAAGGCCCGCATGTACGCCGACTATGCCGTCAACATCCTGCGCCGCCTGACCGAAGACGATTTCCTCGCCAGCCCGGGCGAAGAGTGGGAAGGTGTGCTCAAGCACGGCAGCTACCACGAAGGCAAGGACCTGGGCGTGGACGAATCGGTCATGTGGGGCGACTACTGGTTCCTCGATACCGTCGACCAGATCCAGCAGTTCGACGAAGCCCAGCGGAGCCGTTGACCACCATGCCTAGGGCAACCATTGACGAGACACCTCTTCCGGACGCGCAGATGCCCTCTGCGCGTCCGGATGAGGTCATCCGGACCGACATCGCGATCATCGGATCCGGCATGGGCGGCGGAACCATGGCCTACGCACTCAAGGACTCCGGCGCCAAGGTCCTGATCATCGAACGCGGCCACCGGCTGCCCGCGGAACCGCAGAACTCCGACCTCGACGAGGTCTACCTCAAAGGCCGCTACAAGAACGCCGACACCTGGTACAACGGCAACACAGGCGCACCCTTCAAACCCGGCGTCTACTACTGGGTAGGCGGAAACACCAAGGTCTACGGCGCCTGCCTGCCCCGCTTCCGCGCCAGCGACTTCGAAGAGACCCAGCACCAGGACGGGACATCGCCGGCGTGGCCCTTCAGCTACTCGGACCTGGAGCCGTACTACACCCGGGCCGAAAAGCTCTACCGGGTCAGGGGCCGGATCGGCGAAGACCCGACCGAACCCCCGCACTCCGAGGCCTACCCGCACCCGCCCCTGAATCACGAGCCAGCCATCCAGCGCCTCGCCGACTCCTTGCGCGGGCAAGGACTGCACCCCTTCCGGATGCCCAACGGCCTGGACGCCGACACCCCCGAGAAGCGGGCGTTGTGCGCCACCAGCGACGGTGCCCCGAACGAGGCCGGGTTGAAGTCCGACGCCGAGAAAGTCGCTATCAACCCGGCGCTCGCGGCCGGGGTTGAACTCACGACAGGCACCAAGGTTACCCGCCTGATTCTCGGGCCCGACGGCCGCACCATCGTCGCAGCCCTGGCCGAGAGGGATGACCGGATCATCCGGGTCGAAGCTGACAAGTTCATCCTCGCCGCGGGGGCAGTCAACTCGGCGGCGCTGCTCTTGAGCTCCGCCACTCCTGAGCATCCCCGGGGGCTGGCCAACTCCTCCGGACTCGTGGGCCGGAACTACATGGTGCACAACAGCACCTTCTTCCTCGGCATCAACCCGTTCAAGGTCAACCCGACCCTCTGGCAGAAAACCCTCGGCCTCAACGACTGGTACGAAGCCGGACCCACCAACCGGTACCCGCTGGGGAACCTGCAGATGCTCGGCAAGCTGCGCGCCAGCATGCTCAAGATGGCCAGACCCTGGGCGCCGACCTGGGTCCTGAAAGCCATGTCCGACCGCAGTGTGGACATCTACCTCAGCACTGAGGACCTGCCCCGGCGAAGCAACGGCATCAGTGTTGTCAACGGCAGAATCCATGTCTGGTGGGAGCCGAACAACCTGGAGCCCCATGGCGAACTGGTCCGCCGGATCAGTCGGGCCGTCCGGAAGGCCGGATATCCGGTCATCTTCACTGAGCGCATGGGCATCGAAACCAACTCCCACCAATGCGGAACAGCCGTAGCAGGACACGATCCCGCCACGAGCGTTCTCACCCCGGACTGCCGTACGCATGACCTGGACAACCTCTGGGTCGTGGACAGCTCCTTCTTCCCTTCCTCGGCGGCACTCAACCCGGCCCTGACCATTGCAGCGAACGCCCTCCGCGTTGCGGACACCATCCTCGGCGCGGGCAACGCCTCCGTCCAAGGTTCGTTGGAAAAGGATTGATAAAGTCGAGAAGCGGGGAGCGCCGCTTCTCCGCCTATCGAACCACCGGCAGGATTCCAGCATGGCCCCGCGCATCACCCTCGAAGACGTGAGCAAGGCCGCCGGCGTCTCACGTTCGACCGCTTCCCTCGTCGTTCGAGGCAGCTCCCGCATCCCGGAGTCCACAGCGGTCAAGGTACGCGAAGCCATGAACGAGCTGGGCTACGTGTACAACCGGCAGGCCGCCAACCTGCGCCAGAGCCGCTCCATGACCATCGGGCTCATCGTCACGGAAATCATCAACCCCTACTTCGCCGAGCTGGCAATGGCTGTCGACCAGATAACCCACGATGCCGGTTACACCATCTTCATCGGTTACAGCCGCGACCATGCTGACCGGCAGCTGGAAATCATCTCCTCCATGATCGAACGCCAGGTCGACGGGATCCTCCTGCTCCCGGCGCCCGACACTGACCCGGAGGCACTCTCCAAGCACCTCAATGCCGCCAACGTCCCGGTGGTGCTGCTCGCCCGCCGATTCGCCGGCTTCGACTACGTGGGCAGCGAGAACGTCAAGGGGGCAACTATCCTCGGAGACCACCTCTCGGCCTTGGGCTGCAGAAGCGTGGCGTTCCTCGGTGGCCTGACCGCATCCTCCCTCACCGAACGGGAGCAAGGCCTTAGGGCGTCACTTGAACCCAACGGCTGCGAAGTGTGGAGCACGGACGAATTCCGCAGCCCCATCACCCCCGAAGGGGGCGCAGCCGCCGTCGGTCGGCTCTTCGACCAAGGCAAACTCCCGGACGCGATCATCGCCTACAACGACGCCGTCGCCCAGGGCGTTTACGACGAAATGCGCCGCCGTGGCCTGGAACCCGGCCGCGACCTGGCAGTCGCATCATTCGATGACACCCGCATCGCTGCAAGCCAAGTACCTCCCATGACGTCCGTCGCCGGATTCCCCCAGCAGATCGGAGCAAAGGGCACCGAGATGCTCATGACCCGCCTCGCTGACGGAAACGCTGACATACCCACACAGCTGACCCTCATCCAACCCCAACTCAAAATCCGGTCCTCAACAGCGACCTGGCGTCCCCGACGCTGACCACACCGCGCCGATCGCCGGGGAACCGGGCAGATGGCAAACGTAACGGTGTCCGGTCTGCCACAAAAGGCCGACCACGACCTCTTCGTATCGCCAGTCCGCACTGTTCCTGACACACTGGGCCAATGAACGAGGCCGTCTCACCCTCCCGCAGGCCAGGCATCAGAGCTGCGATGTTTGTTGATTTCGACAACGTCTTCACCGGCCTGCAGGCACTGGATCCTGTCGCGGCGAAGCGCTTTGCCGAAGACCCGAAGCACTGGGCAGACGCCTTGTCAGCAGGCGGTTCCGGCGAGGACGCCCGCAGGTTCCTGATCCGCAACTGCTACCTGAATCCGGTGGTGTACTCGAAGTACCGGACCTACTGGACCCGCGCCGGCTTCCGCGTGATCGACTGCCCGTCGCTGACGCAGCGCGGCAAGAGCAGCACGGACATCAATCTGGTGCTTGACGCCATGGACGCGCTGTCCGGCAACGTTGGCATCGAAGAGTTCTTCATCGCCTCGGCCGACGCCGACTTCACGTCCCTGATCCAGCGGTTCCGGGCCGCCGACCGGATGACCACAGTCATCGCGGCCGGCGCCGTGGCCTTCGCGTACCGGGAGATGGCGGACCATGTGGTGGAATCCCACGACTTCGTCGCCATCCTCAACGGCTCAACGGTGGAGCCAGTCCACGCGGTGACGTCCGGGAAGGAACAGCACGTTCCAGCCGCAGCGAAGGCGAAGGCCAAGTCCGCCTCGCCCGCCATCCGTGAGGTCCTCGAGTTTGTCCGCGCCGCGCCCGGACCGGTAAACGGCGCGATGGTGGCCCACCGGGCGCTCACGGCAGAGCCATCCCTGAAGACGGACTGGAGCGGCTGGGGAAAGTTTGGGACGTGGGTGTCCCAGATCGGCCAGGGCGTCGAATATTCCCCCGCACAAGGTGGCTGGGTCTGGGACGCGAAGCGCTTCTCGAGCGAGGACCTGCCTGCGCCCGCGGACCTGCAGCCGGGCATCGAGGAACAGGTCACCAGGGTCACGGACGTGCCGGCCCTTTCCGCAGCCCAGTTCCGCCAGATGTTCCAGTCCATGGCAGCCAGGCTTCGTGAGCATCCACTCAACCGCACGGAACTGTCCCGGCAGGTGAGGGACGACTGCGTCAACGCGGACCAGCCGGTCTCCCGCAACGCCGTGAGCTTTGTCCTTCAGGGCCTGGCCTACGTCAATTTCCCGCTCACCGACGAGGCGACGGCCGAAGGCCTCGCGGCAGCCTGGACCGCAAACGTGGAGGAACTCTGCCGCGTGGCCCTCCTGGAGTTCGACGCCGCCGAGAAACTCGCCGTCCGCCGCTGGGCCAGCGGCGGACTCCTGGACAACTGAACAACGGGAGAAGCGGACGACGGCGACCTCCCGCCGTCGTCCGTTTCCGTTTGTCAGGCGTCGGCGTGGGTCCCTGCGCCAGAGGGCCCGGCTGAGGCGGGCCGCCAGCCGTCCAGCTTGAGGAGCCGCGCGGCATTTCCGCCGAAGACCTGCTGAATCCCGGCGGCGGGCATTCCCATTTCCCAGCAGATCCTGAGCTGGTCCACGAGGTACCGCCGCGCGAAACCGCGCGGGAACCATGACGAGTCCGAGCCGAAGATGATGCGTTCGGATCCCATGGTTTCGTAGAAACGGCGGAAAAGGTCCTCCAGGGTCAGCCGCTGCGCCATGTATCTGACCCATTGGTTGGAACCGGACGTATCCACCACCACGTTGGGGCAGGCCCACATCAGGAAGAGCACCTCCTGGACGTGCTGGATGCCGAAGTGCGGGATCACGAAGGTGACTTCCGGGTACCTCTTGGCGGCGCGTTCGAGACTGGCGGGGTTGCTGTAGGCATTCTGCGCGATGCCGCCCGCTGATCCGCAGTGGCCGAAGTGGATCAGGACGGGGACGTTGCGGCGGGACGCGACGTCCCACACGGGGTCTGCCGCCGGATCGTCCATCCGCGACGACGCCAGGGGCGCGAACAGTTTCAGGCCTCGGAGTCCCCGGGCCACTGCGTTTTCGAACTCCCGGGCAGCTCCCGGCGCGAACGGGTCAGCCATCGCGGCCAGGCCCAGGAACTTTCCGGCGCCGCGGGCAACCAGGTCCACCATCGCGTCGTTCCCGCCGGCGGTCACGAAGGAGGCGTGCTCGATCCCGTTGTCGGCCAGCTCCCTGGTCCAGCGGTCAGCTTCCGCTTCCCAGCCGGCGTCCGCCGACAGTGGTTCGGGGTCGGCGAAGTCCCAGCTCCGGCGCCATTGGGCAGAGGTCCGGGCGACGGCGGCGGACCGGGCGGCCTGGCCGGCGTCGTAGTCCTCGCAGCCGCTTCTGTCGTCGGCGCCGCCGTCCGGCCCGAACTGGCCGCCGGCCAGGGACCGGGTCAAGGGATCGTGGGGCATCCGGAAATGCAGGTGGAAGTCGATGATGGAAAGCCCTTGGACGGTGGGGCGGCCATTAATGATGTCCGTTTGCACTGGGATTCCCCTCTAGCTCAGTGTCGCGGTTGGAAGTACGACGGCGGCCCGGCGTTCCGGTGCGGTGGCCACCATTTCGGTGGCGTAGCGAACTCCGGACGCCAGGGCGTCCGGCCAGCCTGCGCCGCGTGCCGCCGACACGAGGAATGCCGCATTGAACCCGTCCCCCGCCCCCGTTGAATCGACCACGTCAACGCGTGCCGCCGGCTGGGCGGACCATCCCCCGTCAGGGGAGGCCAGGCCAGCGCCGCGGGCGCCCATCTTGACCGCAACGAGCGTATTCGTGGTCACGGACAACCGGCGGGCGGCCCGTTCGGTGTTCCCGTCATCCATGAGGCCGTGCAGTTCGTCGTCGTTGGGCAGGAAGATGTCCACCAGGGCAAGGGTGCTGAGCACTTCCTGCCGCGTGGCCGGGGTCCATCCCTCCGGTGGCCAGCCGGTGTCCAATACCGTCCGGGCGCCCGACAGTCCGGCCCGTCCGAACAGTTCCGCCGACGCGGGGCCGCGCATCCCGGGCAACAGGAAGTAGCCGGCCAGGGCGACGTACCTGCTGGAAAGCATGTCTTCAGTGATGTCGTCAGGAGTCATTGACGCCATGGCGCCCAGGGAGGAAATGAAGGCACGGTCGCGCCCCGGCGCCTCCACGGCAATGGTGATGCCGCTGGGTTCACCCGGGGTCCGAAGTAGCCGCGCCTGGAGCGACGGCAGCCGGAGTTCCGCTTCCAGGACCATCACCGACGTGTCGTCGCCAACGCGGCTGACCAGCGTGGTGGGGAAGTCCAGGCCGGCGCACCGCACAGCGAAGTTTCCCGCCGAGCCGCCCAGCCGGAGGGAGACCGAGGACACCACGCGCTCGGTTCCCGGCTCGGGCAGGTCCCGGGTGTCGGCCACCACAACATCGATGTTCGTGTTCCCGATGATGGTGATTCCATCAGTCACCAATGGCCTCTTCCGGCGTCCGCGGCGGCTGCCATAAGCCGTTCCCTGGCCGAGTCAATCTGGCTCCGTCTGCGTTGGACATCACGGCCGAAAGCGTCTGCGCGCTGCCGTGACTCGGCGGCGTTGCGCCGTACGGCCTCGCTGCCGGGACTTCCGTCCTGCGTCCGGGCAAGGATCAGTTCCGGCTGCTGTCCGGCACTCAACGTCGTGGCCACCAGCTCCTCTGCGGCGTCAAGTCCGGCGTCTATGCCGGCGTCCGCGAAGGCCTTCGCGACTCCGTCCGCCGTCCAGTCCGCTGGCGCGTCGGCGCGCACCAGGCTGCCGACGACGTCGTGGGCCGTCCGCCACGGGATGCCACGCGCGGCGAGCGCCTCCGCAACGGCGGTGGTGGTGGCCCCGGAGGCGACGATTTCCGCCCGGTCCGGCAACTGGAGCACCCGAAGGTCCAGCAGCAGCCCGTCCATCATCCGCATAAAGCGGACCACGCGTTCCCCTGCACGCCACAGATGCTTTTGGACGTCCGTGGTGGCGTTGTTGGAGTCCTCGTACCAGGCGGAGCCGATGTTCGCGTACGTGGCTGCCATATCGGCTGCGGTGACACCGGCCATGGACACCATGTGCTCCAGCACCACGGGGTTCTTCTTCTGCGGCATGATCGACGAGCCTTGCGTGTAGGCCGTTGGCGTTTCCACCCATTTGAAGGTCATCCACTCAAGCAGCACCCGGGCGAAGCGGGCGCCGGTGGCGGTGATGCGGGCCTGGACCGCGGCCAGCCGCATGAAGTGTTCCGCTCCCGCCACGGCCTCGTAGCTGGAGGTGAAGCTGGAATCGAAGCCGGTCAGCTCGCCCACCATCAGCGGGTCGATCGGCAGGTCGGTGCCGGTGAAGGCCGCCGATCCCAGCGGCGAAACGTTCAGTTCGTCGTAGATGCTCAGCATGTCCTTTGCCTGGCTGAGCATCGCTTCGGAGAGACCGGCGAGGACGTGGCCGATCGTCGTCGGCTGGGCGGGGCGGCGGTGGGTGAACCCGATGATCAGGCTGTCCGCGTTCGCGGCGGCCTGCACGGCCGCGTCGTTGGCTGCCTGGACCACCAGGGAGGCCTGGTCCAGCAGTTGGCGCCGCAGGACCATCCGGAACACGCCGGCGTCGAGATCGTTCCGGCTCCTGGCCAGCTGGACGTCGAGTTCGGAGGTTGGGATCCCGCACTCGGCGGCGAGTTGCTGCTCCAGGAAGTAATACGGATCCTCGACGCTGCCATCGAAAACGTACGCCTGTTCGCCCGATTCGGTCCTGGCCCACAGGGTCAGCAACCCCTTTAGCAGGAGTTCCCCCCGGCCACGCGGCAGGATGCCCTGCCGGGTCAGCATCAGGACGTGGGCCAGGCTTGCTTCGACCATGCCCGGGTAGATGTGCGGTGCTGCTTCGTCGAACGCGTCCCGCAGGTGGTTGTCCCAGTAGATGCTGAGGTTTTCCTGGTCCTTGAGGTCGGGGCGCGGCATGGACGGATCGGTGGGGGTGTGCATTCGTATCTCCGGTTCCATGGATCAGGTGGGTGTGGGGGCCATAACGGGACTCAGGGGCGCACCGACGGGCTGCCCGCCCCGTGCCTTCCTGTCGCGGCGGGGTGTCTCCAGCCGTTGGGCGATGACCAGCACAACGAGGATCAGCGCCATCTGAAGCGTGCCGTAGGCCGCGGCCGTGCCGAACTCGTTGGAGTAGATGCGGTTGTAGATCTCCACGGACAGGGGCGCAAAGCGGGCCGGGTAGACCACCACGGACGCCACGTACTCACCGAAGCCCTGGATAAACGCCATCAGCGCACCGGCCAGGATGCCGCGGGACATCAGGGGCACCGTCACGGTGCGTAGGGCACGCCAGGGACCCGCGCCAAGGTTCCGTGCTGCTTCCTCGACACTGGGGTCGATCTGGGCCAGCGACGCGTTGGCGGAGCGGAACACCAAGGGCAGGAAACGGACGAAATAGGCCACCGGGAGGATCCACAGGGATCCGATCAGCACCTGGCCGAGATTGAACGGGCCCGGGGTGGCGAAGGCCGTGACGATGTTGACGCCGATGACGGTGCCGGGGAGTGCCCACGGGAGCATGACCATCACATCGAGCAAGCCCCTGCCCGGCCCTTTCCACCGGGTGACCACCCAGGCGGCGAGGACCCCGACCAGGATGCAGCCGATCATGGCCACGAAGGACATCTGGGCACTGACCAGGATGGGGCGCAGGGTGACGGGGTCCGTGAAGATCCGGGTGAAGTTGTCCAGGGTGTAGTCCGGTGGCAGGATCTGCGTGGTCCACGACCCGTCGACGGTGAAGGACAGCAGGGCGATCGTGGCCGGCGGCGCCATCAGGAACAGGACCAGCAGCAACGATCCGAGCCCGGCAAGGGTGCGGGGCAGCACACCGTGCAGGACCTTCACGGCCTGGGGCGTTCCCTTGGAGGACCCGCGGTGGAGGCGCCGGTTTTCGTACCAGCGCATGGCCAGCAGGAAGAAGATTGACACGACGGAGAGGACCACAGCCTGGGCCGCGGCGACATCGTACGCGCCGCTGGTCCGTGAGGCGACGATCTGCATGGTCAGGGTCTGAACGTTGTAGAACTGGGGCGCGGTGAAGGATGCCATCGAGACCATAAAGGTCAGCAGCGTTCCGGAAACCAGCGCCGGGGTGAGCATGGGCAGGAGAACCGTGCGCCACATGCGGAAGCGGCTCGCGCCCAGGTTCAGCGCCGCCTCCTCCATGGAGGCGTCGGATCCGGCCAGCGCCGAGGAGACGGCGAGGTAGAAATAGGGGTACATGGTCATGGTGTGGACCAGGAGCACGCCCCAGACGCCGTTGGCGGAGACCGCCGCGGCGTCGGCGCCGAAGTAGCGCTCCAGGAAGCGCGGAACAATGCCGCTTTCGGCGTACAGGAAGTAGAAGGACACGGCGCCGATCAGCGGAGGCAGCGCCATGGGCAGCAGCGCGAAGAGCCTCAGCACCCTGCGGCCCGGAAAATCAAAGCGCGACAGCAGGACGGCGAGCGCCGTGCCGAGTACACCGGTGGTGAGGACCGATCCCACCGAGATGCCCACCGAGAGTCCCAGCGCCGTGGCGGATGAGCCGTTGATGAATCCCTTGTAGGCGCTCCCTCCGCTCTCGGCGCTGGTGGTGGCGGTGGCCAGCATCGGCACCACGATGTACACCAGGAGCACCAGAACCACCGGGGCGGCGAGGAAGTAGACGAACCGGTCCGACGACGTCAGGGAGGACCGGTTCCGCAGCCTCGGAACGGTGACCGTCACGGCTCCACCAGCCACACGCGGTCCTGGTGCGGTGCCATTGACACGAGGTCCCCGGGTTCGGCGCGGTCCACGGTGTCCGGCGCCGAGACCACGATCTGCTCGCCGTGCCAGTCGATCTCGTAGATATTGACGGCGCCGGTGAACTCCGCGGTAAGGACCCTCCCGCCGAGTTGGCCCGCTGTCTCCTTCCCCGGGCTGACGGTGGGGTTCCCCGAGCTGACGGCGAGGCCGATGGACTCCGGCCGGAGCGATACCGCGGCGTGGTCCCCGGCGGAGACCCGGGCCGATATCGATCCCTCCACCCGGGGTGTCCTGAGGACGGTGCCGTCGGCCAGGCTGATGCTGACGGAGCCGCCGTCGGCGCCGCCGTCCACACCCAGCACGGTACAGGGCAGCACGTTGGAGCGGCCGATGAATCTGGCGACGAATGCCGTGGCGGGGCGGTTGTAGACCTCGCGGGGTGACCCGACCTGGTGGAGCTCGCCTTCATTAAGCACCGCCACGCGGTCGCTCATCGCCATTGCCTCGGCCTGGTCATGGGTGACGTAGAGGCACGTGGTGCCTGCCGCCTTCTGCGTGGACCTGATTTCGGTACGCGTTTCCTCGCGCAGCTTCGCGTCCAGGTTGGAGAGCGGCTCGTCCAGCAGCAGGGCCGCCGGGCGGATCACCAGGGCCCGGGCCAAAGCCACGCGCTGCTGCTGGCCGCCGGAAAGCATGTCGATCCGGCGGTCGCCGAACTCCTGGAGTCCCACCTGTGCGAGCGCCTCGTCGATCCGCCTGTCCTTGTCCTGCTTGGGCACATTGCGCGCATTCAGGCCGTAGGCAACGTTTCCCCGGACGCTCATGTGCGGGAACAAGGCGTAGTTCTGGAAGACCATGCCGGTGTCCCGCTTGTTGGGTGCCGTGTTGGTGACGTCCTTGTCGCCGAAGTGGATGCTTCCGCTGGAAGGCTGGATGAATCCTGCCACCATCCGCAGCGTTGTTGACTTGCCACAGCCGGAAGGACCCAGCAGGGTGAAGAACTCGCCGTCCTCGATGGTGACCGTGAGGTTCGATACCGCCGGTTTGGCCCCCGGGTACTGCTTGCTGATGGCGTTGAGGAAGACGCGTGTCATGGCTGCTCCACAGGGGTGGTAGTTGTGTGCTGGCGGGGCGTCGTGTCCGGCGGGGCAGCCGGTGGCCGCCCCGCCGGACGCGGTGCTATTTGGTGCCTTGGCCCTTGATGTTGGCGGCCCAGTAAGCGCTCCATTCTGGCTCGCTCTTGTTGACGCGTTCCCAGTTGACCTTCATTTCCTTCAGGTCCAGGCCGGCCAGCCAGGCCGGTTCCTGGGGCAGTGAGATCGTCGGGATCTGGAAGTACGTCTCGGACAGCTTGGTCTGTTCATCCTTGCTCATAAGGAAGGACAGGAAGGCGTCCGCTCCGGCCGGAGACGGGCCGTCCTTGATCTTTGCCACACCGTCAATGAGCATCGGCGCACCGGATGCAGGCACGACTGGTGTGAAGGGGGCCTTCTGGTTCTTGATCTGCAGCATGACATCCTGCAGGTTCCAGGCAGTCACTGCAGCTTCCTGGCGTGTGATCCTCAGGTAGAGGTCGGTCGGGTTGGCCGCGTAGACCTTCGTGTTGGCATCCAGTTTCTTGAGCCACTCGTAGCCGGCGTCGGGGCTGCCGGCCGCGTCGAACTGGCGGTCAATCATCGCCGCGTAAATGCTGCGCATGGTGCCGGATGCCAGGACGTCGCGGATGGCGATCTTGTCCTTCATCGCGGGGCTGATGAGGTCGTCCCAGTCCTTGGGAGCCTGGTCGGCGGTGAGCATGTCCTTGTTGTAGAAGATGACCTCGGCCAGCTTCATCTCACCTACCCAGAGACCGTCAGCGTCGCGCTGTCCGGCCGGGACGGCGTCGATAACGTCCTTCGGCGCAGGAGACAGGACCTGCGCGGCAGCGGCCTGCTGCATCTGCTGCTGGGTGCCGCCCCACCAGATGTCGCCCTGCGGGTTGGACTTTTCGGCCTTGACGCGTTCCAGGGCCTCCTGGGCGCCAAGTGTCAGCAGTTGGACTTTGCCCGCGTACTTCGGGTTGGCCTTTTCGAAATCAGCTATCACCTCGGTAGCGAGGGCTTTGTCCCGTGCCGTGTAAATGGTCAGAGTCCCGGTGTCCCCGGCACCGGCCGACGTGCCGGAGGGCTTGGGAGAGTCGAGTCCGCAGGCAGACATTCCAAGCATGAGTGCGAGACCACCTGCTAGCAGCGCGGATCGCAATGGTCGTAACGTCATTGGTTTCTCCTAGTACTTTGGTGTGGCTGATGGTCGGACAGAAAACCTGGTGGTTCGTTCATCCGGCCACCTCGGTGAAGAGGGTCGCGGGGCTCTTCACCACCTTCGCGATGGCGCCATGGAGGATGGCCGCCTGTCCCAGCTCGGCGAAGACCACTTCGGTCAGGGACGGCACTGACCTCTGGACCGTGCCGCGGAGCTTCTCCCTCGCATCGCGGGTCAGGAGGACGGCGTCCCCGGAAAAGATCACCCGTGCGGGGTTGACGACGCAGACGCAGATGATGGCGGCGAAGGCCCAGGCCTGAATAACGTCATCCAGCAGCCGGACAGCCGCCGGCGTATCGGCGCTGCAGAGGGATTCAACCACCGTCTCCTCAGCGAGCGCCAGGCCGAGAAGCGCGCCGGACTCGCGGATGCCGGCGGCGGTCCAGCGACGTTCGTAGTCTCCGCGTTCCCCGCGCGGGCTGGCCGCCAAACCCTGCGGAAGGAAGCCGATTTCGCCTGCGGAACGGCTTGATCCTGCCAGGACCTCTCCGCCGGCGATGATCGTCGCCCCGATGCCTTCGGCAACATGGATCAGGACCAGGTCCTCCACGCCGTTGCCCGCGCCGTCCACCCGCTCCCCCAAGGCAATGAGGTTGACGTCGTTTTCCACCGTGGTGCGGAGCCCTGTTGTGGCTTCGAGTTCGTCCACGAGGCGGAGGTGGGCTACGGGGCCGAAGGCGGGCGCCAGGGCCACGGAACCGTCTGAGGCGACGACGCCGGGCAGTGCCACCACGACGTGAACGGGCGGAATCACCGCCCGGCGGTGGAGTGACATCACAGTGCTTGCCGTGCTGCCCACCGGGTCCGCGGGATCGAAATCCTGTTCAGCGGCATCCAGGCGGTTGCCATCCAGGTCCACCAGGGCGCACCAGATCCGGGTGCCGCGGAGACCGACGACGGCGATGGTCACCGAGGAGCGGTTGAGCTCGATCAGCGTCCGCCGCCGGCCGCCGGTCGATTCCTGTTGCCCCACAACCCGCAGGTAGCCGGCGTCGCTGAGGTCCTGCACGATGCCCGTGACCGTGGAGGGGCTGTATCCGGTCCGGTGCGCAAGGTCTGTCCGGGCCAGGGGGCCTGCCTCCAGCAGGGTGCTGAAGATGGCGCTGACCCGGATTCTGCGCAGCGCATCCCTCCCCGTCGGGGCGCTGCGCTGTGATCCAGGTAACATACTTACTTTATACGGCGAATAAAGTAAGAGCGCAAGGGATGGGCGGCGGACGACGGCGGGACGTCCCGCCGTCGTTCGTTTGCGTAGGTGCCCGCGCCGAAAGTACACCGCAGTGACCGTGTCCACGACCGTCGGTTGTCACTAAACTGGGACGCATGACCGAGCACGAACCGGCCCCAGCCGGCGTCGCAGCGGCTGCAGGCCCGGCCGATGCCGATGCCATCGATACGTCCCTACGCACTCCGGCGCAGCGGTCCCGCACGTTCGCCGGGATCCTGGTGAACACCGCCCTCGCCAACATCACCACCAGCTACCTGTGGTTCGCCCTGACGTTCTGGGTGTACCTGGAGACGCGGAACGTGATCGCCACCGGGGTGATCGGCGGCGCGTACATGCTGTTGATCGCCCTTTCCAGCATCAGCTTCGGCACATTCGTGGACCGCTACCGGAAGCTGGCCCTGATGCGCTTCGCCGCCGGTTTCACGCTGGTGATGTTCGTGCTGTCAGGGGTGATGTTCCTACTGACACCGGCCGCCAGCATACTGGACCTGACACTGCCGTGGTTCTGGGTCTTCGCCATGATCATCCTGATCGGTGCGGTGGTGGAAAACATGCGGAACATTGCCCTCTCCACCACGGTCACCATCCTTATCGAGCCTGACCGGCGGGCCAACGCCAACGGGCTGGTGGGCATGGTGCAGGGACTGATGCTCATCGTCACCTCGGTGCTGTCCGGGTTGTCGGTGGGGCTGCTGGGCATGGGCTGGACGGTGGTCGTCGCCCTGGTGCTCACGGCACTGGCCTTCGCGCACCTGCTGACGCTGCGTATGCCCGAGGAGGTGCGCCCGGCAGCCACGGACGCGCACGGCGGATTCGACCTGCGAGGCTCCCTCGCCGCCGTTCTGGCCATTTCCGGGCTGTTCGCACTGATCCTGTTCTCCACGTTCAACAACTTCATCGGCGGCGTCTACATGGCGCTGATGGATCCGTACGGCCTGGAGATGTTCTCCGTGGAGCTGTGGGGCACGTTCTTCGCTGTCGCGTCCACCGGGTTCCTGGTGGGCGGCGCGCTGATCGGCAAGTTCGGGCTCGGGGCCAACCCTTTGCGGACCATGCTCATCGCGGTGGTCGTCATGGGCGTCCTCGGTGCCGTCTTCACGCTGCGGGAGTGGGCCTGGCTGTACATCGCCGGCATCTGGCTGTACCTAGTCCTGATACCTTTCGTGGAGGCCGCCGAGCAGACAGTCATCCAGCAGGTGGTGCCCCTGCCCCGGCAAGGCCGGGTGTTCGGCTTCGCCATGGCGTTCGAGTCCGCCGCAGCGCCCATCACCGCGTTCCTCATCGCGCCGATCGCCCAGGTCTGGATCATCCCGTACGCTCGGTCCACAGAGGGGGCTGCCCAGCTGGCTCCGCTGTTGGGCGAGGGCGTCTCCCGCGGCATCGCCTTGGTGTTCCTGGTGGCCGGCATCATCATGATCGCCGCCGCCTTGCTGGCCTTCCTGACCCCGGTCTACCGCCGGGTCTCGGCGTCGTATGCACAGGCGGCGCAAGAGGCTCGGGAGACGGCGGCGGACAAGACTGAAGCGCCCCCTGCGGCTGAGTAGGGGGCGCACAGAAACCGGACGACGGCGGGACCTCCCGCCGTCGTCCGCTTTCCTACGTTGCGGCTTCCGCCTCCGCCAGCCTGATCATGCGGAGCTCGCCGGCCACCGCGCGGGACGGCCAATAGTCATTCGCCAGTTCCCTCGCATGGCCCTGATCCGCTGCGGGGAAGATTTTCCCGAGCAGCTCCGCCGAGTAGAGAAGCGCGGTCAGTGCAGTGGTTCGCGGATCGGAAGCTCCACCCCTGAGCGCGGCCTCGACCCCTTTCAGCAGCGCTGCCTCAGGAGCGTGGTTCTTCTCCGGGTACCGCGTGGTCCTGAACAGGCCAAGGTGCCGTTCGCCCACGTGGTCCACGATGCCCAGCGCCGCCATCCCCCGTAGACACGGTGCAGCTCGGCGCGGCTCTCCAGCATCGAGACCCACCGCTTGGGACTGTGCGGGCGCGACATATCCCGGATGAGTTCCAGCTGGTGCTGGAAGTCCGTTTGCGGGGTGGCGCCGGTAGCCCTGACATGCTGCCCCTTCAGCTCGATGGCGCCGAGCAGGTCCAGCTCGGCCAGTATCGCCCCGGCCAAAGCAGCCTTGAGCACGACCTGCGGAACGGCGGACTCCCCGTCCATGTCGTTGGTGGCCAGCAGGAGCAGGGCCTGGGGAATATTCAGCTCTTCCGCCTTGGGTACTTCGGGTACTTCAGCGTTCATAGGATCAGGGTGGACCCGACCGGGTGCCCACCACAACGGTGATTTACAAGCCGGAGACGCAAACCACTGGTCGCAAGCCAAACTGCCGGAGTTCGCGGCGAAGGTGAGCGGACGACGGCGGGGACCTCCCGCCGTCGTCCGCTTAGGTTTACGGGACGGTCAGCTTTCGGGGAGGCGCCCGGCCAGTCCTTGGAGCGACGGTTCCCGGCCCAGCTCCACATGTGCGAAGGCCAGCGCCGCCGCCAGGTCCGCCTTGCCGTCATAAATGGCCTTGCACAGGCTCAGGTGCTCCGCGCACTGAACCTGCGGGTCACGGTGCCCGGTCAAAGTGAAGAGCCACTGCATCCTGCCCAGCAGGGGCTTCATGGCGGACTCCAACAGCGAGTTGCCCCCCATCGCTACGATCTCTGCATGCAGGGCTGTGTTGCTGAGGGGTATCTGTGCGTGGTCGTGGCGCAGGGTTGCTTCTTCTGCCTGGTCCATCATCTGCCGCAGCCGCGACGACGGCTGGCCTCCGGCGGCGGCCTGGGCGGCGAGGCGTGCGGCGAGGACTTCCAGGCTGAGCCGCACGTCAAAGAGTTCGTTGACGTCGCGCAGGGTGATCTGCTTGACGGTTGCACCCCGCCGGGGGGAGGCGTCAATGAAGCCTTCGGCCTCGAGCTGCTGGAGGGCTTCCCGGACGGGTACCCGGGAAACAGCCAGAGTCTGGGAGAGCTCACGTTCCCTGAGCCGGGATCCTGGCGGGAAGTCACCGGAGATGATCAATTCCCGGATCCGTGCCCGGGCAGTGTCAGCCGAGGACGCGGGGGCTTCCGCTTGGACTGTCATTCATGCCTCCCGTTATTGCATACTTCCGCGCTTACTCAGTTATTCAGCTCCACGCGGGTGCCAACCCCCTGATGGAGCGCAGCGTCGTACAGGAGCCGCCCGATGGCAAGATCCTGCAGACCGATACCAACCGAGTTGAACAAGGTTACGTCCTCATCACCAAGGCGACCTGCTTTTGTCCCCGCCGCCACGTCACCAAGCTCGGCCACCACGTCCTCAAAACCCATCACACCTTCGGCCACCGGGATGATCAGCCCGCCGGATTTGGCTCTGGCCGTGGCCAGGCTGTCCACGAAGACCCGCGCCCTCACCATGCCCGCCGAGTCAATCTCCCGGTGGTCCGCCCGCGGACGGGATCCGACGGCGTTCACGTGGAGTCCGCGCGTGAACCACTCGCCCTTAACCAAAGGCTCAACGGCCGGGGTGAGGGTGCACAGCACGTCGGCGGCCTCCACAACTTCCCGGACGCTGGACGCCCGAGTGACGTTGAGGCCGTAATGGGAAATCTCGCCGCAGAAGGCGGCGACGGTGTCCGCGGAACGGGACCACACCACCACTTTTTCAATCGGGAGGACGGCCAGCATGGCTTCCACGTGTGCCACGGCCAGGGCGCCTGCACCGACCAGTCCCAGGGTGGTGCTGCCGGGCCTCGCGAGGAGCTTCGTTGCCACGGCACTGGCGGCGGCAGTGCGGACCCGGGTGGGGACTTTGCCGTCCAGGATGGCCAGGGTTTCGCCGGTTAGCTGGGAGACAAGCATGATCGTGGACCGCTGCGTGGGCAGGCTGGACTCCCGGTTTTCCGGCATGTCCGCCAGCAATTTGACGGATGCCAGCTCCTCGGCGCCGGACAGCGCTGCCATCGGCAAGAACCTCGCGTCCGAGGACGGCAGGAGGAGGGAATCCGGCGCGGGCTGAACGGCGGTGCCCCGGCTGAGGCCGGCAAAGACGCGTTCGACGGCGGCGATGGTCCCGGGCATGTCGGCCAGGGCCTGGAGCTCGGAGGCTTTAAGAATCAAGGTCATGGGGTGGCTTTCTGGATTGGGCGGGCGCGCTGCCCGGGCAGGAGGACAGTGGGAAGGGACAGCGTCGCGCTTATCCCAGACCGATCAGAGGTCATTCCGTACCAGGACCCCCTGCGCCACCACGGCGCTGATTTGTTCCAGCGCCGAGGCGCTGTCCAAGGGATCCGAGTCCACGATGACGGCGTCTGCAAACGAACCGCGCATCAGGCGTCCCGCACTCTCACCCCAGCCGAGCAGGGCGGCGGCGTTGACCGTCGCGGCCCTGAGCGCGTCCAGTGGTGAAAGCCCGGCCTCCGCCAGCAGACGCGCTTCAGTGCCTATCGGGGTCACATCGGATCCGAAGGAGTCCGTCCCTGCGACCACCGTCACGCCGGCTTCATGGGCGGCTTTCACCGCCGCTTTGATGATGGGCGTGTACTCCTTGCCGCGGGCGGCAAGGATGGGGTTGGAAGAGCCTGCCATGCTCGTGATGGCGTCCAAGGTGGGAGTGAAGTACGTGCCACGGCTGGCCATCCGGGAGATGGTCTCCTCGCTGACGAAGACGCCGTGCTCGATGCTGCGCACACCGGCCCGGACGGCACCATCTATCCCCTCGGCGCTGTAGGCGTGGCAAAGCACGCCTGCTTTGCCTGCGGCCTTGACCACCGCGGAGAGCTGTTCGTGGTTGTAGACCAGTTCGCGGGGGTCTTGTTCCGGCAGGCCCGCCCGGGGGTTGGCCCGGGTCTTGATCACCTGGGCACCGCGTTTCAGGTTGACGCGCGTGAGGTAGGCAAGGTCCCTTGGTTCTGTGACTCCCCCGGACAGGGACGCGAGCGGCGCAAGGTCCGGGTCTGCGAGGAGCGAGTCCCCCAGATCGGGTGAGATGAACAGGCCGGCCGGGCTCATCCGAGGCGAGGCCCCGGCGGCCCAGGCAGGCAGGGCAGCGAGGGCGACGTCCTGATAGAAGCTGCTTGAACCGCTTCTGACGCTGGTCGCCCCGCCCTGCAGGATGGCCCGCGCATCCGAAAGCGCGTTCGCATGAACATGCACGTCGATGAGGCCGGGAAGGACCCACCGGCCGGAGGCATCCACGATCCGGGCGCGGCCTGCAAGGGCGGCTACCGCACGCCGTGTTTCCTCCCGGGTGCCCACCGCCGTGACCTTGCCATCTTCCAGTACAAGGACCCCGTCCTGCACTGCGTTGCCCGTCTTGGGGTCCACTATGGCGCCGCCCTCGATGATCATGGGCGGGGGCGAAGCGGGGCGGTCAGGGTAGCCGGGGTTTGATGCGTTGCCCGCTGCCCTCGCTTCCGGGGCACTTCCAAGCTGGGCAGCCAGGCTTGCCACCGAGATTCCCGCCAGGGCGGCCGCCCCGGCCAGGATGCCGCGGCGTGGAACGGCAGTTGGAGGCAGGGCAGCAGGGGTGTGATCGTGCAGGCACATTGTTCTCTCCAATGGGAAGGGCCCTGCCGAGGAGCGCGGGTCCGGTGTCAATAGGTCAAAGTCGTGGTTCTACCGAGGGCGGATGAGCTTCCCCACAATGTGCTGGTGGCTCTCGCGTGCCCTCATCATACCGCCTTTGGTATACCAAACCAAGATTGATTAGATGAAGAATCGAAGGTTGCGGCCGTCACGGGGCAGCGACCGACGGAGCGATTTCCGCGCGTGGATAGGTGGGCGGAAACAGCTGGTCAGGCTCCCGGAGCTGGACGTCCCGGACCGAGTAGGCCGCCCGCATCCCGTCGAAAAGCCGCTGCCCCTCAACCCGCAACGAGTCCAGGTCGATGCCGGGCAGGGCGCCGCCGACCACAACGGCGCGCCCTGCCACGAACGTATCGGTCACCTGGCGCGCCGTCCCGTTGAGCACGAGCGTGCGCAGCGGGTCTTCGACGACACCGTCGCCGAAGTTGGCCAGGGAGACCACCGTGATGTCGGCCTGCATGCCGGGGGCAAGCCTCCCCAGGTCAGCCCGTCCGAGGGCCCGGGCGCCGCCAAGCGTCGCGGCGTCGAAGTAGTCGGCCAGGGTCCCGGCGTCAGGCCTCCCCTCGACCAGCCGGGTCAGGTGCATGCCGGCGTCCATGCCGCGCACAAGATCCGGCGGGAAGGAGTCGGTACCCAGGCAAATGTTGATGCCCGCCTGGCGGAAACGGTCGAACGATACAAGCTGTTTCTGGTAGCGGAACGATGTCAGAGGGCAGTGGACAATGCTGACGCCGTGGCGGGCCAGCGTGTCAAGCGGGCCGCCCGGCGCTGACGCGGCAGGGTCCTTGCCGTTGATCACCACACCATGCGGAATGAGAAGCCGTGTGCCGAACAGACCGGTGGATTCGAGCAATTCCAGGACGCCGCGTCCAGCGGAATGCTGCAGGAGCTCGTCCTCGAGCGGGGACTGAAGGCAGTGGAGCCGGACCAGCGCGTCCCGCTGCCTGGCGATCCGCGCCGTCTCCCGCATGAGGTCTTCGGACAGCGTCTCAATGCGGCACGGCAGCAAGGCCCCGGTGACGAGCGGGTCTGCGAGACCCGCGGCGTAGTCCATAAAGCGCTCTGCGTCGCGCAGGCCTGCAAGCCCCCGGGCCTCGTCGAAGTGGACCTCGCGGTCGCCTGCAGCAGTGATGACATGGACCCCGGAACGGTAGGCCGGCCCAAGGTAGCCGCGCAGGCCGATCCGCCGGCTTGTCTCTGCCATGTCCACGAGCTCATCGAGGCCCTCAGCCCAGGAACTGTGGATTTCCGAGGCGATCGGCATGTAAGTCGTAATGCCGTGCAGGGCGAGCTGCGCCAGGGCGAACTCGCGGACCGTGGCGCGCTCCGATGGCGTGAACACGTCCCGGCGACGGTTGGCGAAGTAGTCATCCGACCACAGGTGGCCGGCGGCGACATCGGGGGAGGGCCACGAGTCCAGGATGAGGTGATCGATGTCGGCCAGGGCGTCCAGGTCTATCAGGCCAGGCATGACCAAGCTCTGGCCGTAGTCGTGCTCCTCGTCGACCGCGCCCTCGTAGTTGCGCCCCACGAAAACGATGGAATCCCCCTCGAAGACCACCTCGCCGTCCTCGATGAACGTGTGCCGCGTTCCGTCGAAACCCAGAACGTACCGGGCCGAGATTTTCTTGTACAACGTACCTCCTTGGCGAACTGCCGAAAAAATGTGACTTGCCTCTCAACGGGTACGAGTATACAGTCACTTGGTATACCAAGCGTCGGATTCCGCGATGCGGGATGTTTTTGTTCTGATCCCTCACCCCCTTTGGAAAGGCCTGCTCCATGCCCAATGAAGCGAAGACCACAGGCGGCCTGGTGTCCGCCCTAGTGGACGCGCCGCCGTCCCGTTCTTTCCGTGCCCGCCCCGCCATGTGGTTCGCGATGATCGCACTCTCCACGGCCATCTGTGCCGTGGCCATCACCATCGGAACGCACAAGTTCCATCTCGGCCCGGCCGCCATCGTCCTGATGCCAATCCTGTGGACCGTGCTCATCGGCGGATTCCTGGGTGTCCAGAGATGGAAACCCATCGGAGGGCGTGCCCGTGCGGTGTCCACGCACCTGATGGACGTGTCCATTGTTTTCTTCCTGGCAGGCCTTGGCACTCAGATAGGCCCGTCGCTGACGAAGTTCACCAACATCGGCCCCGCGATCCTACTGCAGGAGGTGGGCCACGTGGTGGGCACGGTGATCCTGGCCCTTCCGGTCGCGGTGGCCCTTGGCCTGGGCCGGACTGCGATCGGCGCCACCTGGTCGATCGACCGTGAGTCCTACCTTGCCTTCGCCATCCAGCGCTTCGGCGTCCGCTCCCCCGAGTACCGCGGCGTGTTCGCCGTGTGGGTGCTGGGCAGCGTCTTTGGCGCCGTGTTCATCTCCCTCCTGGCCGGTCTGCTCGGCGGAATGGACTTCTTTGATCCCCGGGCCCTCGCGTTGGGCCTGGGTCTGGGGTCCGCCTCCATGATGCTCGGGGGCGTGGGCGCCCTGTCCATCCTGTATCCGGAGATGGCAGGGGAGATCATGGCCCTCGCCGCACTGTCCAACCTCGTCACCAACATCGTCGGGTTCTACGCAGGGGTCTTTATCGCGCTGCCGATGTGCCAGAAGCTTTACAGGATGTGGTCCCGCATTTTCGGGCGGGACGACCTTGGCCGCCGTGTCCGGCGCGGCGCCCTCATTGGCGCTGCGGCTGGAACCCAAGCGGGCAGCTCAGGCCCGGCACGCCCGGGGGGCGCAGTGATCGAGTCCGGTGAGGCCCCGGGCATCGACACCGTGGACGTCAACGGCATCGAAGAGGACCCCAGTGTTATCCGGACGCCCAAGACGTGGCTCATCGCGTTCGCCGCGACCGGTGTGGCCGGCTTCCTGCTTAACGCCCTCGGCACCGGTTCCGTGCTGCCGGTGGATGCCGCCGGCGTCCTCATCCTCCTGGCCCTCACCGCCGTCGCGCTTGTGCTCGCGAAGCTCGTCCCGGTGGTACCGTCCAGCATCTGGGTCCTGGCCCTGGCCACCCTTGCCTCCGCGACATTCCTACCCATCGGCCCCTTCGTCGCCTCCACCACGCAGCACATCAACGTCCTCTTCGCGGGCCTGCCCATGATCGCCCTGATCGGCATGTCGCTCGGCCGTGACGTCAAGGCTCTGCGCTCACTGAGCTGGAAGATCGTCATCGTTGCCCTGATGACGTTCACGGCGAGCTTCGTCGCCGCAGCAGTCATCGCGCAGGTTGCCTTCCACTTCTAGTACATGGTGCGGCCGGGGAGGCCCCGGTCCCGCGGGATCGGTGCCTCCCCGGCCGTCATTCACAGCCCAGCCGAAAGGAATGAACATTGCTGATTACCAACGTCCGCCCCTGGGGCGGGGACGCCGTAGACCTCAAGGTTCGCGAGGGGCGGATTGCCGCCGTTCACCCCGCGGGGACCGCCGTCGTAGTCGCAGACGCCGCCGACGGGGCAGTCGACGGACGGGGCCGGATCGCCGTGCCCGCGTTCACCGACGTGCACGTCCATCTCGACTCGACCCGGATCGGGCTGCCGTTCCGGGAGCACACAGCCTCGCCCGGTGTGTGGAACATGATGTGCAACGACCGGGAAAACTGGCGCGACACCCCCATCCCCTTCGGGGATGTAGTGGCGGGAACGCTGGAACGAATGATTGCGCGGGGCACCACCCGCGTTCGTTCCTACGCCCAGATCGACGTGGACTGCAAGCTTGAGCGCTTCGAGGCAGTCATGGCCGCGAAGGAGCACTTCGCCTACGCCGCCGATGTAGAAGTCATGGCTTTCCCCCAGGCAGGCCTCCTGCTTGAGGACGGCAATGTCCCGCTCCTCGAGGAGGCCCTCCGCGCGGGCGCCACAACCATCGGCGGCATTGATCCCTGCCAGCTGGACCGAGACCCGGTTCGCCACCTGGACATCGTCTTCGGTCTGGCGGAGAAGTACGGCGTCGACGTCGACATTCATCTGCACGAGCCTGGCCACCTGGGGGTCTTCAGCGCGGAACTTGTCTTCGAACGCACCCGCGCGCTGGGCATGGAGGGACGCGTCTCGCTGTCCCACGCGTACGATCTGGCTAATGTCCATCCTGACGTGACCGCCCGGCTCGTGGAGCAGATGGCCGAGCTCGACGTTGCCTGGGCGACGGTCGCCCCGGCAAGCGGCGGCACGCAATTCGACCTCGCCCGAATGACGGAGGCGGGGATCCGGGTCGGTTTGGGCGAGGACGGGCAGAGGGACTATTGGAGCCCGTACGGCAACTGCGACATGCTCGACCGCACGTGGCAGTTGGCGTTCACACACCGGCTGCGCAAGGACCGGCTGATCGAGCACTGTGCGGCGATCGCCACCATTGGAGGCGCGTCCATCATGGACCGCACCGTCCAGCGCCTCACGAGTCCCGACCACCGGCCGGGCCTGGCTCCCGGAGATCGGGCCGACATCGTCCTGGTTGACGGCGAGACCATCACGAGCACCGTCATGGACCGCGGCACCGACCGCACCGTCTTCCACGAGGGCAGGCTCGTCGCCGACAGCATGGTGGTTCTTCCGAACCCAGCTACTTGTCGACCAGCGTGATGTCGAATGAGTACAGGTCCGGGCGGTAGGAATGGCGGCCGATGTCAATAGCCTTCCCGAGGCTGTCATAGACCCGGCGGTTGACGGTAAGGACGGGAGCTCCGGGAGGCATTTCGAGGAGCCGCTCCTCGTCTGGCTCGGCTGTCCGGGCGCCGATGTTCTGCTTGGCCACCCGCATGGTTGCGCCGCGGGCTCGCATCAGCCGGTACAGGCTGCCTTGCTCCAACTGTCCGTGCGACAAGGCGGCGAACCTTTCCGGCAGGTAGTTCTCGAGGATGGCGAACGGGACGCCGTCGGCGAGACGTATCCTGCGCAGGTGCAGGACCTTGGCGCCAGGTCCCGTGCCGAGGGCTTCGGCAACATGCGGAGGGGCTGCTACGAGCTCGTGCGTCAGGACGTTTGAACTCGGGCGCTTGCCAATCCTGGACAGGTCTTCAAAGAGGCTGGACAGTGCCACATCCCGGGTGAGCTGGCCGTGGACAACCTGGGTGCCGATTCCCCGGCTTTTCACCAGGAGTCCTTTGTCGACGAGCTCTTGGATCGCGTGGCGGATCGTTGGCCGGGAGAGGCCCAGCCGTCGCCCCAGAACCATCTCGTTCTCCAGGCGTGCACCGGCGGGCAGGTGGCCGGTGAGAATTGCTTGTTCAATGCAGGACGAGACCTGGAAGTAGAGGGGAACGGGACCTGCGCGGTCGACATCCACGAAAAGGTCCTCGGGCAAGGCGATGTGATCCTGCAGCATTATGGTCCTCCGGAATGACGTTGCGAACGGGTAGGGGCAGGAAGCCGCCCGACGTCCGTTGGCGGGGAGAAACCGTGACGTCTGCTCGATTCGACGGCCCTGCCGCCCCAGGGGCAGGGCCGTCGCCGGGGAACTTCTTCCGAGGAGGGTGCCGGGTCCCGTGATCACCGGCTTGTCGGGTCAGGCCGCGGTGGCGTTCTCACGGTATCGGCGGATGCCGAGTTCACCTTCGACGACGGCGGCTGTCAGTTCTTCGACGCTCGTGTCCTCGCGGCGAACGTCGAGGATTTTGCGCCCGTGGTTCATGACGATGTGCCGATCGCAGACTTCGAAGGCGTGGTGGAGGTTGTGGGTGACCAGCACGGAGCTGATTCCGTCGGCCTTCAGCGCCCGCAGGTAGTCCAGCAATGCCTCCGTGGCGCGCACCGCGAGCGCGGAGGTGGGCTCGTCAAGGATCAGCAGGCTGCGCTTGAAGTGGACGGCCCGGGCGATGGCTACCGCTTGCGCCTGACCTCCGGACAGCGACGAGACAAGCTGCTTGGAGCTCTTGATGCCTTCAATGGTCACCACGGAGTCCAGGATTTCGGAGGTGATGGCATCCATCTCCTTGATCTTCATCAGACCAAGGCGGTTCGTGATCTCACGGCCCATAAAGATGTTGCGGCTAATCGACATCTGCGGGACCAGTGCCGAGTCCTGGAAGATCGTTTCGATGCCCAGGCTCTCGGTCAGGGCCCTGTTCACGTGCGGGTGCTTGGTGCCGTCCCAGGAGAAGTCGCCTGCGGTGGCCGCGACCACGCCTGACATGATCTTGACCAGGGTCGATTTACCGGCACCGTTGTCGCCAAGGAGGCCCACAACCTCGCCTTTTCCGATGTCGAAGGACACGTCGTCCAGGACGGTGTTGACGCCGTACTTCTTGGTGATGCCCTCAATCCGGAGCAGGTAGTCCTCGTTGATGGTCATGATGCTTTGCCTTCCATGAGCTTGTTGAAGATGGCGGCGACCACGATGATCAGGCCGACGAAGAGCTGGATGTAGAAGCCAGGCGCCTTGCCCAGGATCAGGCCGTTTTCGATGATGCGGATCAGGGCGGCGCCGACGATCATGCCGATGATGGTGCCCCGTCCTCCGAGGAGGGAGGTTCCGCCCACCACGGCAGCGGCTATCGCCATCAGGGTGTAGTCCTCCGTGGAACCGGGCTGCATGGAGGAGGTCCGGACCGAGATCAGGATGCTGGCCAGGCCCACCATCGCCCCGAACAGAGCGTAGGAGAGGAGCTTGACCTTGAGCGGGTTGATGGAGATCGCCCTGGCGGCCGACGCGTTGCCGCCGACGGCGAAGATGTGGTTGCCGAGCTTGTGGCGGTGCAGGAAGAACCACGCCACGACTCCCACCACGATCATCCAGACCAGCTGCGAGCGGAAGAAACCGAAATCGCCGGCGAAGAGGGTGACGAGTGCTTCGTCTTTTCCCTTGCGCAGCAGCGCCGGCGCGGTGCCGTTGATGAAGATGCTGGCGCCGGTCCAGAAGAACGCCATGCCCAGAGTGGCGATGAAGGACGGGATGCCGGTGATGACCACGATCAGTCCGTTGATCAGGGCAATACCGGTGGCTGCGGCGATTGCGGCCAGGACCCCCCAGCCCCAGCCGAACGAGTTGGAGACGTGAATGAACGTGATGGAAGAGAACCCGATACTCGCGCCCAGGGAGAGGTCGAATTCTCCGGCGATCATCAGTATTCCGACTCCGATGGCAAGAATGGCCAATACCGGAATGCTCTGGGAGATAACGCCCGAGAGGTTGTTGGCCGAAAGGAATGGGAAGGCGGGGCTGGCGATGCTGGCGATGACAAAGCCGATGATGACGACCGCCAGGATCGCGCCGATTTCGAGGGCTCCGCGGCCACGTGTGTAGCGGATGTAGTCCTTGAATTTCTCGGCTGTTGTGACGGGTTGGTTATCGGCAAGGCGGCGGACTTTGGTGATGGCCCCTGTTTCCAACGGCGCCGTGAGGACGTGTTGGCCGGTGCCTGTCTCTTGTGGTGACATGACCTGATCTTTCGATGGCAGCGGCGTCGATGCCGCGGAATGGAAAAGGTGGGCGCTGAGGCCCGGAGAGGGGATGGAGCGGGGGCGTGGCCGCCGCTCCATCCCCTTATGGCGCAGTTACCAGCGGACGCCCTGGAGGTCCGGCGCTTCGAGGTTTTCCACGTTTGTCTTGTCGATGAGGGAGACGCCGCCGGAGTTGATGTTTGCCGGTGCCAGGCCGAAATCGATGGCAAGGGCGCTCTGCATCAGCGACTGGAATCCCTGGACGAAGCCCTGCTGGTCAGCCGTTGCAATGATGTCCCCGGCCTTGATGCCGTCGATAACCTGGGGGGAGGTGTCAAAGCCGACGATGGGAACCTTCACGCCGGCTGCCTCCATGGCGGCCAGGATGTTGCGGTGCGGGGTGCCTCCCAGAGGCGCCACTGCCTTGACGTCCTTGTTGGCGATGAGCCATGAGGTGAGGGAGTTCAGAGCTTCCTCATCGGAAGCGGAGGTCCGGAGGTACTCGCCCTTCGCACCCACCTTGTCGAGCGCTTTCTGCACGCCCCCGCCCCGCTGGATGGCGTAGTTCTGCTCGGGCTCTTCCGCCGGGAAGAGGACCTTGTCGCCGGCGCCCAGCTTGGCCTCCGCGGCGAGGCGCTCGCCAACGAGCGTGCCGACCTCGAAGAAGTCCTGGCCGACGAAACCGCTGACGCAGTCGGCGGCACTCTCGGGTGCCGGCACGTTGTAGGCGACGACCTTGATGCCTGCCTTGGAGGCGTCACACGCCACCTTGACCCACTTCTCGCCTTCGTTGAACGGCATCACGATGACGGCGGGCTTGGACGCCGTGGCTGTTGCCACGAGGTCCACCATCTTGTCCGGATCGGCGTCGGCGGTCTGGTGCGTCAGCTGCAGGCCGCCGAGGGTGGAGGCGTCCTCCGCTCCCTTGAGGATCTGGGCCCAGAATGCGTCGCCGGCCGGGTTGTAGTACGTCAGGAAGTAAACGCTGCGGTTTTCGGCGCGGCTGCCGAACTTGTCGGCCAGGCCGGTGGTTGATGATGCAGTGGACGTTGCGGTGCAGCCTGCCAGCGCCAGCGTAGCCACGCCCGCCATGGCAATTACGCCGAGTCCCCGCTTGAACGTAGAAATAGGTTTCACTTCGTCGTGTCCCTCTCATAGGTGCCGAAGCCTGCCTCCATCCAGAACTGATGCTCTTTGAGAGTGCCGATCTTCGACTTATTGTCAGGACATTCTTACGCACAATAACTGGCACGTGCAAGACTTTTTTAATAAAATCTGTCTCGTGCCAGTTTTGTGACGCAAGGCACAAAGTGTGGATTGCGGATGCGGGCATACACCTCCCGCGTGAGACGCCGCGCCTGAACGGCGGCGTCAGCGCCGGCTCACCTGGGGTGCAGCTGCGCCTCTGACCGGGGCAGGCCCGTACTTCCCCTGATGACCAGGGTGGGAACGATCATGCGTTCCTGGGGCGCCGACTCCTGGTCTGACATCATCTGAACGGCGGCCTCTACGGCCGCCGTGCTCATTTCCTCGGGATCCTGGCGGACGCTGGTCAGGTCAACAAACGACAGCCTGGCGATGCGGCTGTCGTCGTAGCCCGTGACCGAGACATCCTCGGGCACCCGCAAGCCGGCACGCAGAAGCCTATTGATGAGGCCCATGGCAGCATGGTCATTGGAGCAGACCACCGCGGTGGGCATGACCGGCTCCGCGAGAAGCGACTCGGCGGCACTGGCACCGGATTCCTCGGTGAAGTCCCCGCCAATCTCCCGGACCCGCGAGGGCAGTCCATGCCTGTCCATTGCTGTCACATATCCCTGGTGGCGGGCAGCGAATTCGGGAAGTGACCGCGTCAGCACGTAGGCAATATCCCGGTGCCCTAGTTCCACCAAATGGTCCACGGCCGCCGCGATCCCCCATT
Organism: Arthrobacter sp. 4R501; assembly: GCF_002929755.1. Taxonomy (NCBI): domain Bacteria; kingdom Bacillati; phylum Actinomycetota; class Actinomycetes; order Micrococcales; family Micrococcaceae; genus Arthrobacter; species Arthrobacter sp. 4R501. The sequence continues at coordinate 175,369 of NZ_PJIW01000007.1, read as the reverse complement.
GCCCGTCTGACCGGACAGCACTGCAGACACCCTGCGGCAGCGGTCTGCCGATGCTGACCACCGGCAGTCTCTTTGCCAGTTTCCGCAGCTCGTTCACAGGCGTTTCCGGCGAAATCAGAATGACGGACTCAGTGCGGAACCCGAGCAGTTCCGTGATGGCATCCCGCTCGTCCCGCGTCGCCGTCAAGGCACCGAGAATCAGGTTGTAGCCACGCTCGTGGGCCGCCGCATAGAGGGCTTCGACAATGTCGTCCGCGGATGAGTGGGCGGGATTGAAGAGCACGCCGATGTAGTTACTGCTCCGCCGGCGAAGTGACCGCGCCGCGATGTCCGGGCTGTATCCAAGCTCGGAAGCCGCCTCAAAGATGCGTTCCTTCGTCGAGGAACTGACGCCGGCCTCATTGCGGAAGGCGAGCCCCACAAGCTGCCGTGAAACGCCGACGCGAGTGGCGACGTCCATCATGGTCGGCCGTTTAGAGATCACCTGGACATCCTATACGCGGGGGGTTGATGGCCCTCCGCCGGGTTTGTCAGGACATCCCTTGACGAAAAACTAGCACGTGCTAGTCTTGGGGAAATCCCGCTCAGATCCCCCTTCCTCACACGGCTGAGGTCTCGTTCCCTCATCCACGCAAACCCACGAAAGCAGGGCCTACCAATGTCGCTAGCCACTGATCCGAACACCACCGACATCCAGCAATGCCCGTTCAACGGCACCACACTCGCCGGCGAAGAAGCACATACGCAGGACCCTGCTACGGCGCCCAGGATTGGCCCGAATCCCGGCCTGGAGACAGATCCCGGAGTCTTCTACGATCCGCTCTCCTACGCCGCGTATGACCATCCCTACGAGCTGTACAAAATCCTGCGGGACAAGGCTCCGGTCTACTACAACGAGCGCCGCGACCTGTACGTCGTCTCGCGTTACACGGATGTCCAGGCAGGCCTGCGAAACCACGAGCAGCTTTCCAGCGCCCTGGGCAATGACATGGACGGGACCCATGCGTCCTATGGGGCGGGCAACCTGATCATGGTCGACGCTCCCCGGCACACCTCTCTGCGATCGGCCGTCCGTCGCGTCTTTGTTGGTCGCGAGATACTGGCCAAGGAAGACGGCATCAGGGAACTGGCCCGCCACCTGATCACGGAACTCCGTGAGAACGGGGGCGGTGATTTTGCCACTGAGGTGGCGCTTCCGTTGGCGATCGGTGCGGCGACGAAAATGATCGGCATGGCCGCCGAGGACAGCGGAATGCTGCAGGAACATCTGCTGCGCTCCATGGAGCGGACGGTGGGCGAGTTCGGAGTGCCGGACGACGCGGCCGTCTCCAATCAGGAAGCCGAAGAGCACCTCGCGGACGTGTTTGGGAAGCGGAGCGAAGAGGTCGAGGCCGGCGGCACCGCCACAGGGTCGGATGCCATAACCCAGATCATCCTCGGCATGCACGCCGGGAAGGTGGAGCCGGATGAACAGGTGGGCCTCGCCCACCTGATCCTGTCGGCAGCCATCGACGCCCCCGCCGCCCTCCTCACCAACCTCGTGGCAACCCTCGACAAGTTCCCGGCGTTCCAGCGCTGCCTCGCGGAGGACCCGGCCGCCATTCCCGCCTTTGTGGAGGAGACACTCCGCTTCGACACCCCTGGCCAGAACCTCTGCCGGCAGACCACCGCCGAGATCACCATCGCCGGCGTGACCATACCGGCGGACTCCCGGGTGATGTTCCTGCTGGGCTCCGCCAACCGGGACGAAAGGGTCTTCCAGAGCCCGGACTTCTTTGATATCAGCCGCGAGTTAACGCCGGAGAACCGCATCATGACCTTCGGGGACGGCATCCACGCCTGCCTGGGCGCACCCCTGGCCCGGCTTGCCGGACGCGTCCTCGTGGAGACTCTCCTCGAAGGCCCTGAGATCCGCGTCGTCGGGTTGCCGGAGCGCTGGGCCAAGCAAATGGTCCGCGGCTTCGCAAAGCTTCCGGTGAAGTTCCTTGACTGAGGTCACCGGCTGGGAGGACCTGTCCGGCCTCCTGCCAGAGTCACGCGGCTGGATGCATTCCGGTGTCGGCGTCCTCAGCGACGGCAGAGTCCTCTGCGCCCACCCGGAAGGCCACGACCTCTTGGTTATCGACCCTTCAGGTGGCGCCGAAACCATATCAACTTCCCTGACCGAGATGCACAGCATCGTCACCTGCGAACGTGACGGCGAGGAAGTCATCGCGGTGGCCGACCCCGGGCACCGTTTCGTCGAGGACCCCGCCGACGCATCGGCCTACGCCGATCACTTCTCGCCCGGGCGCGCGGTGATCCTGAACCGGGACGGAAGCGTCCTCCTGGAACTGGAATGCCCGCCACTGCTGGACTATGCACTTGAGTCGTGGCGCCCTACGTCGATCGCCGTCGACGACTCCCGATACACCGGCAGCGGTGACATCTGGGTTGCCGACGGGTACGGCGCCAGCCTGGTGCACCGTTTCGACGCCTCGGGCCGCTACCTCGGAACGCAGGACGGCGCAGAAACGGGCACCGCCTTCGCCTGCCCGCACGGGATAATGCTGCGGACCGACCACGGGCGCCTCGAAATCTACGTGGCGGACCGCACCAATCGCAGAATCGTAGTCATGGACCCGAACGGAATGCAGCCGCGGATCCTGGGCGAAGGAGTCCTGGACAGCCCGTCCTCGCTCGTTCTCGTCGGGGACCGGATCTACGTCACCGAACTCTTCGGCGGAGTCGCGAGGTTCGACGGCCATGCATTCACCCGCGTCCTGGAACAGACCCGGCCCCGGTCGAACGAGGACGATGCCTGGCCCAACCGCCGCACTCCCGGGGGCCTGGACGGACCGGTTGTGGACCCGGGCTTCTTCAACAGCCCCCACGGAATCGCCACCGACGGCCACTGGCTCTACGTCACCGAGTGGTTCATCGGCGGGCGGCTCAGCCGCCTGTCACTCACGCAGTACTAGAACACACTTCCCCCTCACCGCATCGCACGCGACGACTTTCAGATTGAGAGCAGGACCATGAGCACAACAGAGACCATCTCCGGGCCGATTTCGGACCTCACCCTCGAAGAGGCCCATTTCGTTGCCCGCGTCGCAGCGAAGACACACGCAGCCGACGACGTCGTACTTCTCACGCTCCGGCACCAGGACGGCGAAGAGCTTCCGCCGTGGCGACCCGGCGCCCACATCGACCTGGTCCTTTCCAACGGCCTGACGCGGCAGTACTCCCTCTGCGGTGATCCGGCAGATCGGAGCAGCTACGTCGTTGGTGTCCTCAATGCGCCCAACAGCCGCGGCGGCTCGCGGTTCGTTCACGAATCGCTGGCAGCCGGCGATTCGGTGACTGTCCGCGGTCCGCGGAACCACTTCCGGCTGGTCGAGGCCCCCAGCTACCTGTTCGTCGCCGGCGGTATCGGAATCACCCCCATTGCCGCGATGATCCGTGAAGTACAGGAGCAGGGGAAGCCCTGGACCCTCGTCTATGGCGGCCGGACACTTTCCTCCATGGCCTTCAGGGATGAGCTAACCGCCCACGGCACCCGAACCACCCTGTGGCCCCAGGACCAGAAGGGCATCATCGATCTGCCCACCGCTCTGGGCTCCCCGGACAGCCACACAGCCGTCTACACCTGCGGTCCGGAACCGCTCCTGGCCGCCGTCGAGGCAATCTGTGCCGAGAAATGGCCCTCCGGGTCCCTGCACCTGGAACGGTTCACCGCAAAGAAGGTGGACACCGCGCACGATGTGGCGTTCGAAATCGAACTGGCAAGGAGCGGCGTACGGCTGACCGTCCCGGCGGATAAATCCGTCCTGCGTGTTCTCGAAGAAGCCGGCACACGCATCCTTTCCTCCTGCGGCGAAGGGACCTGCGGCACCTGCGAAACCACGGTCATCGAGGGAACTATCGACCACCGCGACTCCGTCCTCACCCACGAAGAAAAAGCCGAGAACAGCTGCATGATGGTCTGCGTCTCCCGCGCCACGTGCCCCGTTCTGGTGCTGGACCTCTAGCCTTCCTGCCGCCCAGTTACGCGGACGACGGCGGGACCTCCCGCCGTCGTCCGTTTCCGTTTGGTGCCTAACCAGGCAGCTGTGTTCTGCACATCCGGTCCGGTAACGCCGCGGCTCCGAATCCTTGGTAGAGATCACCGGCAGTAGCGATCAACAGAGGAAGGCGGGCATGAGCGTTCGGCAGGAACCCGCGACGCGGGACGCCACGCTGCGGCGGCACGTAGTTCCAACCGGGCTGGGCCCGTGCACGGTGCGTGTCCAGCAGGGCAGGGGAGTCGGGTCCCCGGCGTCCGGCACACCGGAGGTGTATCTTCACGGCGCCGCGGGCTCCTGGACCACTTTCCGGCCGCTGCTGTCCGAAGCATCGCCCCACGATCGTGTCCTGATTGATCTGCCGGGGTGGGGCGAATCCACCAAGGGAGCCAGGCTGGAACACTTCGGCATCGAGGCCATGGCACGCGCCGTCACCGAGGTGCTGAACTCGCTCAGCTACCCACGATGGAACCTCGTGGGCCACTCCATGGGAGGCTTCCTGGCGTTGCATATTGCGGCCGCGTGGCCGGAGCGGACCGCCAGCGTGGCCGCCATTTCTCCCACGACATTCGGCGTGTCTGAGGCTGCCCGCGAGCCGCTTCGCAGCCTGTCTAGGTTACCGGCGTTTGTCGGCATGAGGCTGCTCATGCGCTCACTGGCGTCCCTGGGTCCAGCAGGGCTGGCCCTGGTCCGTGCAGTCGGCGCCACACCCGTGATGGGACCGTTGACGTCACCGCTGTTCGCCGATCCTGCAGGAATATCCGCAGGGGTGATCGGCGGGCTCGGTCATGACGCCCGTCCGGCCAGCTTCTCCGCGGCCGCCCGGGCAGTGGCGCACTACGACTTTGACCAGTGGCGCGGCATCCGCTGCCCCGTGCTGGCGACCCGCGGGGACACTGATGTGTTCACGTCTCCTTCCGACCTGGACCGGCTGGCCGCCACAATTCCGAACGTCCGGACTGTGACGATCCCGCGCTGCGGCCACTTCGCCAACGTCGAGCAGCCGGAACACGTGCAGCAACTGCTCAAGGACCTGTGGTCAGTGTGAAGGAGTCGACTTACAAGTTTGCGGCTTCTTGCTCGGCCAGCCTGATCATACGAAGTTCGTCCTCCACCGCGCGGGACGGCCAATAGTCCTTCGACAGCTCAGTTGCCCGGGTCAGATCTGCCGCCGGGAAGAGCTTGCCGAGCATTCCGGCCGCCTGAAGCAGGGCGATCAGCACTATGGTCCTGGCATCGGGCGCCTTCGAATCAGGCTTGGCATCAGGCGCCCCGGCGCCAGCGTTCGTGGCCTCGGACGCCGCCGCATCAGACGCGGCATCGCCGTTCCCCGCACCGGTCGTCCCCGCATCAGAGCCGGCATCGGTCGCCGTGGTATCCGGCGGCTCAAGTTCGGACGGCGGGCCACTGAGGGCGGCCTGGATCTTTTCCAGGAGCGCCGCCTCCGGAGCGTGGTCCTTCTCCGGGTACCGCACCGCCCGGAACCGGCCCAGATGCTTTTCACCGACATGTTCCACGATGCCCAGTGACGCCATGCCCTCGTAGACACGCTGCACCACGGCGCGGCCCTCCAGCATGCCCACCCACCCTTTAGGACTGTGGGGCCGGGATTTGCCACGGATGACTTCCAGCTCGCGCTGGAAGTCTGTTTGCGGGGCGTCGCCGGTAGCCCTGACGCGCTTCCCCTGCAGCTCGATCGCACCGATGAGGTCTAGCTCGGCCAATATTGCCCCTGCCAAGGTGGTCCTGAGTGCGAACACCGGCACTTCAGGCTTGCCGTTCATGTCGTTCGTTGCCAGAAGGAGGAAGGCTTGGGGAAGGTTCAGCTCCGCCGCCTTCGGTGTTTCAGTGTCCATACGAACATGGTGGCCCTGTTGGGCGCCCACCACAATGAAAATTTGAGCGGACGACGGCGGGACGTCCCGCCGTCGTCCGCTGTCGTCCGCTGCCTTACGATGCCCGCGTGAATGTCCCCAGCCCGGTTCTGTCGTAGAAGTCCAGGGTGACACTTGGCGAGGAACCGCTGCCTGCTCCTGCAAACAGTGCACCGGCCAGGCCGTTGGCGTTTTCTCCTATGGATTCGAAGCCGTCGGCTTCGGCCAGCATCGGCCCGTCCAGCAGCGAATCCCCGGCGGCGATCACCATGGAGGCCCCAGTTCGCCGGGAGATTTCTTCGACGCGCTGTGTGCTCAGCGGCGGTGAGCAACTCCCCCGGCGCTGCGGTGTAGCCGTCAGCGGGGAAGCCGTGTCAACTCAGCGCCGTGGTGCAGTCGATTGCGGGAAATTCTCAGGCTGGGAATGTCCGAGGAATCCATGTAGCAGCGACGCTGTTCCCTGCAGATGATCTTGCGCCGCCTTGAAGGCTGCCTCATCGTCGCCCCGGAGTATGGCGTCCACGATTTCCTGGTGCTGCCGGTTGGAATGTTCCAGGTTGGGTTGGATAAGGGGTATCCGGTCCAGCAGGTCACTTACCTTTGAGCGGACATCCGCCACCGCGAGTGCAAGGCTTGGCGATCCTGCCACTTCTGCGATCGCCACATGGAATCTTGCGTCCTTCGGCCGGTACAGATTCGCAGGTGCGCTGGCCACCTCGGCCAAAGTCCTTAACAGGTGACCGCGCTGGGCAGGTGATAACGTCGCCCTGGCCGCCAAGGATGCGGCCGCCGGCTCGAGTACGCCGCGAAAGGTTAGGACGTCGTCTACCTCGGCCGGATCGAGTTCCGGGTACGACCCCGAACCCGCAGGGGGCCGGCTGCACACGTACGTTCCTCCATAGCGGCCGCGCTGAACGTCAACGTATCCGGCCTTCTGCAGCTCGGCCAGGGCATCCCGCAGGGTGGCGCGCGATACGCCCAGCATCTCGGCAAGTTCCCGCTCAGCTGGCAGCTTGGACCCTACACCGAACAGACCGAGTTTGATGTTCTGGAGCAAGCGTTCGATGGTCTCCTCGAAGGCGTTGCCGTGCCGGACCGGGCGGAGAATCGGGGCGGGGCTTCGGAGCAGTTCCTCTTCCATACGCTAATCCTAATCGGTCCAATAACAGGCCTATGGCAGGGGGCCTCATTGAAGCGGGAAAAGCCGCCGCACCGGCCGGAAGCACGGTTGAACCGAGGAAAAGTTCGTCGAGATCAAGGAAACCCTTGACCGCGCTCGTGATCTGGCACACACTGTAACGAGCTTATGGTCTTATTTCATACCAATACCCTTGGACGATGGGAACTACAGTGGCATCCTCTGATTCAGCCCAGCTTACCGACGACAAGCGATATCTCCAGCACCGGCAACTGAAACGCGGGGCCGCGGGATGGATCCTGCTTGCCGGACTCGGAGTTGCCTATGTCATCTCCGGCGACTTCGCAGGGTGGAACCTCGGCCTCGCCCAAGGCGGCTGGGGCGGTCTCCTCATCGCATTTGTTCTCATGGGCGTCATGTACACCTGCATGGCTTTCGGACTCGCCGAGCTATCCTCGGCGCTTCCTGCCACAGGCGCCGGATATGGCTTCGCCCGTCGCGCACTGGGCCCCTTGGGCGGATTCGCCACCGGAATGGCCGTGCTCATTGAATACGCCGTTGCGCCGGCTGCGATTGCCATCTTCATTGGCGGCTATGTTGAAGCGCTGGGACTCTTTGGCCTGACCAACTCCTGGCCGGTGTATCTGGTGACCTACGCTGTTTTTGTGGGCATCCATCTCCGCGGAGTGGGAGAGGCTCTCAAGATGATCTTCGGCATCACCGCAGTCGCCGTCGTCGCCCTGGCCGCCGTCGTCGTGGGCCTGATCCCACATTTCAACGCCCAGAACCTCTTTGACATAGTCCCTGACGGTTCGCCCACCTCGAGCGCTTTTCTCCCGATGGGAATCAGCGGCGCCGTCGGTGCACTCGTGTATGGCATCTGGTTCTTCCTTGCAGTCGAAGGGGTTCCCCTGGCCGCTGAGGAGACGGCCAATCCGAAGAAGGACATGCCGCGGGGCATCATGGTCGCTGTTGTGATCCTGGTCGTCTTCGGGGCCCTGATGCTTGTCCTCGTTCCGGGCGCCGCAGGGTCAGCCGCAATGAGCGAATCCGATAACCCCCTCCCGGAGGCCCTGCGCCTGGCGTACGGTGGCAATACTTTCCTGGCAGACTTCGTCAACTATGCCGGCCTCGCCGGGCTTGTAGCCAGCTTCTTCTCCATCATCTATGCCTATTCCCGCCAGCTCTTCGCGCTGTCCCGGGCAGGGTATCTTCCCAAATGGCTGTCCCTGACAGGCAAACGGAGGACCCCTTATTGGGCACTGATCGTCCCTGGCTCAATCGGCTTCTTGCTGGCAGCAATAACCGGTGACGGCGCACTCCTGATCAACATCGCCGTCTTTGGTGCAACAGTCTCCTATGTCCTCCTGAACCTCTCGCACATTGTGCTGAGGAGGAAGGAACCGGACCTGCCCCGCGGTTACCGGACACCCGGCGGCGTCGCCACCACTTCAATCGCGCTGGTCCTTGCTGCGGTCGCGGTCGTCGCAACATTTGTGGTCGACGTATTCGCCGCCTCCATAACAGCTGCAATCTTCGGCGCGGCGCTCCTCTACTACTGGTTCTACAGCCGGCACCGCATCGTTGCAGGCGCTCCCGAAGAGGAATTCGCGCAGTTGGCTGCAGCCGAGGCCGAACTCAAAAGCTGACGCGTCCCGTCACGGTCCAGACATCTCCCTCATAAATACGATCAAAGTTACGGAAATCAAATGACGAATCAAACAACCGGTACGTCCGCGCAAGGCCAACTCGGCGTCGATGAGCTGAGGGACCTGGTCGCTTCCGGTGACATCGACACCGTTGTCGTCGCCATCACCGATTCCATGGGACGCCTGCAAGGTAAACGCTGCGGGGCAAGGTCTTTCCTCGAAGACGTGCTGGGGCACGGGGCCGAAGGCTGCAACTACCTGCTCAGCGTGGATGTGGAGATGAACACCATTGACGGGTACTCCATGTCCTCGTGGGCGAACGGCTATGGAGACATGGTGATGCGGCCCGACGTCTCCACCCTGCGCCGGGTGCCGTGGCTGGAAGGCACTGCCATGATCCAGTGCGACATCTTCTGGCTGGACGGGCGCCCCGTCTCCCAGTCCCCACGCCAGATCCTGCGCGCGCAGATCGAACGCCTGGAGGACTTGGGATACCGCGCCCATATCGGCACCGAGCTCGAATTCATCATGTTTGACGACACCTACGAAGAAGCATGGGACAAGAAATACGAGGGACTCACCCCCTCAACCCGCTACAACGTGGACTACTCCCTCCTGGCCACGGCAAGACTGGAACCGGTCATCCGAAGCATTCGAACGGGCATGGAAAAGGCCGGCCTGGTCGTTGAATCTTCCAAGGGCGAGTGCAACCTGGGCCAGCAGGAAATCACGTTCCGATACGCAGAAGCGCTTGCTGCGTGCGACAACCACGTCTTCTACAAAAACGGGGCCAAGGAAATCGCCGCCCAACAGGGCAAGAGCATTACGTTCATGGCGAAGTACAACGAACGTGAAGGCAGTTCCTGCCATATCCACTTCAGCTTGACCGACCTGGACGGCAATCCGGTCCTGGCCGGGGATGGCGAGCATGGCTTCAGCCCTGTCATGGGGCACTTCATCGCAGGCCAACTCGCCGGACTGAAGGAGCTGGCCTACTTCGTCGCCCCGAACATCAATTCCTACAAACGCTTCGTAGAAGGCAGCTTCGCTCCCACAGCCATCGCCTGGGGGCTGGACAACCGCAGTTGTGCACTGCGCATCGTCGGCCGCGGTCCCAGCCTTCGGGTGGAAAACCGCGTTGGAGGCGGGGACGTCAACCCTTATCTCGCAGCCGCCGCGCTTATCGCCGCCGCCATCCACGGTATCGAGAATGAGCTCCCCCTCGAACCGATCATGACCGGTAACGCCTACCAGTCCGACGCAGATCGCATACCCACCAACCTGCGGGACTCCCGTGCCCTGCTGACCAACAGCGAGATTGCACGCAAATCCTTCGGCGATGAAGTTGTGGACCACTACGTCTTCGCAGCAGATGTCGAGCTGAAAGCTTTTGACAGCGCAGTAACGGACTGGGAGCGCAAGCGTGTCTTTGAACGGCTCTGATAGCTACCGCCCACGGATCGGGCTGACAACCTACTTTCAGCAGGCTTCCTGGGGCGTTTGGACAGCGGATGCGGCAGTTCTGCCGGGAACCTACGTCCAGGCGGTCGTCGCTGCCGGCGGCACTCCTGTCCTGTTGCCGCCCGTCGGCACTGACCCATCGATCGTGGAGGTCCTCGACGGACTGATCATCTCCGGAGGCAGCGACGTGGGCCCGGAACAGTACGGGGCGCAGCCCCACCGGCTCACCCGCGCCCAACCGGCCAGGGACGTGCACGATATCGCCCTGACCAAGGCAGCCTTGGACGCCGAAGTCCCCCTTTTCGCCATCTGCCGGGGAGCCCAGATCCTCAATGTCGCCATGGGCGGGTCGCTGATCCAGCACATCCCCGATGTGAACCCGGAGGCGGACTACCAACCGGCTCCGGGGGTATACGGCAACGTGGAGTTCACGACGGCGCCGGGCAGCATCAGCCGGCTTCTGCTGGGAGCATCGGCCAGCGCACCTTGTTACCACCACCAGGCCATGGACCGCATCGCTGACGGCCTTTCCGTCACGGCGGCGGCGGCCGACGGCACGGTGGAAGCCCTCGAAACGGCAACGGGCGGATGGGCACTAGGGGTCCAATTCCACCCGGAACAGAATCCCAACGATCTGCGGCTTTTCAATGGGTTCATTGAGGCTGCAACCAACTACCGCAAAAATCGAACGGAGAGCCCCGGCAATGTCCACCAGCACGTTTGACGTACTGAATCCGGCAACGGAAGAGGTAATCGAGACCATAACCCTTGCAACACTTGAGGACACTGACCGGGCAATCGAAAAAGCCGTCCAGGCATTCGAGACCTGGCGCCATGTTGCCCCGGCAGACCGGGCTCTCCTGCTGCGCAGGTTTGCTGCGGCAGTAGACGCCGACCTGGAAAATCTCGCCCAGCTGGAGGTACGCAACGCCGGGCACACCATCGGTAACGCCCGATGGGAAGCAGGGAATGTCCGCGATGTCCTGACGTACTACTCCGCAGCCCCCGAGCGGCACCTGGGCCAGCAGATTCCAGTAGCTGGAGGGGTCAACATCACCTTCAACGAACCCCTTGGGGTCGTTGGGGTAATCGTCCCGTGGAACTTCCCCATGCCCATTGCCGCGTGGGGCTTCGCCCCCGCCCTTGCCGCTGGCAACACTGTCGTTCTGAAACCGGCGGAACTGACTCCGATGACTGCCATCCGGCTCGGACAGCTGGCAGGGGAGGCAGGCCTGCCCGAAGGTGTCCTGCAGATCATCCCGGGCAAGGGCTCAGTCGTCGGCGAACGATTCGTGACCCATCCTGCTGTGCGGAAGGTTGTCTTCACCGGTTCGACCGGCGTCGGTAAGCGGATCATGGCCGGCTGCGCTGAGCAGGTCAAGCCCGTGACCCTGGAGCTGGGCGGCAAGAGCGCCAACATCATCTTCGCGGATTCGGACCTCGAAGCCGCTGCTGCAGCAGCACCCGGAGGCGCCTTTGACAACGCCGGGCAGGACTGCTGCTCCCGCTCCAGAATCCTGGTCCAGGACAGCGTCTATGAAAAGTTCCTCGAGCTCCTGGAACCCGTAGTGAAAGCCCTTCGAGTCGGCGACCCCAGCGACGAGGCTTCGTTCATGGGGCCGCTGATTTCCGCAGCCCAACACCGCACAGTCTCCGGCTTCCTCCCGGACGGCTCATCTGTGGCTTTCCAGGGATCCGCGCCGGACGGCAAGGGGTTTTGGTTCCCCCCCACCGTTCTTACGCCCTCCCGCGAGGACAGGGTAATGCATGAGGAGATCTTCGGCCCCGTCGTGGCAGTCGTTCCCTTCAAGGACGAAGCCGACGCACTCCGACTGGCGAATGACTCGATCTACGGTCTGTCCGGATCCATCTGGACACGGGACATCGGTCAGGCGCTGAGGATGGCGCGAGGACTCGAGTCGGGAAACCTCTCAGTCAACTCCCACTCCTCGGTGCGCTACTCCACACCCTTTGGCGGATTCAAGCAGTCAGGACTCGGACGGGAACTCGGCCCGGACGCCCTGAACGCGTTCACCGAAACAAAAAACGTCTTCATCTCCACCAACCCATAACGTCCTCACCACAAAGGAAGAAAAAATGATTGAAGTAATTTCCAACCGCCTCAAGGGACGCAGCGCTGTCATCACCGGCGGCGCCAGCGGGATCGGGCTCGCCACAGCTCGCCGCTTCGCCGCAGAAGGGGCTCATGTGGTCATCGCAGATCTGGACCCCACCGCTGGGCAGCGGGCTGCCGACGAGGTGGGCGGCCTCTATGTGAAGGTGGATGTCACCAGCGAAGAGGAAGTAAAGAACCTCTACGCCGTCACCAATGAAACGTACGGAAGCGTGGACATCAGCTTCAACAACGCCGGAATCTCGCCGGCAGACGATGCCTCGATCATCGATACGGGGATCGATGCGTGGCGCAGGGTCCAGGAAGTAAACCTGACCTCCGTTTTCTACTGCTGCAAATACGCCCTCCCGTACATGCAGGCACAGGGCAAGGGCTCCATTATCAACACGGCGTCGTTCGTTGCGGTCATGGGTGCTGCCACCTCGCAGATCTCCTACAGCGCATCCAAGGGCGGGGTGCTGGCCATGAGCCGGGAACTCGGCGTCGAATTCGCCCGGCAGGGAATCCGGATCAACGCACTCTGCCCGGGACCCGTCAACACGCCCCTGCTGAAGGAACTCTTCGCCAAGGATCCCGAGAAGGCAGCCCGCCGCCTCGTTCACGTTCCCTTGGGCAGGTTCGCGGAACCGGAAGAACTGGCAGCAGCAGTCGCCTTCCTCGCCAGCGACGATTCATCCTTCATCACCGCCTCAACCTTCCTGGTTGACGGCGGCATTTCAGGCGCTTACGTAACACCCGAGTAACGGCCAGGTCTTCCGCGTGGACCCTATCCCCAAGGCACGTGCGCGGCAGATCGGGGGCGTTGCAGATTACTTAGCGGACGACGGCGGGACCTCCCGCCGTCGTCCGCTCGCGTTGGGTGCCACTCCCCTACAGCGCCGACCAGCCGCCGTCGGACGCGAGGATGGCGCCATTAATATTTGTGCCGTCGACGCTGAGCAGAAAGGTGTTAGTGCGTGAGTTTTGGGTGGTGGATGGCATCGAGGACGGCTTGCTGTTGGTGGCGATGTCGGGGGCGAATCTCTGGGTGGCGCCGTTCACTAATTAGGTATAGGGGTCTTCGCACATTCCTTGGACATACGTATAGGGGATCCGTTGCGCCTTCTTTCGCTTCTGGTCTACGCTTTCGCATATCTGGCATTTACATTTAGCCGTCGTTGTTTCTGGGTCGACGCTTGCTTAACCCAATCGGATACTTTAAATCCCCAATAGAAACAGCGATGAATATGAAAGCTACGTCCGCTGACTTAGTAAAGCCCTCGCCCCCGCCACAAGCATCGCTACGAGTCTGCTCGGTAATTCCGGCCGTGCTTGGGCCGCCGGCAATTACGGCTATCAGAGCATCAGTCATTCAGGCGTTGCCAATCCGCCGAGGTCGGACAAGTCGCAGAGCAAGCTGTGGTGGAACGACGGGTTCTGGTGGGCCAACATGTGGAAGTCCGGCAGCGGGTGGCACATCTACCGGCTGGGCCGCAGCCCGGAGACATGGATGGACCGGCACGAACTTCCCGATTGTTCCTAATGGCGGCGATGTAACAATCGCATGGGACAACGGGTCCAACAAGATTTCTAGGCTTGATAGGGGGCGGGCTGATGTTCTGGCGTAAATGCGTAGCGGTTGCATCATCCATTCTGGTTGGGTTCGCAATCATTACTCCGACAACGGCAAGCGCCGCAACGACGATCTCGCCGACCATAGACACATACGTACAGGCGGACGAGGCGACTACCAACTTTGGGGCTAGCGTCCGTTTGTCCACAGAGGGCCGTGCGAACATCTGGCGGAACACACTCCTACGGTTCAATGTTCCAGTTCCCGCTGGCGAACATGTTGTTTCGGCTAAACTACGGGCATATTCGGAGGCATCCACAACTTCCACTGAGTTCGTGGATGTTTTCACTACGTCTGGCGGCTGGACCGAGACGGGAGTTACCTGGAATAACGCACCAGTACGCGGGACGTGGCTGGGGAAGGCTGGCGGGTTCGCTACCGGCTCGTGGGTTGAATGGGATGTTACTAAGGGCGTTAGCGCAAAGGGTGGCGAGCAGAACTTCAAGCTGGAAAGCAACGCGCAGAAGTGGATCGGATTCAAGTCGAAGGAGTCTTCTTCCGCCCTGCGTCCAAGGCTGGTGGTGACGACCGCGCCTGACACGGTAACACCTACCGAGGCGGCCATAGTCCATGGTTGGGGCACGCGTGTAACTGGCGACGAGTTCAATTACACAGGTGCGCCGGATGCCACGAAGTGGATTGTTTACAACAGCGCCGGGCACGCGGGCAAGGGTATGCGGAGTCCACAGCAGGTTACCGTGGACGGTTCCAAAATGGTCATGACTGGAACTCCGGACGGCACGACCGCTGGAATGGGCGCGAAGTTCGCAAACCAGAAGTACGGGCGGTGGGAAGTCCGCGCGGCCGGGTCCGGTGATAATGAGTACCATATGGTGTCCATCCTGTGGCCGGATAGTGAGAATTGGCCCTGTGACGGCGAAGTTGACTACGCGGAGACGACTGGTGACTGGAACCTCATCACGTTCTTCCACCACTATGGATGTTCGAACTCGCAGACGTCGGCGTCCAGGGCTTTGGACGTTACTCAGTTCCACAACTACGCGGTTGACTGGTCTCCGAATGGGATCGTCGGCTACGTCGATGGGGTGAAGTGGTTTGAGGACAACAACTCCGCGCACCAGCCTCCCGGTTCGATGCACCAGACGCTACAACTGGACTGGTTCCCAGACAGCACTGCTAATGGCGCTGGCGAGATGCGAGTGGATTGGGTTCGCGCGTATACGGCGGCTGGAACGGCCTAGACCTACACCCTGACCCGGCTGCCGGGCGAGACCCGGTTACGCAGCCCCCGTGGCGGCCATCGCGCTGCGGCTGATCGCCGAGCATCCCGAACTGGCCAGCCGGAGTTACAGGTCGGCCGCCGGGGTGCTGCGCCTGCCGTAGCACCCCGATTAAACTCAGGCGGACGACGGCGGGAGGCACCCGCCGTCGTCCGCTTGAGTTTGCGGCAATTACTGCCTGTGGTGTTCGGCAGTGGCCACGCGGGCCTCGCGCGAATCCGTCTTGTTTGCCGGGAGGCCTGTGTACGTCCACACGCAGGGCCGGCCGGAATCGCTCGGAATGAGCTGGCCCTCGTAGAGCTGAATGCTCGCTCCCGTGGGGCTCCGCCAGACGCCGGTCAGCTCGCAGTGTGTTCCGGTGGCCTGCTGGCGTGGCACCGACAGGTTGATGACGCGGCGGGCCCGTTTCTCGGCCACGGGAAGTCTCCGCTTCACGATGGCTCTCCCGCCGGTTCCCGGTAGGTGCTTTCGGGAACATCAGTGATGAACATGTGCCCGGGAGCGTGGCTGATGGCGAAGGATGGCCTGGATGCCATCACTGCGCTCTGCGGTGTCACGCCGCAGGCCCAGAAAACCGGCACCTCCCCTGGCCGGATCTCCACCGCATCCCCGAAGTCGGGGCGGTTGATGTCGGCAATGCCCAGATCCTCCGGTGACCCGACATGGACCGGGCCGCCGTGGACCTTCGGCACTTCCGACGTAACCCTGATGGCGGTTTCAACCAGCTCGGGCAGCATCGGACGCATGGAGACCACCATGGGGCCGTGGATCCGTCCGGCAGGAATGCACTGGACGTTTGTGCGGTACATGGGCACGTTGCGGCCGGTTTCGGTGTGCCGCAGCGGGATCCCTTCGCTGGCCAGCGCGGCCTCGAAGGTGAAGCTGCAGCCGATGAGGACGCCCACCATGTCGTCACGCCAAACAGACGCGACGTCGGTGAGCTCCTCAGCCAGTTCGCCCTCCACCCACACCCGGTAGGCGGGGATATCGGTGCGGATATCGGAGCCGGGCGCCAGAGCGCTTTCATACTGTCCCGCCGGAATGACGTCGATGACGGGGCAGGCTTTGGGGTTCAGCCGGCAGAATTCGATGAATTCAGCGGCGTAGTCGGCCGTCACCGCTATCAGGTTCGCCTGGGTGTAGCCGTCGCTCCAGCCGGAGGTGGGGGCGACCAGGCCGTTGCGGAACTTGAGGCGTGCGTCGGCGGGGGACAGGAGGGCGTGTGGCTGGCTCACTTGGACTCCACAAGTTCAGCCCGTGCCTGCCCGGCCTGCAGGTATTCCTCATCCTCGGCAACGTTGGAGTCGCGGCCCAGGGCCAGACCCACCAGGGTCAGCAGGCAGGCGACGCTGAGGTAGATGGCAACCGGGACCCAGCTGTCATAGGTGCTCAGCAGGAGGGTGAACATAAACGGGGCGATCGCGCCGCCGATGATTCCGGCGAACGTGTAGGCCAGTGAGCTGCCGGTGGAGCGGAGCCGCGGCGAGAACTGCTCGACGACGAACGCTGCCTGGGGTCCGTACATAAACGAGTGGCAGAGCAGGCCCAGCACGATGCCCACGATCAGCATGACCGGGGACCGTCCCTCGAGGACGATGAAGAACAGGTAGGCCCAGACGGCGGCGCCAACTGCGGCGATTCCGTAGACCAGGCGGCGGTTGATGCGGTCGGAGATGGCGCCGGCGAGCGGCATGGTGAAGATCTGGAGGGCTGACCCGATCAGGACGGCGACGAGCACCTGGCCGCGGTCGAAGCCGAGCTCCTGGATGCCGTAGGTGAGCGTGAAGACGGTGCACATGGCGTACAGAACGTCCGGGCCGATGCGGCTGAGCATGGCGGCGATGAGGGGCCGGCGCTGGGTGGCCAGCACCTCGCGGATGGGGGCCTTGGGCTTGTCGCCCCGGGCCTCCATGGCCTTGAAGATGGGGGTGTCTTCGAGCTTGAGCCGGATCCAGAGCCCGAAGGCCACCAGCAGCGCGGAGATCAGGAAGGCGATGCGCCAGCCGAAGCTCAGGAAGTCTTCTTCGGACAGGGTCAGGGTGAGGACGGCGAGTGCGCCGTTGGCCATGAGGTTGCCGGCGGGCGGGCCGATCTGTGCGGCAGAGGCCCAGAATCCGCGCTTGTTCGGGTCGCCGAATTCGCTGGAAAGCAGCACCGCGCCGCCCCATTCGCCGCCGACGCCAACGCCCTGGGCGAAGCGCAGGAACACGAGGATGGCGGGGGCGATGACGCCGATGTTGTCATACGTGGGCAGCAGGCCGATGAGGAAGGTGGCCACACCGATCAGCATCAGCGTAATGACCAGGATCTTCTTGCGGCCGATCTCGTCCCCGAGCCGTCCGAAGATGATGCCGCCAACGGGACGGGAAATGTAGCCCACGGCGTAGGTGGAGAAGGCCAGCAGGGTGCCCGTGACGGGGTCCGCGGCCGGGAAGAAGATGAGCGGGAAAACGATCGCAGCCGCGGCGGAGTACACGGCGAAGTCGTAGAACTCCAGCGCGGTTCCGGTCAGGCTGGCCGCGAATGCCTTGTACATGTCCTTGCGCGCCACCGGGGGCTTTGCGTCAACGGGGGCCATTGCTTGGGGAGTGGCCATGTTAATCCTCCATGAAGAGAGTTGATGTCATCCGAGTGCGGGATGGATGGTGCTGGTGCCTGCTTCTGTCCTCGCCTGCGGCGTTGCAGGGTGGGACATTTGGGCGTTTAGGCGGCTTGCCGTCAGGGTGGCTGCGGAAGTCGGAAATTTGCGGCGATCGTTGGATTGTTGAACAATCCTCTTGTTGAACAAGCTACGCGACGCAGATCACACCGTCAAGGGGTTCATGGGATTCAGACGCCGCCGGCAGTTCCGGAGTTGAGGGCGCGGGGCATCGCAGGAGGGGTCGGGCGTTGGGCTACTTCGAGGGCAGGGTAAAGCGGACGACGGCGGGAGGCTCCCGCCGTCGTCCGCTTCCGTCTGGTGCCTACTGGCTGAAGGGGACCTTCTCCCAGCTCAGGACGTCGTCGCTGTCGCTGCTGTTGCCGGCGACGGTGAACCTGACGTAGTTGGTGGCGTTGGCCGATCCGTCCACGGTGATGCGCTGCAGGTCATCCGCGGCGGGCTGGCCGTAGACCTCCAGCCATGGTGAGCCTTCCGCCAGCGGCTGGTTCTCGGCAAAGACGTGGCTGTCGCCGTTGATGAGATAGACCGGGCGGTCAAAGCTGTTGGTCTCTTCAATGATGGCCGCAACGATCTCCCGGAACCCGGAGACCGTTTCCGGGTTGGCAGTGGCCGCGGCGAGCAGCGAGGGATCAAACATGTCGGCCTGTGTCATGAGCACCACGGCGCGGTCGTTGCGGCGCTCGGCGTCACTGAAAGTGTCGCGGATCTGGTCCAGGACCGCATCCGTCCGGTGCTCAACTTCGGCCAGCTGCTCGGGCGTGGGTGTGGTTTCGCCCAGGCCGCTCCATGGAAGCAGCGAGTTGTTGCTGCCCTGGACGTTCACCACGGAGAAGGCCACGCGGTTCTGGGTGAAGCGGACATTTTCCGGAAGCCCAAGGTTCTCCTGGGTCTTGACCGGCATGGTGGCGCCCAGGGTCTTGCCGGGCTCGTCGAAGAAGACCTCCCGCAGCTTGTCCAGCCGTTCCAGCGGGTTGTAGGCGCCGTTGTTGGTGCGGTGGCAGTCCACCCACTCGTTGTCGCCCGGGGTGAAGACCAGCGGGTGCTCGAAGGTGTCGAACTGGGAGCGGATGTTGGCGAAGTACTCGTCTGAGCACACCGAGGAGCCGTTCTTGATGTCGCCCACGTGGGTGACGAACTTCAGTGCGCCGTCGGCGTTGATGTCCTGGATGCGGGACGGGAATTTGGCGATTTCTGCGGCGCCGTAGGGGATGTCGCCGATGACGCCAAAGGTGAACGCCTCGCTGTAGGACGTGTTATCGGCTGCGATGGCGGGCTGGGACGCAAGGAGGCCGAGCGCCAGGACGGCCGCCGCCGCCGTCGTCGTTTTGAAGGTCTTGGAAGGCATAGAGGTGTTCCTGTCTCGGTTGAGTGGGGGCGGTTAGAGCGTGCGGGCGGCGAGGAACTGCTGCAGCGCGGAAAGGTCGTCGGTGTTGATGTGGTCCACGCCGGCGTCGAACAGTTCGTTCCAGACAGCTTCGCGTGCGGCGCCAGGCTGGTCAGGGGTGGCCCAGAAGCGGACCCGGTAGCCGTTGGCGTGGGCGTCAGTCACGTATGCCTGGAGCTTGGTGCGTTCGGCCTCGGGCATGGGGCCCACGCCCTGCCAGGTGAAGAGCTTGGTCCAGTTGTCGCTGATTAGCGGCATCAGCCCGGCAGGCATGCCGGAGGTGAGGTTGGCGGGGCGTCCGTCATAGAAGCCGAACCGCTTTTCCTGCGCCTGCATGGTGGCCAAGGGGCGGTTTCCGCTGATGACGGCGGTGACGGGCCCGGTTTTGGTGGTGCCGTTGCTGTAGCGGCTCATGATGTCCCGGTGCTCGGCCAGTTCCTGCTCGATGGCGGCGTAGGTGGCCTCGCCTTCACTCTTGATGTCGATCAGGAGCTGCAGGCTGCCGTCCCAGTGGGGGTAAACGCTGTGGCCCTGGTTCCGCACCAGCTCGTCCAGCGGATCGAGGTAGAGGCTCTCGAGCGTTACTCCGGGCTTGGCATCCTCAAGGTCGTGGGCCACCAGAAGTTCGCCGTCCACCAGCCACACGTCTGCCTCAACGCTGGTGAATCCATGCTCCAGCGCATCGAACAGGGGACGGTGGTGCTCATAGTCGTTGTGGGCATGGGCTGCGGCCAGCGGCTGTCCGAGGACCACGGACGACGGCGCGTTGGCGGGATTTGCGGCCGGCGGGGCGGCGACTCCGGTCAGGGAGGTGAGGGCTGCGAGGGCTGTGACGGCGCTTTTCAGGAACACGGGGTTCTCCTTGGTACAGCAGGGTCGGTTCATTTCCCAGGCGATGGGGGCGCTGGGCGGCGGTGTGTGAAAAGACTTCCTGCTGCCGGAGAACGGGCGTTGCGCCAACGGTTTCGGGGCGGTGAACAGGAGGCGTCGGGTTGGCAGCGCCTCTGCAGGGGGTTACCGCTTAGGCAAATGGCGTCTGTTTGGGAGACCGCACGGATCAGCAGGCATAAGCTAATTGAAAGAACGTCTCTTCCAACGCCGGGAGGTCATCGTGGACACTGAAACCGCCGATGTTATCGATCATGATGTCACCACCATCACCTGCGTATGCGGGAACACCGTCAGCAAGGACGGGTTGATTCAGGCGAACTCAGAAGGCATCCCGGTCTTCAGCGGAGAGAACAGGCCGGTCCCTGCGGAACTGGCGGAATGGCCGGCGGATGGGGAGCTCTACACCCTGTGTCCCTCATGCGGCCGCGTGTACCGTGACTCGGTCATCGAGGAGACGGGGACCGCACCCGTTGCTTTCCGGGTCGACGTCAGCGCCGGCCCAATGGCCGAGGCCATCCGGGTCCACTGGAACCTCAGCACGTAGCCCAGCCCGCGTCCTCAGAGGCCAGAACCTGGCGGAGCGGCAGACCTTCCGAACCTTTCATTGGACGGGGAGGGGCCGCATGATAGGCGCATGACTGAAATCGCATCAGCCGACGAATCCGCTGTTGCCAAGGCTCAGCGCGAGCTCGAAGCGGCCGGCGTCCGCACCGTGATCGGCACGGTGGTGAATGCTTCGGGCATCACCCTCGCCAAGAGCGTTCCGTTAGCCCGGCTCAAAGCCTTCCACCAATCCGGGATGGGCGCTGCCCCCGTCTGGCATGTCTTCACCATCGACGGCGGGATAGCGTTCACGGACAGCATCACCCCCGTTGGCGATATGCGCCTCAAGATCGATATCGGGGGACTCCGTGTCCTGCAGGCTGGCCGGGCATGGGCACCGGGCAGCCTTTTCGAACAAGACGGGGCCGCGTCTCCGGCGTGTGCCCGCGGCCTTCTGGCCGGTGTCCACGGCAGCCTCGACGAGGCCGGATATCAGGCACTCGTGGGCCACGAACTTGAATTCTTCCTCGTCGCCCCGGACGGTTCAGCACTGGAAACCACACCCTGGGTTCCGTACGGGGCAACCGGCCTCCTGGACCGATCGGAATTCCTCGATGATCTGCTGTCGGTGCTGAACCATGCCGGCATTCCGATGGAACAGATCCACGCCGAGTACGGCAGGAACCAGTTCGAGTTTTCGCTTCCCCCTGCTTCGCCGGTTCAGGCAGCGGACACCGTGGTCGTTGCCAAGATCATCGCTGGCATCGTCGCCCGGGCCCACGGCATGCAGGCCTCGTTCTCCCCGCTGCCCTTTCCCGGCACCGTCGGAAACGGAGCCCACCAGCACTTTTCGTTCCACAAGAACGGTCTGCCGCTGTTCTCCGGCGGCAGCGGACCGCACGGCATCTGCCCCGAGGGAGGCGCGGCCATTGGCGGAATCATCGCAGGACTGCCCGATATCCAGGGTTTCCTCACGGGATCAATCTTGTCCGGAAGCCGATTGGCACCCGGCACGTGGTCAGGCGCCTACTTATGCTGGGGCCTGGAAAACCGGGAGGCCTCGGTGCGTTTTCTGATCGAGGGCAACAGCAATCCGCATGGAGCCAACGTCGAGGTGAAAATCGTCGACCCGTCGGCAAACGTGTATCTGGCCTCCGCAGCCATCCTCGCGCTCGCCCTTGACGGCATCCGTACCGGGCGCAGGCTTCCGGCAGAGATCCCAGGTGACCCCGGACGCCTTTCGGAAGACGAGCGGCACCGGGCCAACGTCCGGCTGCTCCCAAACTCCCCCACCGCCATCATCGACACGCTGGACACGTCACGCCTTGCACGCGGGCTTCTCGGAGACGCGATCGTCGATGCCACCGTGGCCGTCCGGCGCTACGAACAGCGAATCGCCGCGGACCTCTCGCCGGACGAGCTTGCTGAACGCTTTCGACTTGCCTGGTCGATCTGATGGCGGGCGGTTCTTTCCCGGACTTCGTCGAACAAATCAGGCTGATTGATCACCACGTGCATGGCGCGTTCCACGCTGACGGTGATGAGACACGCTTTCAGAACTCGCTCAACGAGGGAAACACCGAACCACTGGCCAAGCCCGAGGACACCTATAACACCCAAATCGGGCTCGCCATCCGGCGCTGGTGCAGCGGCATTCTGGATTTGCCGCGGCACGCTTCACCAGCGGACTACTGGAGCCGGCGCTCCGAGCTTGGAGAACTCGAGGTGTGCCGTCGCATGACCCGCGCTGCCGGTGTGAGCGACTGGCTGATCGATACAGGATTAGATGCCGCTGACTACCTCGGCACGGCGGGCATGGCCGACGTCTCCGGTGGGCGGACCCACGAGATCGTTCGGCTGGAACGGGTCGCCGAGTCGCTGCTCCGGGAGATCGCCGATCCGGCGGATTACGTCGACGAGTTCGGTCAGCGGCTTCAAGACCTCACCCGCAGCGCCGTGGGCGTCAAAACAGTTCTCGCCTACCGTGCCGGATTCGACCAGGATCTCAGCCGACCTGCACCGGCTGCGGTGGTTGAAGCGGCCCGCCGCTGGCAGGAGAACGCGCGCGCCGGCAGCAACGCGAAGGTCACTGACGTGACACTTATTGCCCACGGGATCTATACGGCGGTGTCGATGAAGCTTCCGCTGCAATTCCATGTGGGATTCGGTGACCGCGACCTGGACCTCCACAGGACCAATCCCCTGTACCTCTTGGATTTTCTGCGGTCCCCCGAAGTCCGGGACACACCCATCATGCTGCTCCACTGCTATCCGTTCGAGCGCGAAGCCGGCTATTTGGCCCACGCCTTTGAAAACGTCTACATCGATGTGGGCCTGGCCGTGAACTTCACCGGGTCACGGAGCCGGGGTCTGGTGGCCCGCTCATTCGAACTGGCTCCCTTCACAAAAATCCTGTACTCCTCCGATGCGTTGGGCCCGGCCGAACTTCACTACCTCGGCGCGAGACTGTGGCGCAACGCAATCACCAAGGTAGTGGGCGGATGGATCGACGACGACGACTGTTCCGACGCGGACGCCCGCAAGATCGTGCAACTCGTCGCACACGACAACGCCCGCCGTGTGTACGCGCTCCCGTGAGCGCCGGATGCGTCCCCAGGCCCGGAACCTGGCAGAGCGGACGACGGCGGGAGGTCCCGCCGTCGTCCGCTCAGAATTGGTGCGGCAAGGGTCAGTTCTTGACGACCTCCAGCTCAATCACGGCCCAGGACAGCGCCGGCAGCGTGAGCCGGAGTTCGGAGCCGCTCGCCTTCGCGCCTTCCAGCGGCTTGAGCCCCACCTGGTTCGGACTGCTTTGGGTATTGGCCGTGAAACGGTCCCCGCCTTCCGGAATTTCCAAGACCTCGGCACGGACCACCCGGCGGGCGTCGAACCCGCGCAGGGCGACCTCGACGTCGGCTGCCTCCTCCAGGCCGCGGTTCGCGAAGAACAGTGCCACGCGCCCCGTTTCCTCGTTCCACGTTGCGCTGACGTCCACCAGGTCGGTGCCGCCGAAACGGGCGTTTTCGTACTTGTCCGAGTCAACCGAGAGCCGCAGGATCTGGCCCTTGGCCAGCTCCGCCATCCGGGCGAACGGGTGGAAGATGGTCTGCTTCCAGGCCGGACCGTTCTCCTCCGAAAGGATCGGTGCGATGACATTGACCAGCTGCGCCTGGTTGGCGATCTTGACGCGGTCGCCGTGGCGGAGCAGCGAGTTCAGCAGGGTTCCCACCACCACGGCGTCCGTCACGTTGTACTTGTCCTCGATGACCCGGGGGTGCTCGCGCCAGCCCGCCTTGGCGACGTTGTGCGGCTGGTCCTCAGAATCCAGGCCGCGCTGGTACCAGACGTTCCACTCGTCGAAGGACAGGTTGATGTGCTTTTTGTGCTTGCCCTTGGCACGCACGGCGTCGGCGGTGGCGATCACGGATTCGATGAAGTAGTCGGTGTCCACTGCGCTGGCGAGGAAGCTGCCGACGTCGCCCTCGTGCTCCTGGTAGTAGGCGTGGAGGGAGACGTAGTCCACCTCGTCGTAGGTGTGCGTCAGGACCGTCTGCTCCCAGTCGCCGAACGTCGGCATGGCGGAGCTGGAACTTCCGCAGGCCACCAGTTCGATGTCCGGGTCCACGAAGCGCATGGCCTTGGCGGCTTCCTGGGCCAGACGGCCGTATTCCTCAGCAGTTTTGTGGCCGATCTGCCACGGCCCGTCCATCTCGTTGCCCAGGCACCAGAGCTTGATGTCGAACGGATCCTTGTGGCCGTTCTTGGCGCGGAGGTCGGACCAGTAGGTGCCGCCGGGGTGGTTGGCGTATTCCACAATCTCGCGGGCTGCGTCCACTCCCCTGGTACCCAGGTTGATGGCTTCCATGATTTCCGTGCCGGCCTGGCGGGACCAGTCCACGAATTCGTGCAGGCCGAACGCGTTGGTTTCCACGGTGTGCCAGGCGCCGTCCAGCCGGCGGGGACGGTTCTCCCGCGGGCCGATGCCGTCTTCCCAGTTGTAGCCGGAGACGAAGTTGCCGCCGGGGTACCGGATGACGGTGGCGCCGAGCTCCTTGACGAGCTTGAGCACGTCCTGGCGGAAGCCGTTCTCGTCGGCCTCCGGGTGGCCCGGCTCGTAGATGCCGGTGTAGACGCAGCGGCCCATGTGCTCCACGAAGGAGCCGAACAGGCGGCGGGGGACTTCGCCGATGGTGAAGTCGCGGTCGAGGGTGATCCGTGCGCGGGACATGTGCGGTATCTCCTTGGTTGTGGTTCAGGTCTTTTGGTGGGTGGTCAGTAAGGTGCCGGATCAGGTTCCGGCGAGTCCCGTCGTCGCGACGCCCTTGATGATCTGGCGCTGGAAGAACAGGAAGACGAGGATGAGGGGCAGCGCCGCGAGGAGCGCGGAGGCCATGTTCTGCGCGTACTGGATGCCGTACGCGCTCTTGATGGTCTGCAGCCCCACCGGAAGGGTGAGGAGCGCGCCGTCGTTCGTTGCGATGAAGGGCCACAGGAAGTTGTTCCACGCGCCAATGAACACGAAGATCGCGACGGCGGCCAGGATGGGCCGGGACAACGGCAGGATGATCTGGGTGAAGATCCGCAGGCGGCTGGCACCGTCCATCACGGCGGCTTCCTCGAGTTCGCGGGGAATCTGGTCGAAGAACTTCTTGAGCACAAACACCATGGCCGGGTGGATGACCTGCGGCAGGATGATGGCCCACGACGTATCGATCAGGTGCAGCGCCAGCATCTGATAGAAGAGCGGGATGATGAGGACCGGCGGCGGGATGATGATCGAGGCAATGATCACCGTCATCAGCACCTTCTTGCCCTTGAAGTCGATCCGGGAGAGGGCGTAGGCCACCAGCGCCGAGATCACCAGTGTGATCGCCGTGATGGCCGCCGAGGTGTAAAACGAGTTCCAGGTCCAGAGCGGGATGTTGCCGTCCTGGAACACCTTGACGAACGCTTCAGCGGTAAAGCCCGACGGCGGCATCCAGCTGACCTTCGGAGCTGCGGCATCCGTCTCGGTCTTGAACGCGGTGGCCGTGGCCCAGGCGAACGGAACCAGCCACAGCACGGCGATGAACGCCGCAACTGCGAGCGCGGCGATCTTGCCTGCGGTCATCTTCTTGCGCGGGCGGCGGAGCCCTTCGCTCGTGCTGGTGCGTGCGGCGGGACGGGTGAGGGTAGGGGTTGCCATGGTTATGCACTCCTGCGGCGGGTGACGGCGAACTGCATGACCGAAACGAGCACGATCAGTCCGAAGAAAATGTAGGAGATGGCTGCGGAGTACCCCAGCCGGTAGCCGGTGAAGCCGGTTTCAAAGATGTACTGCACCACCGGGCGGGTTGATCCTCCGGGCCCGCCGGCGGTCATCTGGTACACCTGATCGAAGATCTTCAGGGACGCGAGGATCTGCAGGAGCACGATCATCACCGTGGTGGGGGTCAGCTGCGGCAGCGTGATCGAGAAGAACTGCCGCCAGGCTCCGGCGCCGTCCAGGGACGCTGCCTCGTAGTGCTGTGCGGGGATGTTCTGCATCGCGGCCAGGTACAGCAGGAAATTGAACCCCACGGTCCACCACAGCGTGGCGATGACGATCGCCCACATGGCCACGTTGGGATCGTTGAGCCAAGCGACTTTGGGGATGCCCATCTTGGAGAGGGAGTCATTGATCAGGCCAAGCTGCGGGTTGTACATCCAGGTGAAGAACAGCGAGACCACGGTGGAGGCCAGCAGGTACGGGGCAAAGTAGGAAAGCCGCCACAGCCACTGGGCCGGCAGCCCCACGTTCAGCAGGGCCGCCATCACCAGGGCCACCAGGACCAGGGGGACGGTGCTGATGACGGTGAAGTAGAGCGTGTTTCCCAGGGAGCGCCACATGTCGGCGTCGGCCAGGGCCTCGGCGTAGTTCGCGAAGCCGAGCAGGCTGTCATTGGCGCCGGTCAGGGACTTGCCCGTGAGGCTCATGTAGAAGCCGTAGAGAATGGGCCACACCAGGAAGACCAGGAAGAAGACCAGGAACGGGGTGGCGAATCCCCAGCCGCTCAGGTTGCTCCTGGTCCGGCTCTGTGAGGGGCGGCGCGTTGGTTGGGGTGGGGTCGCTGTGGCGATGTCCGGCTGGCCGGTGCTGCGCCGGGACGCTAGTGAAGAACTCATGAAGGACTCCTTTGTCGCTCGGTGCGGTTAGACCGGGTTGGGCCGGGAAAGAAGGGTGTTGGTGCGGCGCTCAAAGGCGTCCCAACCTGCGGCCGCCTTGTCGCGGCCCAGGAACACGTTCTGGACGTTCTCCGCAAAGTACGTCTGCCAGTCAGAGCCCGAGCCGCTGAACCAGGCTTCGGGATCGTAGGCGATGATCTCCGCTGCGTTGGCGTAGTGGATCTGCGGCGTGAGGTCGCGGTAGGCCTGCGACTGGACCACGGGCTGGTAGGCCGGAATGTGCCCGGCTTCGGCCCAGGAGATTGATCCTTTGAGGACATCGCTCACGAACTTGTAGACATCCCGCCGCTTCGCGTCATCCACATTCAGTTGCCGCGGCAGGACGAACGAGTGCGAGTCTGCGTAGGCTGCCGGCGTTCCGTACAGCGTGGGAATGGTGGCGGCGTCCACCGGAAGTCCGGCTTTCTTGAGCGTGGGCAGTTCCCACACTCCGCTGAACAGCATTCCCGAGTCGCCGCGGGCGAACTCTGCGATGCCCGTGCTGATGTCGCCGGCCTTGGCAGCGATGGTGTCGTCAAAGAGCGATGCCATGAATTCCAGGGACTCAATCGCGGCGTCGCGGTCCACTTTCATCGGCTGGCCCGGGATGAGTTCCATGTCCGCGCCGTGCTGCTTGTAGAGCGTGTAGAAGAGCCGCCACATCTGGGAGCCGCTGCCGAGGTAACCGAAGGACAACCCATGGGCCTGGGTGACCTTCTGCATTTCCCTGGCCATGGCCATGAACTCCTGCGGAGAAGTTACTTCCTGCAGTTGTCCGTTGCCGCCGAGGACGCCGGCTTTGCTGGCGATGTCCGTGTTGTAGAACATAACGAACGGGTGCGAATCCAGGGCGATGGAGAACACCTTGCCTTTTTGCTGGCTCTTCTCCCAGATGCGCGGCGCAAAGTTTTCCGCGGTGACGCCGTGCTCGGCCAGCAGGTCCAGGTCCCAGGGGTCGATGAGCCCGCCGGGGGCGTATCCGGGAACCCGGCTGGCGTGCATGATCGCCACTTCCGGTGGCCGCCCGCCGGCCGATGCCATGGCCAGTTTGGTGTAGTACGGCGGGCCCCAGGCCAGGACCGTGGGTTGGACCTTGAAGCCGGGGTTGGCCTGGTTGGCGCTGTTGATCATGGCCTGCATTTTGATGCCGTCACCGCCGGACAGCAGGTGCCAGAACCCGATGTCCCGCGGGCCAGAGGCTTGGGCATTTCCGCCGCAGCCCGTCAGTCCGCCCGCTACCAGGACACTGCCCAGGGCTGCCGTTCCTGTCATTAACTGCCGTCGGGACACATGCTTCCCGAAAAATTCAAACTGCTTCACCCGTCACTCCTTTGGATGGGTCCGCGGAAAGGTCACTTCTTGTTGCTCAAAACTCCGGTTCCGGTGCGTCCCCGTTCCCGGGCCGATGCCTTCAGGGGGTGACGCACGCCTCACATTACATCGATGTAATGGACAGGGCAAGAGAACATTGTTAGCGCCCACAACTGGTGGGTCGCTCTCGATTCAGGAGCGGCTGCTGTCGCTTCAGGAGCGGCTGCTGTCCCGCTCCACGATGGTGTAGTCCACGGAAACCACGCGCTGTTCGTGGCCCCTGTCCGCCATCCGCTCCGTCAGCAGGCGCAGGGCTTCGCTGGCAATGGCACGCTTGTCGAAGGAGACCGTGGTCAGCGACGGAACCGCGTAGCGGCCATCGGCGATGTCATCAAAGCCCGCCACCGCAATGTCCTCCGGGATGCGCAGGCCCCGCTTCCACAGCACACTCAGGGCGCCGATGGCCATGGAATCCGTGAAGCAGAACAGCGCCTCCGGCAGGGGATGGGAGTCCAGATAGGCAGTGAGCGCATCCGCAGCAGTCTGCGGCGTCCACTTTTCGCAGGGAATCAGCAGCGACTCGTCACGCTCGACGCCGAGGATCTCCAGCGCCTCTTCATAGCCCTGGGTTCGCTGGATCGCCGCCGCCGATCCCCGGCCTTGGGTGGTTCCCAGGACGGCGATCCGCCGGCGCCCGGACTGCGCCAGGGCGAGCGTCATGTCGCGGGCGGCAGCGAAGCTATTCACGAAGACGCGGTCGGCGAGCTTTTGTGTGACCTCGCCGAGCAGGACGACGGGCGGAAGGGCAACGCCCACCTGGACGGCACTCTCGTCCAGCACCACAGGGTTAAGGATCAGCCCGTCAATCAGGTTGGAGCGGGCGCGCACCATAAGTTCGTGCTCGCGCTGGGGATCGGAGCCGGTTTCCTCGATCTGCACGATCCAGCCCTGCTCGTGTGCCACTTCCACAATGCAGTGGGCAATTTCTGCCGAGTACGGCGTGCCAAGATCAGGCAGGGCCAGGGCAATCACACCGGACCTCCCATTGCGCAGTCCGCGGGCGGAGAGGTTGGGCACGTAGTCCAGCTCAAGGATGGCCTGTTCCACCCTGGTCCTGGTGGCTCCGCTGACCGGAATGATCCCGTTCATCACGTTCGAGACAGTCTTGGGTGAAACGCCGGCACGACGCGCGACATCCTTGACCGTTGCGCGCACTGCTCCCCTTTCAAAGCCTTCTGGGCCAAAGCCGGCGGCCAGTAAATGCCGCTGCGGATGACCTGCTGACGATGTTACCGCCCTCCCCGGCGGCAGGCGGCCGAAGTGTCTTGACAGGGAAATTGTTAGCGCTCACAGTTGGTGGAGCGAATCGTAACTTCACCTGAAAGCCGAGCACATGAAGAACTGGGCAGGAAATCTCAACTACTCATCAGCGGACGTCCTGCGCCCGGAGTCGGTGGCTGAGCTCGCCCAGGTGGTGGCGCGCTCCAGCCGGGCAGTCAAGGCCCTGGGATCGCGGCACTCCTTCAACCGCATCGGGGACACCGACGGCGTGCACGTGCTGCTGGATGCACTGCCGCAGCAGATCGAGGTGGACGCGGAACGGCAGAGCGTCCGCGTCAGCGGCGGAGTGAGCTACGGTGCCCTGTGCCGAACGCTGCAGCAGTCCGGCCTGGCCATCCACAACCTGGCGTCCCTCCCCCATATTTCCGTGGCCGGGGCAGTCCAGACGGGCACCCATGGATCCGGTGTGAACACCCCCTCCCTGGCCGGAGCAGTGGAGGCCATTGATCTGGTCCGGGCCTCCGGCGAGCAGGTATCGCTGTCCCGCGCGGACGGCGAGGAGTTCCTGGGCAGCGTGGTGGGCCTGGGCGCTCTGGGCATCGTCACCGGCCTCCAGCTTGCCGTCCGGCCGAGCTTCAGCATGCGCCAGCGCGTTTTGGAAAAACTGCCGTGGGACCGGGCGCTGGCGAATTTCACGCAGCTGGTGTCCGGCGCCTACAGCGTGAGTCTTTTCACCGATTACGTGGGCGATAGCATCAGCCAGGTCTGGCTCAAGGCGCTGGACTCGGAGCCTCCCCTCGGTGAACTGTTCGGCGCCACAGCAGCCGCCGGCCCGCGGCACCCGCTGCCGGGGATGTCGGCCGAGAACTGCACCGTCCAGATGGATGAGCCCGGGCCATGGCTGGACCGGCTGCCGCACTTCCGCCACGAGTTCACGCCCAGCAACGGTGAGGAACTGCAAAGCGAATTCATCCTGCCGCTGGAGCATGCACCTGCCGCGATCCAGGCAGTGCGGAGCCTGGCGGACAAACTTGCGCCCCTGCTGTTTGTCTCCGAAATCAGGACCTGCGCCGCGGACGAATTCTGGCTCAGCCCCTTCTACCGGCAGCAGAGCGTTGCGCTGCACTTCACCTGGAAGCCTCTGCAGGCGCAGGTGGAAGCCCTTCTTCCGCAGCTCGAGGACCTTCTGCGGCCGTTCGGGGCCAGGCCGCACTGGGGCAAGCTTTTCACGCCCGATGGTCACGACTGGGAATCCCTCTACTCCCGCTTAGCGGACTTCCGCTCGCTGGCATCGGCCCACGATCCGGAGGGAAAATTCCGCAACGGGCTGCTGGACAGCATCCTCGGCGTCCCGGCGGTGAGTTCACGCTAGTACCTGTCGCTAGTACCTGTGATCGCTAGGTGCCGCGCGGAGCGAAGCGTCTCAGGAACTAGCCGGCCAAAGGCTTTCCGGTCGCCATTGGCGATCTTTGTGTTGCTCGGGCTAG
The DNA here is from genome assembly GCF_002929755.1 of Arthrobacter sp. 4R501. NCBI lineage: Bacteria > Bacillati > Actinomycetota > Actinomycetes > Micrococcales > Micrococcaceae > Arthrobacter > Arthrobacter sp. 4R501. The sequence goes on along the minus strand of NZ_PJIW01000007.1, from coordinate 144,475 downwards.
GCAGCGTTGCTCGTCTTGGCTCCTGCCGAGCTCGGCAAAACTAGCTGCCGCCTCCCGAAACAGTGCGATGGCTTGATCATCGTGACCCTCTGCGCGGCGCAGGACGGCTCGTGCTTCCCAAAGGGCGGCGTGCCATGGTCCGCCAGGCCACATGCCTGCGAGCTGCTCGGCGTTGGCGAGCCGGCGGCGGGCGGCGTCCAGCTTCCCTGCAAGTGCGTAATGCGTCGCTGCGGCCACTTGATAACCCATCGAGCACGGCGGACAGACGCTCCTCCCGGCCAGAGCGGCGTCGGCTCGCTCAATGATGCGGACCGCTTGCGCCGGAGAACTGGCTGCCTCAGCGAGCACCCCGTATAGGCGTACAACGAGGTGCGGCTCAAGCCAGGTCGAAGCGGCGGCAGCCAGTGCGCGGCTGGCTGCACGAGCGGCCTCCGCGGGCCGATCCTGCGCGAGGTCAACCTCAGCCAGTCGCTGCAGTGTCACGATCTCGCCGGCCGATGCCCCGGCCCGCCGGTGCAGCTTGAGCGCGGACTGGAGCAGACTGCGCGCGTCGCCGAGCTCACCGGAGAACAGCGCCGCCTCCCCCAGCAACAGGTCGGCGATGGCCTGGCCACGCACCGAGCCTGCTCGTTCGGCGATCGTGCGCAGACGCGCTACTCGCCGCGCAAGGTTCAGGTGCCCGTCCGGCCCGCTCAGGCAGAACTCGGCGAGGCACAACTGTGCGTCAAGAATGTAGCCGGAGCGCGCGGAGTCGTGTCGTGTGAACTCCACGAACTCGGCCTCGAACACCTCGGGCCAACGGTCCTGCATGTTCGCCGCGATCGCCAACACTGCGCTGGCCTCGCCGATCTCTCGGCCCAAGTCCGCTTCCATGGCCAGCTCGCGTGCACGCCGGGCGTATGACGTGGCTTCGACGAGGTCGCCGCTGTTGAGGGCGATGAGTGCTCGCGCCAACGTGACCCGCGTGCGATTCTCCGTGCGTCGGCTGTCCCCGGCGATGGCCTCCTCGTAGACCGCGACCGTCGCCGCCCCTGGGCCGACACCCAAGTCGGCACGCAACCGCCGACGGAGTCGCTCGAACTGGCGGATCGCGCCTTGGCGATCGCCCGCGGCGAGCGCACGAACCATGATCGCGCGGTGGGCTTCCTCGTCCGTTGGCTCGGCCTTGACCACGTCGTCCCACCGAGCCGCGGCCTTGAGCAAACGCAGGTACAGCGTGCGCAGCCGATCGCGGGGGTCCTCGGCCCACATGGCAAATCGATCATCAGGAAGCAGGTCGCCTCGATACAGGGCGAGCGCCTCGGCCACCCCTGCCGATGAGGCGAGCGCGGCGCGCCCGTCCGCTTCGAACCGCTCCGCGTCAATGGAGACCTCGGCGTCGGGCAGCAGCACCAGCAGGTCGCCGCGCGCCTGAACGGCGTCTGGCGAGCCGAGGGCGGCGCGCGCGAAATGCAATGCCTTGCGTAGGTTCGAAGCGGCAGCCTGCGCGCTGAGATCGGGCCAGAGCAGATCGGCGACGGCGTCCCTGTGCAGCCGGTGCCCTTCCGCGAGGGCCAGGATCTTAACGAGCCCTGCCGCCTTGGTCCGTTTCCACGCGTCGCCCGGAACCGGCCGGCCGTCAATCACGACGCCGAACGCGCCCAGCATAACGACGGCGCACCTCTCCACGCCCTCATGGTAGCCGGGGGAACGGTCGGGGAACAGGGTCGCCTTACCGTCAGAAGTGACGGCGAGCCAATTGGCTCCGTCATCACATCACAACGACCAGGAGGACATGATGGGACTGCAACTCGGTGAGATCGCACCCGATTTCTCCGCCAAAACGACCGCCGGCGATATCCGCTTCCATGACTGGCTCGAAGACTCGTGGGGAGTGCTGTTCTCGCACCCGAAGGACTTCCCCCCGGTCTGCACCACCGAGCTCGGCTACATGGCCAAGATCAAGCCCGAGTTTGACCGGCGTGGAGTCAAGATCATCGGCTTGTCCGTGGACTCGACAGCTGATCACGAGCGGTGGGCCGCCGATATCGAAGAGACGCAGGGGGTCCGCCCCAATTACCCCGTGATCGGCGACGATGACTACGCCGTGGCGAAGCTTTACGGCATGCTCCCGGCAGCCACGTCCGGGGACGCCAAGAGCCGCACGCCCGCGGACAACCAGACTGTCCGCAACGTGTTCGTCATTGGGCCGGACAAAAAGATCAAGCTGATCCTCGTCTACCCCATGACGACCGGACGCAACTTCGACGAAGTGCTTCGCGTTGTCGACTCGCTTCAGCTCACTGCGAAGCACCGGGTGGCGACGCCGGTCAACTGGAAGCAAGGCGAGGACGTCATCATCGCCGGCTCCGTCCCGGACAGCGAGGCCGTCGAGATCTTTGGCGATTGGAAGGAGCCCAAGCCGTACATTCGGATCGTCCCGCAGCCGGTGTGATCAGCCGGTGTGATCGCGCAGGAAAGCGGACACTGACATGGCCGAGTCCCCCCACTGCAGGCCGCCGCATTGGCCCGCGTGGGCGGTCCGGCTGACGCTGTGGGCGGCCGGACCGCGGTCGGCGATCAGGTAAAAAAGCCGATGGATTACACGGTCGCTACCCGGTCGAAATCAGCGCCGCTCATGTGCTCGCACAGCGCAGCGCAGGCATCAAAGTGGGTCATGAACTCCGGGTTCTGCTTCCATGCGTCCCGGGACGCCTCGTCGGTCCACTCCGCGAACGAAACATAATGACCGGGAACACGGCGGTCACGAATGAGGTTCGCCACGAGGATCGACGGGTAGTTCGCCCGGGACCACTGAAGGAACTCCGTCCATCGGTCTATGAATTCCTGGTCGCTGCCCTGCTTCACCTGCCAGGTTCCTGAGGCATAGTGGTCTGCCATTGCTCTCACCTCCTTTCCGATTTCTCGCTTAACGGTAGGTCGCGACCGTTCCCCACGCGTTCCTCGGTTCGCGTTGGCAGCACTCCTTTACGAGCAGGCGGACGGTGAGGGTGCTGCACGGCAGGCTGAGCGGCCTACTTATGCATGGCCTCATGGATTTGAAGCGCAAACCAAAGCTGAGCCAACGTGGATGTTTCGGTCATGTCCAGGCCCGTCAATTCGCCGATTTTTCGGATTCTGTAGATGACGGTTTGCCGGTGCGTGAACAGCGCCGCCGCTGTCTTCTGCCATGACCTTTGGGTGTCCAGGTAGGTCCTCAACGTCACGATGAGGTCGCCTTCCTGGCTCTGCTCGTACGCGAAGATCGGACCCAGCAGCCGCTCTACCAACGCTGTCCCTTCCTCGAAACTCGTGAGCCCCAGCCACGAGGCACCCTCGGCGTACCGGGCCAGCATCATGGCATTGCCCTTGGCCGAGCCGAGCGCCCACAGCGACTCCTGCAACGCACGCTGGATCCCGGGCGCAGACGTCGGCGAGCTGATCCCGATCCGGACCTCGGGACCCGCGCAGTGGATCAGGATATCGGCGGTCACGGCCGCGGACACCGCCACGTGAAGTGTGTTGAAGCGCCGCAGGCAAGCGGCCGGAAAGCCGTGGCGCCACAGCTCGACGTGGACGCCCGCCAGCAGCTCGCCGTCGTCGGTCGATATCGAAACCACCACGAAATCCTGTGCCGGAACATCAAAAGCCGTGAGCCGACTCTCCAGTTCCGCCGTTCCCAGGCGACCCTCGACCGCTTGCAACAGGAATTCGCTCGCCAGGCGGTGCCGGCTTTCCAGGGACAGGACATTTCGTGAAAGTTCCAGCCCCAGCACTGTTGCCGCATGCAGAAGCACGACGGCGTCCGGGTGCGGATCGCTGTTGGGCAGCACAACCAGGAGCGCATTGGCGTGCGTGGGGATATCCATCATCAACACGTGACTGTCCTGAAGCCGATGCCACTGGAACTTCTTCCCGGCGAGGGATATTCGCCCGGTCAGCGGGGCCAATTCCGCCTGCAGGAAATCCGGCAGCGGCCGGCCGTCCGGATGCCACGGATGAAGGCAGCGCCGATCCACGACAAACAGATCTGCATCGAGCTCCGCCGCGAGCCCCAGAAGAAGGCCCTGCAGGTGGTCCTCGGATGTTCCAGCAGTGCGGAGCAGGTCGTAAATCCGGGCGGTCTGGCGCAGGCGCCGCGATTCCTCCAACAGGGAGGATTCAGCCACCGTTCGCGCGATGGCGATGAAAGGCAGCGGATAGGGCACGTTGATCAGCGGCAGCGGCAGCCTCTCACAAGCCGCCAGGAACTCTGGCAACAGCTCCGGCGCGTGCATCTTCTCTCCGATGGCCAGCGCACTGGCGCCCGCATCCACCAAGGCCTCGGCGAGCGCAACCTGCCCGGCAGCTTCGGCCGGGATGGACAGGCCGTTGGTCATCATCAGCTCGCCGCCGGTGACCCATTCCCACAACCTCGGCAAATCAGACGTGTGGGCCCATGTGATCCGGTTGCCGCTGCCTCCGGATCCGGCCAGCAGCGTGAGTCCCAGCTGGGGTTCCGCCACGAGCTCGGCCACGGTAATCGCCATGGAATTGCGCTCCCTGCTCCCTGGTCTTCCGGACCACCAAGAGACTCTTAGACATATGTACAAGAGCCTCTGCCATTTGTAGTCAATCTACCGCTATACGCAGTGATGCGCGTCACCAAGAATTGGATTACGTACTTCCCGCTCAACGGCGAGCGACCCACACCTCCCACCGAAACGAGGCCGGCGTCACCGCCCGGCAGCACCGCCAATCGAAGGATCCCCGCATGACAACGCACAAGCCCATCGGCCCCGTCGACGCAACAAAAGTCCCCCGGTACGCCGGCCTCGGCACGTTCGCCAGGCTTCCCCAAATCGACCGCGTTCCGGACTACGACATTGCGATCGTCGGCGTCCCGTTCGACGGCGGGACCTCCTTCCGGCCCGGCGCCCGTTTCGGTCCTGCCGCAGTCCGAGAGGCCTCCCGACTGCTGCGTCCCGGATACCACCCCGAACTGGACGTTGAGCCTGTCTACGAAGCCCAGGTTGTGGACGCCGGCGACATCGCCTGCACGCCTTACGACATCACACGGGCTGTCCGCGAAATCGAGGAGCAGGCACTGCCTCTGATCAGTACGGACAAGAGGCTCATCTCGATCGGTGGCGACCACACCATCGCCCTCCCCATGCTGAGGGCTCTGAACAAGGTCCACGGACCCGTCGCGTTGCTGCACTTCGACGCGCACCTGGACACGTGGGACACCTATTTCGACCAGCCGGTCACCCACGGAACCATCTTCCGGCGGGCCTTCGAGGAAGGCCTCCTGGTGGAAGACAAGTCCATGCACGTCGGCATCCGCGGGCCGGTCTATGACCGCAAAGACTTCCTCCGCGACCACGAATTCGGTTTCCAGATCATCCGCTGCTCGGACCTGGACGTCATCGGCGTTCCGGCAGCCATCGCGCAGGTCAAGGAGCGGCTCGGCGACACGCCGGTGTACGTCTCCATCGACATCGACGTCCTGGATCCGGCCTACGCGCCGGGCACCGGCACCCCCGAAATGGGCGGGCTCCACTCCCGCGAACTCCTGGCCCTGCTCCGCGGACTGAACGGCATCAACATTGTGGGCGCCGACGTCGTCGAGGTCGCTCCGGCGTACGACCACGCAGACATCACCGCAGTCGCCGCAGCCACCCTCGTCTTCGACCTGCTCGCCCTGATGGTGAACCGCAGCAAGGCCGAAACGAATACCGTCCGTGAACTGCAAGCAGCCTCCTGGAACGCATCATGAGCACCCGTACCCCTCCCACTACCGAAGTTCCCCGGCTCGAGGACAAGACCATCCAACCCATCCCGGCCAACGAACGGCACGGAAAAGCCCGCGACCTGTTCACCATCTGGTTCGGTTCCAACATCATGATCATGACCATCGTGACCGGCGGACTCGCCACCACGGTGTTCGGCCTCGGCTTTGTGCCCGCCCTCGTGGGCATCATCATTGGAAACGTTGTTGGCGGCATCTTCATGGCGCTGCATTCTGCCCAGGGCCCGCAATTGGGTGTGGCGCAAATGATCCAGACCCGCGGCCAGTTCGGTTCGTTCGGGGCACTGCTGATCGTGGTGATCGTGGTGATCATGTACGTCGGATTCTTCGCGGCCAACCTCGTCTTTGGCGGCGAAGCGATGGCCGCAGTCAGCCCCGGCATCAGCGTTGACGCCGGCATCATCATCATCGGCGTCATCAGTGTCATCGCCACGATTTTCGGCTACCGGCTCATTCACGCTTATGCACGCATCCTGAGCGTTGCGGCTGGCCTGGCACTGCTGCTGGCCTTCGTCTGGATCCTGCTGGTGGGCAGCCTTCCGGCCAATTTCCTAGAGCAGGGCAACTTCAACTGGGTTGGCTTCATGGGAACCATCTCCGTATCCGCCCTCTGGCAGCTTGCTTACGCCCCGTATGTCTCGGACTACTCCCGCTACATGCCCAAAGGCACGGGCTCGGCCCCGGCGTTCTGGGCGTCCTATTCGGGCTGCGTCCTGGGGACCCTGTTCCCGATGATCCTGGGCGCACTGGTGGGAACCCTCGCCGTGACCATGAGCGCCGAAGCCGGCAACGTGGAAATTGTCGGCAGTCTGGGCGCCCTCCTGCAGCCCTGGACCCTGATCATCGTGGGCATCTTCTGCCTGGGCGTCGCGGCATCGAACGCCATGAACCTCTACTGCGGCGTCCTCTGCACCCTCACTATCGGCCAGACATTCCGGCCCAGCTGGTTGCCGCACGCCAAGACCCGCAGCATCGCGGCAGTGGCCCTCTTCGCCCTGGCGCTGCTGATCGCCCTGTTCGCCCGCGACAATTTCATCCTTTTCTACACGAACTTCCTCTCCTTCCTGATGTACGTGCTGGTTCCCTGGACGGCCATCAACCTGGTGGACTACTACCTTCTCCGGCACGGCGATTACAGGGTTGAAGACTTCTTCAAGCGCGACGGCGGGGTGTACGGGCGGTTCAACTGGGTCGCCATCGGCTCCTACGTGGCCGGCGCCCTGATCCAGGTCCCCTTCTCCGCCACGGCGATCTACACCGGTCCGCTGGCCGCCGCGATGGGCGGCGTGGACATCTCCTGGATCGTCGGCCTGGTGGTTGTTGCCCCGCTCTACTACTTCGCGGCACGCGTGTTCCGGAAGACCACTGAAGCCGCCCCCTTTCAATCCCCCGTACTTGCAACCGACCTCAGCTGAAAGCGAAACACCATGACACCCACAAGCACCCAGCAGTTCACGGTCCGACGCTCCACCTCTGGCAACAGCTCCCTTGAGCGCACGCCCGCCGGGCACTTCATCAACGGAGCGTTCGTCCAGGGTTCCTCCAACCAGCTCCTCGACGTCGTGGATCCCACCACTGAACAAGTCATCGCGTCCGTCCAGGCCGGCACTGCAGCTGACGTCGACGTCGCCGTTGCAGCCGCCGTCGCGGCCCAGAAGAGCTGGGGTGCCACCACCCCGAAGGAACGCGCCGATGTCCTGAACCTGATCGCCAACATCATCGAAGCAAACCGCGAAGCGTTCGAAATCATCGAGTCCGCCAACACCGGCAAGCCGCGAACTGTCGCTGAGGATGATGTCTCCAGCACCATCGACACGTTCCGTTTCATGGCCGGCGCCTCGCGCACCCTGACGTCCATGGCCGGCGGGGACTACGCCACCGGCCACACCTCGGTGATCCTCCGCGAGCCCGTGGGCGTGGTCGGCGTCATCACCCCTTGGAACTACCCGCTCCTGATGGCCGCATGGAAGATCGCCCCCATCCTGGCCGCCGGAAACAGCATTGTCCTCAAGCCGTCCGAGCAGACCCCGCTGTCCACGCTGAAGCTGGCAGAGCTCGTGGCCGGACACATCCCGGACGGGATCCTCAATGTCGTCACAGGACAGGGCCGAACCGTGGGACAACGGCTGTCCGAACACCCTGACATCGCCCTCGTCGCCTTGACGGGCAGCGTTGTCAGCGGACAGGCCGTGGCGGAAACCGCGGCCAAATCGGTCAAGCGCGTCCACCTGGAACTCGGCGGCAAGGCCCCCGTTGTGGTCTTCCCCGACGCCGATCTCCGCGCGGCCGCCGCCGGCGTCCGCAACGCGGGCTACTGGAACGCCGGCCAGGATTGTGGCGCCGCCTGCCGCGTGCTCGTCCACGAATCGGTAGTCGAGGAGTTCACCGAACACCTGGTCCGCGAAGTCGGCACGCTGGTGGTTGGCGCCCCGGAAGCAGGGGACGACGTGGAAATCGGTCCGATGATCTCGCGCCCGCACTTCGAGCGGGTCAAGGAATCGCTGGCCGAGGCCAAGGCTGCTGGCCTGAACATCGCCATCGGCGGTTCGGCTTTGGAGGGCCCCGGCTACTTCATCGAGCCTACGGTGATCAGCAACGTACCCGCCGGAGCCCACATAGCCACCCACGAAATCTTTGGTCCCGTAGTCACGGTCGAGACTTTCAGTTCCACTGAAGAAGCCATCACCCGCGCGAACGAAAGCCCTTACGGACTGTCCGCCTCAGTATGGACAAAGGACTCCAGCCTCTCGCTGAAGATTCCCAAGCAGCTCGATTTCGGCACGGTCTGGGTCAATGCCCACCTCGTGCTGGCCTGCGAGGTACCGTGGGGCGGGTTCAAGGGATCCGGCTATGGCCGCGACCTTTCGCTCTATGCCTTGGACGATTACTCCCGGACCAAGCACGTCATGATCAACCACGGCGCGTGAGCGTTCAGACAAGCAACGGAGCTTAGCAATGACCACCACCAACGTTCCCCGGACCGGGTCCCCGGTTCGGGCGGCAACCCCGTCCGTTCCCTTCGGGACGGACGTCACGTGGACCAACTGGGGCGGTAACCAGAGCGCTACGCCCGCCTTCACCGTCCGGCCGCGGACCGAACAAGAAGCGCTCGACGCCGTTCGGTTCGCCATCCGGGAAGGCCTGCCTGTGCGGGCGGTCGGCTCAGGCCACTCGTCCTCGCCGCTGGTTCAGACAGGCGGCGTCCTGATGGACATGTCCGGCCTCTCGGTGATCACCGGGACTGACAAGGTCCGGCGTCGCGCCAGGGCCCTTGCCGGCACCACCATCAATGCCTTCGGGGACGCTCTCTGGGAACGGGGACTGGCACTCAGCAACCAAGGCGACATCGACAAGCAGCAGATCGCCGGTGCGCTGGCGACCAGCACGCATGGCTCCGGAAAGGACCTGGGCAGTTTCTCGTCCAAGCTGCGCTGGGTGAAGCTGATCAACGGCTACGGCGAGATCGTGGAAATCGGCGAGGGGCAGCTCCGCGAGCTCCGGGCAGCCCAGGTCGCACTCGGCACGCTCGGGATCTTCCTGGAAGTCGAGTTGGCCGTCGAGGACAGCTACTACCTGCAGGAACAGATCACGTATCCCACGTGGGCCGAGACTGCAGCTACGTGGCAGTCCGACATCGATGCGAACAGGCACTACTCGTTCCTCTGGTGCCCGGACGACGATTCCTGCGAACTCCTGGACCTTCCGGGTTCGCCGGGCCAGAGCATGGCGGACCGCAGCTACACCAAGCGGTACAACGTTGCGCAGATCCAGGACGAGAGGGAAATCTCAGGTACTGAAGGCGCCCGGCTGGACCGTTCGTACCGCATTTATCCAGGCGGCTTCACCACGCAGTTCCACGAACTCGAGTACTTCGTTCGCAGCGAGGACGGCCTGGCCGCCGTGGAGGTCATCCAGGACCTGATCCGCACCAAGCACCCGGACCAGAAGTACCCCGTTGAGGTCCGCTGGGTGAAGGCCGATGAAGGCTACATGTCCCAGTTCCAGGGGCGCGACAGCACCGTTATTACTCTGACCACCGAGCCCGGGACAGACTACTGGCAGTTCTTCCGGGATGCTGATGCGGCACTGCAGGAATTCGCGCCACGTGCGCACTGGGGGAAAATCCACTTCATGACCAGGAGCCGCCTGGAACGCCTCTACCCGGAGCTGGACACTTTCATCCAAGTACGCCGCGAGTTCGATCCTCGTGGAATGTTCCTCAACGACCACACCCGCGCCCTCGTAGGCTAAATCAGCAATCCCGGAGTATGCCCTCGAGCCTTGCTCCGGGGCATACGTCGTGATTGCTCCCGCGCCTCCGTTCAGGCCTGGTCGGTGGGCATGATCCAGAGTTCTCCGATGGAGGCGTGCCGGGGCCGGGTGACCATGTAGGCGACGCCGTCGGCGATGTCCTCCGGGCACGGATGTCTTCTTTTCTGTCCACAAGTTCCACGGTACGCAGCGCGATTGGCCAGCGGCAGTGTCTGCCAGACACCCCCAGCCCGGCCGGAGACAGAAGCAGCCACGACGGAAGGAAACGCACGACGGCGGGACCTTCCGCCGTCGACCGTTTGAGTCAGGCGTTCTACTTGACCCAGTCCGAGTCGCCGTAGGGGCGTCCGCGGAAGTGGGCGCGGAGGTACTCCCCCACCACGGCGGCGCCCAGGTCCCCGGTCTCGGGCGCCACCACCCGGCCGCCAACCCGGCGCGCCATCCGCTGGACGAACCGCTCGAGCCCGGGGTCGCCGCCGAGCCGGAAGAACGTGACCTGTGTGCCGGCACGCCCCAGGCGGTCGAGCTCGGCCACGGTAAGCCGGATGGTCTCCGGGTGCGGCGGGTAGTCGAACCAGGTCTCACCGTCGCCCAGCAGGTGCGCGGTTGGTTCGCCGTCGGTCACCACAAGGAGGACGGGCTGCATGGACGGGTGCTTGCGGAAGAACCGGCCGGCCAGCAGTAGGCCGTGGTGCAGATTGGTTCCCTTGGTCTGGAAGGGCGGCAAGGCGGTGAGCTCGCCAATGTCCGTGGTCTGCGCGTAGCGGCCGAACGTGATCAGCTGCAGCCGGTCGCCGCGGAAACGCGTGGAAATGAGGTGGTGCAGGGCGAGCGCGGTGCGTTTCATGGGCACCCAGCGTCCCTGGGCGGCCATCGAGAAGGACACGTCCACCAGCAGGACCACGGCGGCCTGGGTGCGCGCCTCAGTTTCGGCAACCTCGATGTCGTCCGCGGCGAGGCGCAGTCCGCTGCCCGGGTCGCCGCCGTCGGCAATGGTCCGCCGGATAGCGTTGGTGATGGTTCGCGTGACGTCCCACGGCTCGGCGTCGCCGAACTCCCAGGGACGGCTGGAGCCGGTCTGTTCCCCGGCTGCCCCTGCCACGCGGGTGTCCCGGCGTCCCTGCCGGCTGGACAGTTGCCTGGCGGTATCCCGCAGCAGCGCCCTCCCGAGCCGCCGCATGGACTGCGGTGACAACCGCAGATCCCCGTCCGCCCCGCGGTGGAGGTACCCGCCGTCGTGCATTGCCTTCTCGATTTCCGCCAGGGTGCGTGCCGTCACGGCGGCATCCTGGCCGAGCTGGCGGGCCAGCGCGTCGAGGTCCAGATCGTCCAGGCGGGACCCGTTGTAGGACTGTGAGAGCTGTTCGGACAGCTCGTCCAGCTCGGCGAGGTCCTGCAACACGCCGGTTCCGTCGCCCAGGCCGAGCCCTTCCTCACCCTCGAACCGTTCGGAGCCGGTCCAGTCTTCGCCGGGGCGCAGTGCGCGCAGGGTGTCGTCGAGTTGGCCGAGCTGGGCCATGAGTTCCGGCGAGCCGAACGCCTGGGCGGAGAGGTTCATCAGCTCCTCCCGCTGCTCCTTGGACATGGACTGCAGCATCCGCTGGGCGGCTGCTGCGCGCTGGGCGAGGGCGTCGATCAGCTCCTCGACGGACCGTGGATTTTCGGGGAAGAAGTGGCCATGCTTGGCCATGAAGTTCTGGAAGTCCGCGTCGGTGTCCTCGCCGCGCCGGTGTTTGTCGAGGAGCCCGTTGAGGTCCTGCAGCATCTCGTTGACGGCCGCACGGTCCTCATCGGTGGCGTTCTCGAGCGCCTGCTTCATGCCGGCGAACCGCTGGTCAAGGACCTCGCGGCCCAGCAGGTCCTTGATCCGCTCGTAGGCTTCCCGGGCCGTGCTCGACTGCCAGTCGTAGGAGGCCAGTTCGTTGACTGCCGCCGCCGTGGACCGGGGCAGGTTCTGCAGCTGCATCTCCCGGAAGGCGCGGTCGGTGTTGTCCATCATGGCGTCACGGGCCAGCTGTTTGCGCTCCTCCAGCACCGCCGTGTCCAGCAGCTTTTGGACTTCGCTGAGGGTACCGTCCAGCTTGTGCCGGCCCAGAAGGTCCTTGCGCCGCCGCTGGACCCGGGCGGAGAGGTCGTCGAGGCCTTCCCGGCTGCGGCCGCCGCGGCGCAGGAACTCCTGCAGGGCGCGCCGCGGCGAGTAGCCGGCCATGACGTCCTCGGCGACGGCGTCAAGCGCCTCCGCCAGGTCCACCGGCGGGGCGAGCGGATCCGGCCCGCCCCTGTACCGGCTGTATCTGGACCGGTTGTGAACGCTCATGGGCCCTCCTGTCCTCCGCTGTGGAACTACTTAGCCGTAAACCGTTGCCTCGTCGTCGGATTCCTTGGCAATCCGCCGGGCGAGGTACAGGCCTTCCAAAGCGAGTTCGACGGCGGCGGCTCGCTGCCCGTCGTTCGTGGCACCCAGGCGCTCACTGATTTGGTCGTAGAGACCGGAGCCGTTGAGGGACGGGAGGTTCGCCAGGAACTCCCGCGCGGTGACCAGTTCCCCCGTGGTCACCGTGGTGTGGCCGTCGAGCGCGGCCACAAGTTGGCCCATGTCGATGCCGTGGAAGTGTGCCCGCACGGCTTCCGCGGTGGCCATGCGCAGGAGATGGTCGAGGATTTCCTGTTCACGCCCCTCCTCACCGGACTCGAACTCGATCTTCCCGCCAAGGACTTCCACCGCCGCGTCCAGGTCGATGATCCGGGCCACGGCCTCGTCCTCGCCCCGCACACTGGCACGGCGAAGGGCTGCCGCGGCAACAGTTTCGGCGCCCGCGATGGCGAACCGTGCGGACACCCCGGAGGTCTGGTTGATCGCCGGGGACTGCCGCAGCGCCCGGGTGTAGCGGGCCAGGATCTCGAGGATGACGGGCGGGACGCCGGCCACCAGGTGCCCCTCCTGCTTGATGACGGCCACCTCGTCGTCGAGCTCAAGGGGGTAGTGGGTGCGGATCTCGGCACCGAAGCGGTCCCGCAGCGGCGTGATGATCCGGCCGCGGTTCGTGTAATCCTCCGGGTTGGCGGACGCGACCACGAGGACGTCCAGCGGCAGCCGCAGCACGAAGCCGCGGATCTGGATGTCGCGTTCCTCCATCACGTTGAGCATCGAGACCTGGATGCGCTCGGCGAGGTCGGGCAGCTCGTTGATGGCGATGATTCCGCGGTTGGAGCGCGGGACCAGGCCGTAGTGGATGGTTTCCGGGTCGCCGAGGCGTCGGCCCTCAGCCACCCGCATCGGGTCAATGTCGCCGATCAGGTCGGCGACGGAAGTGTCCGGCGTCGCAAGCTTCTCGACGTACCGTTCCGAGCGGTGGCGCCACGCCACGCGCAGCCGGTCCCCCTCGGTGAGGGCGCGGGCACGGGAGTGTTCCGTGATGGGTTCGTACGGGTGTTCGTTGAGTTCCGAATCCTCGATTACGGGCGACCACTCGTCCAGCAGCCCGGCCAAGGTGCGCAGGAGCCGTGTCTTGCCCTGCCCGCGTTCGCCGAGCAGGACCACGTCGTGCCCGGCGAGCAGGGCCCGCTCTAGCTGGGGCAGGACGGTCCGGCTGAAGCCAAACATCCCGGGCCACGGATCGCGGCCGTCGGCGAGCGCGGCGAGCAGGTTGTCACGGATTTCGCGGCGCAGGTCCTTGTGCACGTGGCCGGAGGCACGCAGTTCACCAACAGTGAAGATATCGGGGCGATCACTCACTCCTCTACGGTAGACCTCCACAGGGCAGGGAATCGAGGGATTTTCCAGATTCCCTGCTCACGGGCGGCTAAGAGAGGCGCCCGGGGTCCCCGGGCCGAGCTTGCGAGGCACGGGGCAGGCGGCGAACGCTAGGCTTGATCCTGATGACTGCAGCCATGCCGCCGGAATCGCCGGCAACACCATCGGGTGCATTTGGCACCTTGCTCCTTTTGGTGCGCCATGGGGTGACCCCGACGACGGGCAGGGTGCTGCCAGGGCGGGCACCGGGGCTGCATCTGTCCGACGCCGGCCACGCACAGGCTGAAAAGGTCGCGGAGCGTCTCGCGGACCTTCCGGTCGACGCCGTTTATTCCTCGCCGCTGGAGCGCGCCGTTGAGACGGCGGAGCCGACGGCGGCCCGCGCAGGACGGGACGTGACGTACGACGACGGCCTGCTCGAATGCGATTTCGGCGACTGGACCGGGGCTGCTCTGGGGGACGTGGCCGCCCTGCCGGAGTGGCAGACGGTCCAGCACAGCCCCTCGACCTTCCGTTTCCCGAACGGCGAGAGCTTCACGGAAATGCAGGCGCGGATTGTCGGATCGCTGGAGGCGTTGCGCACGGCCCACGCCGGCGGCGTGGTGGTGTGTTTCTCCCACGCCGATCCCATTAAGGCCGCCGTGGCCCATGCTTTGGGCACTCCCCTGGATCTCTTCCAGCGGATCGTCATCAGCCCGGGTTCGGTGTCGGCCATCTCGTTTGTGGAGGGCCAGGCGCCGGCCGTGCTGATGGTGAATTCGACGTCGGAACCGCTGAGTGGGCTGAGAGGGCCGTGAGTGGGTGCTACCGGTGCGACAGACGGTGAAACGGGGCAGACGGTGTCCGGCCGTGAGCTGATCCTGCTCTGCGAGGGCAGCGTGGAACTGGTGGGGCGGATCCCGCGCAGCAGTAATGAGACGTTCCTCGTCCACGTCTCCCGCGGGGAAGAGTCAGCGTATGCCGTCTACAAGCCGGAGGCCGGGGAACGGCCGCTGTCCGATTTCGAGCCCGGCCTCTACCGACGCGAACGGGCAGCCTACCTGCTCAGCGAGTCGCTGGGGTGGGGTCTCGTGCCGCCGACGGTGATCCGCGAAGAGGCGCCACTGGGGGTCGGGTCGCTGCAGTGGTTCATCGAGGGCGACTTCCAGGAGCATTACTTCACGCTGTACGCCGATGCCCCGGAGACCCATCGTGAGCTGGCACGCATCGCCTTGTTCGACTACGTCACCAACAACACCGACCGTAAGAGCGGTCACGTGCTGCGCGGCGAAGACGGCCGGGTGTGGGGCATCGACCACGGGCTGTGCTTCTCAGCCAGCTTCAAGCTACGCACCGTGATCTGGGATTTCGCCGGCGAACCCATCCCGGTGGCACTGCTCGAGGACATCGCTCCGCTCGCAGAAGCGGCGCCTCCCGACGTGGCCGAACTCCTCGACGTCGACGAGGTCGCCGCTCTGAAGCACCGCGTCCAGTGCCTGCTGCGCGAAGGCGTGCTACCGGTTGACCGCACCGGCATGCGTTACCCGTGGCCGCTGGTTTGACCAACGTCTCGGGCCGCAACTAAGTGGTTCGGCGGGAACCGGGCAAGTCAGCGGTCAGCCCGCTCCCTCACCCTCGCGGGCCGTCTCCTCCAGGATCCTTGCAGTGGGCGCTGCCGTCATTAGCTGCCCAATCACCTCGGGCTTGTCCCATACCTCGCTGCGGAGCCGTTCCAGAAAGACAGTCGCAGCATCCTTGGTGTCGAAGTCAAGGAGCACGGCCACGCTGTTCGGGTCGTCCGTATCGCGGAACAGGCGGACAGACCTGGCTCCCGAGGCGGCGCGGCCTGCAGGATCGGAGTCGAATACTTTCTTGAAAGCCTCGTAGTCCCGGACTGGATAGCTGATCTGCAAGGTGAACATCGTTGTTCCTTTCCCTGGGCTGTGACAGCTCAAAGATAGGCCTTCCAAAGTCAACCCGGTAGTGCCGGAGCGAAGGCCTCGAATCGGCGATGCCGCGAGCACCCGCAGCCAACTGATTTCCCCGTGTTTAGAGGTAGTCGCCGGCCCGTTCGCGGGCAATTTCGAGCAGCGTGGAGTGGAAAGCCACCTCTGCCGGTGCGTAGACCTTGTCCTGGCGCTGGGCGAGCAGAACGCGGCGCAAGGGGGCAGCGTCCCCGAGGCTGAGCACGCGGACATCCGGGTGCTGAAGCGCGACGGCGGTTTTGGGCACCATGGCCACGCCCATCCCCACACTGACCATCGCCTGGGCTTCCTGGTAGTCGTTGGCGAGGAATCCGATGGTGGGTTCGAACCCGGCGCTGTGGGCTGAACGCTGCAGCACCTCCACCACCGGATGTGCTTCCGCACGAACAATCCATGACTCGTCGCGCAGGTCCTCCATGCTCACCTGTTCCCGGTCGGCGAGCGGGTGGTTGCCCGCCACCAGGATCACGGTGCTCTCACGGAAGACCTCCGTAACCCGGATGGAGTCGTCATGGAACCTGTTCCATGGGTAATCCCACAACAGGCACAGGCCGGTGACCCCCGATTGCAGGTCGGCCACCAGTTCATCGAAACGGGCGCTGCGCAGCGAGAGGCTGATGGCCGGGTAACGCTTCTTGAAGGCGCGGATGACGATCGGCAGGAAGGACCCTGCCAGCGTGGGAAAGGTACCCACGGTCAAGGCTCCCCTGTTGAGGCCGGCAATCTGGTCCAGGTCCGACTGGGCGGCCCGCATCTGGCGGAGGATCTGGCGCGCGTGGCCCGCCAGCACCTGCCCGGCCTCGGTAGGCACAACGCCACGGGAGCGGCGGTTGAGCAGGGGCTGCCCCACCTCCTGTTCCAGCTTGCGCAGCTGCTGGGAAACGGCGGAGGGCGAATACATCATCAGGTCCGCCGCGGCGGTGATTGAACCCTGCTCCACCACCTCCAGCAACAGCGTGAGGCGCCGAATATCGAAAAGGTGCTCCTTCTCGTCGTTAAGCATTGCTTTACCCCTCGGCAGATTTAGTTCATTTAGTGCACGCAGGCCTGCAGCGCACGGTTCCTGGCCTGCTTCTTGCAGCCGCAGGTGCGGACAGCCCGTCGCAGCAGGCGCACAGCCACAATGATTGAAGCAATCCTACATCCCCCATCAATTATTGAACATTGTCTTAATTTGTGATCCGGATCAATCTCTTACCAGGGCCCCTTGAAGTAATCGAGGCACAGGAGATGTGAAGGAACAATGAAGATCGAAGCAGAGTGGATGCGCGGAGGCACCAGCAAGTGCTGGGTGTTTGAAGCCGAGCATCTGGGCGGCGGCACCAGTCTGGACTCGCTGTTGCCCCGAGTGTTCGGCAGCCCCGACTCCCGGCAGATCGACGGCGTCGGCGGTGCAACCTCCACCACCAGCAAAGCGGTAATCCTGCACCGGCCTGACGATGACGATATCGACGTCGACTTCACGTTCGCTCAGGTGGGCATCGAAGAAGCCTCAGTGGATTGGGGCAGCAACTGCGGGAACTGCTCAGCTGTGGTTGGCCTGTACGCGATTGAAAAGGGATGGGTTGTTCCCAGCGGGGACGTTACCAGGATTGTCACCCGCAACACCAACACCGGGCAGATCATTGTCCAGCGGGTAGCAACCCCCGCCGGCGCCCTGCCCATCGTCCCGGACGCCCAGATGCCTGGCGTCCCGTTTCCCGGCTACCGAGTGGGCCTCGGCTTCCACGATCCTGCCGGGAAGACCACCGGAACGCTGCTGCCCACCGGCTCGGTGACGGACACCATCACCGCCGGCGGAACCCGCTGGACAGTGTCCATGGTGGACGCCGGCGCACCCGTAGTGATCGTTCGCGCCGAGGAGCTTGGCCTGGACGCCGACCGCTACGACAGTTGGCAGGCCGGCGTCGAACTGCAGCTGGATACCTTGGACCAGATCCGGCGGCAGGCGGCAGTGCGGATGGGACTGGCACCCACCACCGCCCAGGCGGCGCGGGCCATCCCCAAGCTGGCCATCGCCGCCGCCCCGTCGCCCGCAGAAGACGGCAGCGACATCAACGTCATGATGCTTTCGATGGGGCGGCCCCACCCGGCACTGGCCATCACCGGCAGCATCGCCCTGACCCTGGCAGCCCGCACCCCGGGCACCGTCCTGCATGCCATTACCGGCAGCGGGCTGGGGGCCACGCTGAAACTGCGAACCCCCGCCGGAGTCATCGAAACCTGGACCGAGGATCACGACGGCGCCCTGCTCGTCGGCGTCGACCGCACGGCCCGCACCATCGCAACCACCATCATCCACCTCCCCGAGGCCCTCGGAACTGCTGCCGAAGCGTCCCTCGCGGGAGCCACTCAATGAGGAGTACCCGCCATGACTAAAACTGAGCAACGCCCCACCGACGCTGCTGAGGAGACCCGGGACCAAAAGTCTCCGCGTCCCGTCCGCCGCCGCCGTATCCTGCTGATGGCGGTGGTAGGCATCACCTTCCTTGGTTTGCTTGCCCTCGTTCTGGCGGGAGGCGTCTTCAACCAGGCGCCCACCGCGGAATCGGAGACGAGCATGACCGCTGTACAGATCATCCCGCTCATCATCCTCGTGGTGATGTTCGTCGTCGCCACCAAGTGGCCGCTGAACATCGGTGTCATGGGGCTGGTAGCCTCCTTCGGCGTCGGCTATTTCATGCTTGGCATGTCTGACAAGGAGATCCTTGCGGACTTCCCGGCCAACATCGTCATCACCATCATCGGCGTCACCTACTTCTTCAGCATGGCGCAGCGGAACGGCACCATCGATATCATCGTCCAGACCTGTGTTCGCCTGGTCCGGGGCAAGACGCTCCTGCTGCCCTGGGTGTTCTTCCTGATGGCCGCAGCGCTCACGTCGCTGGGCACCTTCTCCCCCGCCGCCGTCGCCCTGCTGGCACCGGCTGCCATTGGCCTGGCCTACGAGTCCCGCATCCACCCGGTGGTGATGGGCGCTTTCCTTATCAACGGCGCCCACGCCGGCGGCTTCTCCCCGCTCTCCGTGGCCGGCGTGCTGGTGCACGACATCGCCGTGAAAAACGGTTTCCCCATTTCCCAAGGCGCTCTGTTCACCGCCAGCTTCGCGATCAACCTCATCCTCTCGGTCCTGACCGTGGTGCTGTTCACCCTGCTGGGCAAGCTGCGCGACGGCGACGGCCAGCACGCCGACCTGGAGACGGCCACCGCGGGCCGGCCCCACGGCCAGCAGATCCTGACGCTGGTACTGATTGCCACCATGCTGGTGTGCGCGCTCGGATTCCACATGCCGATCGGCTTCGTAGCCCTCTCCGCCGGCCTTCTCCTGGCGCTGGTCAACATCAAGGAACACCGTACTTTCATTGGCGGCGTTTCCTGGTCCACTGTCCTGCTGGTGGCCGGCATGATCACCTATGTTTCCCTCCTCCAGCACGTAGGCGTCATCGATACCCTCGCCGAGCAGGCACTGGCCTTGGGCGCACCGCTGCTGGTAGCGCTGGTCCTCTGCTACGTGATCGGCGTAGGCTCCGCGTTCGCATCGTCGACGGCGTTGCTCACCGCGTTCATTCCGCTGGCGGGTCCGTTGCTGGCCACCAGCTCGCTGAGCGCCTCCGGCACCGTGGCCGCACTGGCCATCGCCGCCACCGTTGTGGACGTCTCGCCCTTCTCCACCGACGGCGCCCTGGTAGTGGCCAACGCCCGCGAGGACGACCGGCAGCGCGTCTACAAGCAGCTGATGATGTACGCGGGCGGCGTGGTGCTGGCGGCTCCTGCGCTGGCCTGGGCCCTGTTGGTACCCACCGGCATCATGTGAGTTCTCCGGCCGCGGCGGGCAGAAACCCCGCCGCGGCCCAAAGGCTGCCGGCGCATGGTCGGCAGGCGTAAGGGAGCCGCTCCTGCACTCCATCGCAACAGGTAGCCCGAAAGCCGGGCGCAGGAGCGAGCATCCACACGCGTCAACGGCAGGACCCGGCAAGGGTCCTGCCGTTTGGCATATATTTAAGGCGATGATTTCCATTGACCGGGATGACCCCGCACGCCACGATGTCCATCAGCTCCTGAGCGAACACCTGGCGGACATGTTCGCCACGTCGCCGGCCGAAAGCGTCCACGCGCTGGACCACTCGGCGCTGTCCGCGCCGTCAATCACTTTCTGGACGGCCAGGGAGGCCGGCGGCCTGCTGGGGTGCGGCGCGCTCAAACTCCTGGATTCCCCGCCCGGGTCCCCCGGACACGGCGAGATCAAGTCCATGCGCACCACGGCAAACGCGCGGGGGCGGGGCGTGGCCACGCTCATGCTCCGGCACATCCTCGACGACGCCCGCGCCCGCAATCTTGAGCGCCTCTATCTTGAGACCGGAACCGAGGACTTCTTTGCTCCGGCGCGGCGCCTGTATGCCCGCAACGGTTTCACCGAGTGCCCGCCTTTCGCCGATTACGTCGTGGATCCAACCAGCGTTTTTATGGAACTCCGCCTCTAAGGAAGGGCCCCCGCCATGAGCACCCGTGACGCTCCCGCCCAGGTCGGCGATCTTCCGCCGATCGGACGCCCGGCCAACAGTGCCCTGCTCGCGGCCGGCATCGACTCGCTGGTCCAGGTCGCTGCACGCAGCCGTGAGGAGCTGCTCGCGATGCACGGCGTGGGCCCCAAAGCGGTCAGGATCTTGGAGGCTGCCCTCGAAGCCCAGGGGCTGCGGTTCGCCGACTAAGCGGGCGGGCTTGCCCGGGCGGGGCTTAGGTGACGGACGACGGCGGGAGGCGCCCGCCGTCGTCCGCTCTCATTGGGTGCATACTGGCTGAGGGGGACCTTCCCCAGCTCAGGACGTCCGCGCCGTCGGCACTGTTGCCCGCGCCTCACGCCGGCTGGCCTGGCACTCAGCCGCCCGTCCGGCGACGTCGCCGTGAACGGCAGACGTAATTGCCTCGACAACAGCGATCTGGCCGGTGGTGTCAGGGACGCCGGGAAACTGCACCTGCGGGGCCTCAGCTGCGGCAACCGGCGACTCGTGCGTGGCGCGCATACGAAGAATCGCGACGGCGGAAATAAGGCACCAGGCCACGTTTGTGACCACTGAGGGCCATGCTTGGTGGACCGCACCGTTGACGATGAAGGCACAGGCACCGATGAGGTTGGCCACCTGGAAGCGCTTGCCGGCCTTCAACCAACCCATGGAAACAGACAGGTATGCCGACAGGATCAGAACTGCCCCCGACCAACCTGCGATTTCCCACAGCAGTTCCATGATGTCCTTTCAGAGGTGATGCCCGGCTGCCACCCGCTGGGCGGAGTGTAGACGGCGGGCTATAGGTAGTGGTTCGGAAGAGGGTGTTGCCTGGATTCTTCCGCCGGGCACGTCCGGTTTAACAGCAATTATGAGTTTCGAAACACCTTTAGAGCAATTGCATTTCACTGAAGGTATGGTTTAGAACTACTTAACATGGATATCGATCCGCGCAGGCTGCGCGTTCTTCTTGCGGTTGCCCGTACGGGCGGGGTGCTCGCCGCGGCTGACGAGCTGGGAATTACGGCCTCGGCCGTCTCACAGCAGCTCAGCAAATTGGAGGACGAGACGGGCCACGCCATGGTGGTTCGCACGCCCAAAGGCTCAGTTTTGACACCCGCCGGACTGGCAGTGGCGGAAGCAGGCGAGGAGATTGAACGCGCACTCAGCGTCGCCCGCGCCCGCATCGAAGGCGGGGCCAAGATCGCAGGGGTAGTGCGCGTGGGCGGATTCACCAGCTTCATTCGGACGGTGGTGATCCCGCGCCTGCCAGAGTGGCGCTCCCAGTACCCGCAATTACAGATCCGGATCGTCGAAGACGACTTCCCTGCCCTGATGCGGCTGCTCCGCCAGCGCCAACTCGACGCCGTCGTGGTCGAGCTCGATTCGACGACGGCCGAACAGCGTTCACTTTCCGCAGGAATGACCGAGGAGCCCCTGCTGGACGAGCCATGGAAACTGGTGGTTCCCGCCGGCGCCCTGCTCAGTACCGAGAACATCGACCTTGCCCGGCTGCCACTTCCGTGGCTCGGCGTCGAGCCCACAGCCGCCAACTCTGCAGTGCTCGGCCGGCTCCGTCAGTCAACGGGCGCCCAGATGGAAACCGTGCACCAGTACCAGGAAACGCTGACCGCACTCGCGCTCGTCGCTGCGGGCGAGGGTATCGCGATCGTGCCCACTTTGGCGTTGAGTGGCGTCGCCCACGACGGGGTCGACGTCCTGGACGTCCCCGGGCTCGGAACGCGGCGGATCGTTCTGCGCCGGTTCGACCGACGACGGTCAACCAGTACGCCGGTGGACACCGTTGCACGCCTCCTGCGGGAGTCGGCTGCGGCGTTCGACACCCGCTCGGCATCTTGAGGATCCGCGAGGAGTCAGGCAGGACTCTCCCGGTTGGCGCCCCGGCGGATCTGCCTTATCAGCGCAACCCCGGTCGTCAGCTCCACAAGGTAGACCATCAGGGGCGGCAGGTCACCGGTAGACACCAGGACGGTGGCGAAGACTCCGGCCCCGCCCACATTGAGCCAACCCGGCCAGCTCGGGTCCCTTGGCAGGGCGCCGGAATCGGCGTGGGCACGCGCCCGTGCCAGCAACCCGCCACCCAGGGCAGCCATGCCGGCAAGGCTCAGCCTCATGTACCCCTGAAAGGGCCATACGGGCATATTTCCCAACGCGAAGGCCTCCGGATCCCTGTAGCGCGCCTTCAGGTGCCCCAGGAACAGACCAGCTCCCGCGACCCACGCAAGCGCGGCGCCTTGGGCAAGCCGCTGCCCCGCCAAGAGGTCCTGACTGCCCCGGTCGCTTCCCGTATCCCAGTGACGGGCGAGCATCACCACCCCAACGGGCAACGCAGCTGTGCCTGCGGCCAAGAGCACTTGCTGGGCACTCCACTGCCCAGGGTTCGCCAGCAGAATCGCCAGTTTGCGCTGCGGGTCTCCTTCGACGTACACCCGCGAGACTGGCATAAAAGCCCCGGCCAGGAACGTCGCCGATCCCGCCACCATGACGGCCGCCGCCGCTGTCGCATCTCCGCGAATTCGCCGAACCATGGCATTACGGTAGACCTCGACGTCGGCCGACACAAGGTTGCGAACTGGCTCATAAACAACCTCCGCGGAGGCCGATACGTTGCCTCATAAAAACCTCCGGCTGGGCAGGGTTGTCGGGTGCGTGGTTGCTGCGCCAGACCTCCGGAATTGCCAGGACGATGACCCCAACCCGATGACATTGGTCACCACAGTCGTAGGCTACTGAGTAGGCCGGACGCTTAGTGACCGGCCTCGGGTCCCGAAGGGAACATCGAGTGAACAGTGGTCCTGATTACTGGTTCTTGAGTAGCAGTGAGCGGGGAAATGACGCCACCGGCGTGCACGCGGGCGGTGCGGGATCGCCGTCGTGGTCGGAAGGCAACCTCGTGCGGCCCCTGATTCACGGGGCAACCTACTTCGCCCGACTGCATGAGGAGCTGTCGGCTCTGCAGGCGGGAGACCGTGTGTGGTTCACCGACTGGCGTGGCGATCGAGACGAGCAGCTTACGGCGGACGGGCCGACGATCGGCGAGTTGCTGGCGCGGTTAGCCAGGGCGGGAGTGGAAGTGCGCGGCCTGGTCTGGAGGTCCCACGGAGAGCGCGTGTCTGCCCCCATGAGTAACCGGTCCAACGAGCTCCTCAGCCGCCAGATCAACGACGCCGGCGGCGAGGTGCTGTTGGATCAGCGGGTGCGCCTCTTTGGCTGCCATCACCAGAAATTGTTCGTCATCCGCCGTCGTGAAGACCCTTCGCAGGACGTCGCGTTCGTGGGCGGGATCGACCTTTCCCACAGCCGCCGGGACGACGCTGATCACGCGGGAGACCCGCAGGCGGTAGCCATGGATTCCCGGTACGGGAAACAACCCCCGTGGCACGACGCCGCCCTCGAACTGCGCGGCCCGGTTGTGGCGGATGTGCTGGAGTTGTTCGCTGAACGGTGGAATGACCCCCATCCCCTGGACCGGCGCACACCTTACCGGATGCTGCTGCAACGACTGGCGGATATGCCCCGGCACCCAGAACCCCTGCCGGAGACGGCACCGGCACCGCCACCGGCCGGCCCGCACGCCGTGCAGCTGCTGCGCACCTATGGTGTGAAGCATCCGCCGTTCCCATTCGCCCCTGGCGGGGAGCGGAGCGTTGCCCGGGCTTACACGAAAGCTTTCGCCCTGGCCCGCTCGCTGATTTACATCGAGGACCAGTACCTGTGGTCGGCAGAGGTCGCAGCCGGAATCGCAGCTGCCCTCGAGCAGAACCCCGGGTTGAACGTGATCGCCGTGGTGCCACGCTACCCGGACTCCGACGGTCCGCTGGGAGGGCCACCCAAGCGGCTCGGACAACTGCGCGCCATCGAAAGAATGCGCCGCGTTGCACCGGACAGATTCGGCGTGTTCAATCTGGAGAACAGAGCCGGGACTCCGATTTATGTCCACGCAAAGATCTGCATCATCGACGACACCTGGTTCACTTGCGGGTCGGACAACTTCAACCGTCGATCCTGGACCACGGACAGCGAGCTTACCTGCGCGGTCATCGACACCACTGCTGGTCAGTGGGAAACACCCGGCGCAGACACTGGTCCCGGGGCTTCCCGTCTGTTGGCCCAGGGGCTCCGGCTCCAGCTCTGGGCCGAACACCTGGGCCTGGACCAGAATGACCCCCAGCTCCATGCCCCGGCGGATGGGCTCAAACTGTGGAATGCCGCCGCCGACGCTCTGGACCATTGGCACAAAACCGGCCGCCGCTCGCCCCGCCCCAAGGGACATGTGCGGCACCACACTACAGAACCGGTGCCGCCCCTTCAGCGTCTCTGGGCGGATGCTGCAAACCGCCTTTTAGTGGACCCGGACGGCCGCCCCCGCAAAATGCGCGGCACAACCCGGTTCTAGGCAAGCAAGTCCGCTGCCTGGATGGGGGCAGTGCCGCCTCGGCACTGCCCCCATCCAGAACGTCACACAACGCGAGGGCATCCGGATCCGGACAAGCAACGATTTACCCTTGACAGGTGACTTTGACTAAGATCCGCACCGCCGCCGCGAGCTCCCTCGCCGCCGCCGGTCTCCTGCTTACCCTCGCCGCCTGTTCCACACCGGCCGCCACCCAGCCAACCACCCCTGCGCCCGTTTCCCCGGCGACGTCCTCCAGCGCCGCCTCCGGGTCCTGCACCGGCGTAAAGGTCATCGTCGATTCGGGTTCTTTGAAGCAGGATGCCGCTGACACGTCCGTGTGCGTGTCCGTGGACGCTAAGACCGCCGCTTCCAAGGTGCTTGAAGAGGCCAAGGTGAAAACCGTGGGCACCACGCAGTACCCCACCGAATTGGTGTGCCGTGTGAACGGCGTCCCGGCCGCGGATCTTGAGATCACCCACAAGGGCGGCACGTACAAGGAAGAGTGCGCGGGAATGCCCGCCGCATTTGCCTACTGGTCCCTCTGGGTGAAGCCGACCACCGGTGACTGGGCCTACGCCCAGGAAGGCCTCGCTACCCTGCAGGTCAGCCCGGGCGAGAGCCTTGAACTGCTCTACACGGTCGACGGCGAACCGGCCGCCCCCGCAGCATGACCTTTCGACCCGCGCCGCTACGCGCAGCGGCGGCTCTCGCCGTCGTCTTCATCGCGGCGCGGGTCATCTACCGCATCCTTTTCAACGGGGCGGGCCTTGGGGAACCGGTTCTGCTCGACCTGCCGCCCGTGCGGCTGCCTGCCCCGTACGCGCATGTGGTCTTCCTTGGTCCGGTCACGGGACAAGGCCTGTGGGCCGCAGTCGTGTCCGCCCTGCCGATTGCCGGGATGTTCCTAGCGTTCGGCTTGCTGAACGCATGGGTGGATGTTGCCCGCGGCTTCGTGCACCTGGCCCGCCGCGGCCCCATGCAGGGCCTGGCCCGGACACTCGTGGTGGCCTGGGCGGCGCTCCCGGCACTCGCCGACGCCGTATCCTCCGTCCGCCTGGCGTTCCGGTTGCGGGGCGAACGCTTCGGGCCCCGCGCCCTGGTGCCCGTGCTCGAGCGCACCCTTGAGCACGCCAGCCGGGTTGCCGCGGCCCTGGAGCTGCGCGGCTTCGGGAGCCGGGCAACGCACCAACCAGGGAACGACGGCGGCCCGCTTCTGGTCCGGGACGCACAGTTCCGCATCGGTGACGCGGAGATACGCGTCGCCGGATTCACGCCGTCGAGCGGGTCCATCACTGTTATTACCGGGCCCACCGGCTCCGGCAAGTCCACCGTCCTGCGGGGCATCGCCGGCCTCCTCTCCCACGTTGACGGCGGCGAAATTTCCGGCACCGTGCGCGTCGCCGGGACGGACCGCGCCGCCACGGCGCCGCGCGATACCGCCCGGTTCATCGGCGTCGTCCTGCAGAATCCCCGCGCCGCCTTCGCCTCCACCCGGGTCCGGGACGAGATCTCCCTGACCCTTGAGCTGCGCGGCATGGCCTCCGCGACCGCCAAGGCCCGGGTAGTGGAGGTCGCGGAGCGCATCGGGGTGTCGGCGCTGCTGGACCGGAACATCAGCACCCTCTCGGCGGGTGAGGCAACACTCGTGGCCATCGCCGCCGCAGTGGTGGACCGCCCGGCCCTGCTCCTGGTCGACGAGCCCCTGGCCGACCTTGATACCGCGGCCCGCGCCCGAGTCATCGCCGTGCTTAACGGCCTCGCCCACGATGACGGTGTCTGCGTCATCGTGGCGGAGCACCGAGCGGCGCAGTTCGTCCCGGTTGCCGATGCGTGGTGGACCATCGACGACGGCGCCCTGGTACCGGGTGCGGCGCCCTCCCCTTCTGCGCCGCGCGAGGTCCGTCCAACTGCGGAGCCAGCTGAGTACGCGCCCGTCCTGACTGCTACAAACCTCGCCGTGCACAGAAAAGGCAAGCCGCTCGTGCGCGAGGCGTCCCTGACCCTGCACCGGGGTGAAGTGGTGGCCCTGGTGGGGCCGAACGGTGCCGGGAAGTCGTCCCTCCTGGTGGCGCTCGCCCTGGGTGAAGGAACGGTCGACGGCGGCACGGTCGACGGCGGCCGCGTCGCCCTCGTGCCGGACGCCTCGGACGACCTCTTCACCAGGGATACGGTCGCGGGCGAGCTCCGCGCGGCCGAGAAGCGGCAGGCGCGCGCCGGGCGCCACGCAGACCGTGGCGCTGACCAGCGTCCCCCAATCTCCGCGGCTTCACACCTGGCCAGTCTGCGGGGAGACGTCCGGATTCCCATTGGGCACGAGCACCCCCGCGACCTCTCAGCCGGTGAACGCCGGATCCTGGCCATCACGTTGCAGACCATGGACAACCCCCAGGTACTCCTGATCGACGAGCCCACCCGCGGACTCGATCCTGCGGCACGAGCAGCAGTCGCAGCGGCGCTGCGGGCGGCAGCGGACTCCGGCGCGTCGGTCCTCATCGCCACCCACGACCACGACTTTGCCCACGGCCTCGGTGCCCGGATCCTCCCGATGCGTGACGGCGTCGCGCCTGCCTCCGCACCAGAAGCCGCCCCGGAACCGCCCCTTCCGCTTCCCCGGCAGGAAAATGCCGGACCCCGGCCACGCGTCACCGAACAACCGGACCCGCACGCCCCGACACGGCAGCGCCGACTCCGGATGCCGCGTGGCGTGGAACTCGCCGTCCTCGCAGCTGCAAACCTCCTCGCCCTCGCAGCGTTCTGCTGGCCGCTGCTCGCCGCAGCCCTACCGCAGGATGCCGCTGCGGCCCTCCCCTACGCGGCGCTGGCCATCGCGCCGCTCGCCGCCGTCGCCGTCGTCGTGTCCCTCGACGGATCCGTGCGCTCCGCCCACACGGTGGCGCTGCTCGGCGTCCTGGCAGCGGTCGGCTCCGCAGTGCGGGTGGCGAGCACCGGCGTCGGAGGCGTTGAAGCAGTGTTCATCCTGCTGATCCTCGCCGGCAGGGCGTTCGGCGCGCGTTTCGGCATGCTGCTCGGCGCCGCCACGATTGCGCTCTCAAGCGCGCTGTGGGGCGGGATCGGGCCGTGGACACCGTTCCAGATCTTCGCCTGCGCGTGGGTGGGCGCCGGGGCTGGCCTGCTCCCACGACGCGTGCGGGGCAAGGCCGAACTGTGGATGCTGGCGGCCTACGGCGTCGTGGCGTCCTACCTGTTCGGACTGCTGACCAACCTGTGGTTCTGGCCGTTCGCGGTGGGCGCCGGCACCGGCATCTCCTATGTGCCCGGCGCGCCGCTGGGCACCAACCTGAGCAGCTTCCTGCTGTATTCGCTGGTGACGTCGACGGCGGGCTGGGACACCCTGCGCGCGGGCACCACGGTGATCGGAATCGCGGTGGTGGGGCGGGCCATCCTTGCGGCACTCCGGCGGGTGAAGCCGGTCTCCAGCCAGGTTCCTGGACCAGGCGGGCAGGGCGCGCAGGCACAGCCCGCGCAGGCCAAGGACCGGCTACAAATCGGGGCTTGAGGACAGTTCCATGGTGCGTTTGGGCTTGGAGCCGGTCCCACATTGCGGCTGTCTCGCGGCCGAAGCGGTCAGGGTCGACGTCGGGATCGCTAGGGCGTTCTCCTGGCGGCTGTGCAGCAGTCTGACTGCGTTGGCCAAGGACACGGAGGATCCTAGGATTCGCTATTTCCTGTGGATAGTCTGGGACAGGACGCCACCCTACGGAGGGTCAGTGAGAATGTGATCGAAGCAGCTGCTGCGGTAATCGGCCGGAACAACGTCACCATATTTGGCCGGGATGATGGGCCTGTGATGATGTTTGCCCACGGTTTTGGCTGCGATCAGGCTACGTGGCGGAAGCTGCTGCCCTATTTCGTTGATGATTACCGGCTGGTGCTTTTTGATCATGTAGGTGCAGGAAACTCCGACATCAGTGCCTATGACTGGGAGAAGTACGGGTCCCTGGATGGGTACGCGTCGGACCTGCTGGAGATTTGCGCCGCCCTTGAACTTGAGGACGTCATCCTGGTGGGCCACAGTGTCAGCACGATGATCGCCGTGATCGCCGCAGTGCAGGACCCCAACCGTTTCTCCCACCTGGTCCTGCTTGCTCCTTCACCCCGTCATACGGATGACTCGTACGACGGCTACGTGGGCGGGTTTTCGCGGGAAGACATCGAGGGCCTGCTGGCATCTCTGGACAGCAACTATTTCGCCTGGGCCGCGGCCTTGGCGCCCATGGTTATGGGCAACCCGCAAGAGCCGGAATTAGCGGAGGATCTGCGTGGCAGCTTCTGCCGGACAAATCCGACCATCGCACGGCACTTCGCCGGGGTAACCTTTTTCTCCGACACCCGCCCTGAACTGAAAAAGTTGCGCACCAGCTGCCTGATTCTGCAGTGCTCCGACGATCGGCTTGCCCCTCCGGAAGTGGGCGCCTACCTGCACAAGAATCTGGATCACAGCACCCTGGTGCAGCTCCAGGCCACCGGGCACTGCCCCCACGTCAGCGCTCCGGAGGAAACGGCCCGGGCGATTCTGCACTACCTCGACACCCGCTCGTGACAGGCCTTCTGTTATCAAGCGCCCTGCGGGTGCCTGATAACAGATGTTCACAGGGCTGCGCTGGTGCGCTGTGCAAGGGTCCGGAGGATTCCTGTGTGGTCAAGGGCGCCGTCGCCCCGCGCGACCATATCCTCGAAAAGATCCCGGATTACCGTGCTCAGGGGCAGCTCCAGGAGTGCTGTTCTAGCCGCCCCCAGCACGAAGTTGAGGTCCTTCAGCTGGTTTTGGGCGCTGCCGCCACCAGTGAAATCGCCGTCTATCCATCTGTGCCCTTTTTGGCGCAGCACCTCGGAGTCGGCCAGCCCACCCCGAAGCAGTTCAAGCATCACCGATGGATCCAGTCCCCCGCCGCGCGCGAGAAGCATGGCTTCGGAAACTGCCGTGACCGTGCCGGCGACCACGATCTGGTTGCAGGCCTTGGCCAGCGCGCCCGAACCTCCCGAGCCCATGTGCCGGATGGTGCTGCCCATGAACCCGAACGCCGGGGTGACCGAGCTAAACGTGTCTTCGTGCCCGCCCACCATGATGCTCAGGGTGCCGTTTTCGGCGCCCACGGTGCCGCCACTGACGGGGGCATCCAGGACTCGGACGCCGTGTTCGCGAAGCATCCGTTCGCCAAAGGCCGCCACTGCCCCCGGCGAGACGGTTCCGTGCACGACGAGTATCGGTCGGGCAATGCCCTTGGCTGTCCATCCGGCTATCAGGCCCTCTTCTCCCGGAAGCAACGCTTCGACGTGGCTTAGGTCTGGCAACACGGTGAGAACGATGTCGGCGGCCGCCTCAAAGGGTGAGGTCGCAACGCGGGCGCCCAGGCCCACCAAGGCTTCGGCCTTCGAAGTAGACCGGTTCCAGACTGTCAGTTCGCCGTAGCCCTTCAGCAGCCGGCGCGCCATGGGTTCCCCCATCGGCCCTAATCCCATCAGGGCAAGCGCTGGGTGGTCATGTTCAGGCATTGGGGATCCTTTAGCGATTAGGGCGTGCAGAACCGGCAATGTAGCTGCTGACGGTTTTCCGGATGGGGGAAGGCATGGTTGTCCTGTTTCTGTGACTGTAGGCGATAGCGAATTGGGGGCGGCGTTACTGCTTGGTCAGGAGATCAGACGGCCACAGGATGAGTTGCGGGAAGATGGCCAGCATGACGATGGCAATCACCATGACCACGTACAGCGGCACCGCGGCCTTCACGATCTTCTCCATCGGCAGCCCGCTGACATAGGATGCCGCGAACAGGCAGACGCCGACAGGCGGCGTGACCAGGCCAACGGCAAGGGCAGCAACGAGGAAAACGACGAAGTGGACGGGATCCACACCGGAAGACACGGCCGCGGGCATGAGCACCGGTGTGCAAAGCAGGATGGCTGCGACTTTGTCCATCACGGTTCCGATGACGATCAGGATCAGGCCGATCAGTAGCATGACGATGGTGGGGTTAGTGCTGACGCTCAGCAGCCAGCTGCTGACCTTTGCCGGCAGCCCGTCAATGGTGAAGATGTAAGAGGCGACGCCGGCGATCATGGCGATGAGCAGGATGGTGCCGGTGGTGAGGCCGGCGTCCACGATCATCTTGGGCATCTGGCGCCACTTCATGTCCCGGTAGACGTAGATGCCGACCAGCAGGCTGTAGAAGACGGCAACGGCGGCCGCCTCCGTGGGCGTGACGAGCCCGCTGAACATGCCCACCAGGATGATCACCGGGCCGCCCATGGCCGGGATTCCCCCGAGGACGATCCGAAGGCCCTTCTTGAAAGGCGTCCTTGAGACCTCGCCGTAACCATGGCGTGCCGACAGGAAGAAATTCACAAGCATCAGGACGATGATCAGGACAATGGACGGTCCAAATCCTCCCGCGAGTGCAGCGCCTACCGAGACGTTCGCGGTCGAGGCGGCGATGATCATGAGGATGCTCGGCGGTATCAGTGAGGACAGGGTAGCGGTGACCATGGTCATCGCTGCCGCGTAGGGCCGCGGGTACTTATGGTCAGTCATGGCCTTGATCTCGATCTTGCCGAGGCTGACAATGTCGGCAACGGAGGAACCGGAGATGCCGCCGAAGATTGCGCTCGATGCGATGTTCACTTGGCCAAGGCCGCCGCGGAAGCGGCCGAAGATGACTTCGGCGCCACGGAAGATCCGGTCCGAGATACCCCCTCCGGCCATGAGGTTGCCGGCCAGGACGAACAAGGGGACAGCAACCAGCAGGAAGCTGTTCATGGAGCTCATCATGGACTGCGGTAATAGTTCGAGGGGGATGTCGAAGATCAGCAGCGTGGCGATGACGCCAATGCCGAGTGAGACCGAGAGCGGAACGCCCAGCAGCAGCAGGAGGAGGAATATGCCCAGCAGGGTCAGGCTCATGCGATCATCTCTCCTTCGAGGATTCTCTTACGCATATACGGGGAGAAGTAGACGGTTGTGATATGGGCGACGATGGCCAGTGCCGCGCTGATCACCAGGGGCAGGGTTACCAGGAACATCTTCAGTCCCAGGGCAGGACTGGACTCTCCGGCGGCGTACTGCTGCAGCATCAGTTCCCACGTCTTGTAGAGCAGGACACTGAAGAACACGGTCCCGCAGATGGCGTAGAGATGCATGCTGACTTGCTTGAGCCAGGCTGGTCCCCACGCCACAGCGAAGTTCACACGCGGGTGCACGGCGGCCCGGAAGCCTGCTGCCATCCCCAGGAAGGTGGTGTCCATGAACAGGAAACGGGTCAGTTCCTCGGTCCATGGCAGCGAGGCTCCCATCTGCCGGCTGACCATCTGGGCAGCAAGGCTGAGCAGCATCGCGCAGATTCCGACGAAGAGGAGAGCATCCACGGCCTTCCAGATCAGACCATGAGGTTCCGAGACTTCGCCTACCGGAACCACCTTGATGCTATGTTCGGCCGCCTGGTGTTCGGCCCCCCGGGTTGGGGTGCTTCCATCATCATGCACTGAACTCGTCTCCTGCACTGGACCCGTCACCTCAACGTCCAAGGAATTCAAGGCTTGACTGGACGAATTCCTTGCCCACCTTGCCCTCAAGCTCGGGGTAGACCTTCTGCGCTGCCGCCTGGAACTTTTCCCTGGCTTCGGGCGTCAGCTCGTTGATCTTCACGCCTTCGCCCTTGAGCTTGTCGAGGGTTTTGGTGGCTTCGTCGTTGTCGTACTTTGTCTTGAAGTCAGCGGTCTCGTCCGCTGCTTCCTGCAGGACCTTCCGGGTGTCCTCATCGAAGGAGTCCCACTTCTTCTTGCTGAACCCAAGGACGAAGCCGTCGGAGATGTGGCCCGTCAGGGAGAGGTAGTCCTGGACTTCGAAGAACTTGTTGTTGACTGGAACTTCCAGAGGGTTTTCCTGGCCGTGGATAGTGCCGAGCTGCAGGGCGGTGTAAACCTCTTTGAAGTCCATCGGCGTCGGGTTGGCGCCCAGTGAGCCAAAGAACTTAACCCAGAGGTCGTTCTGCGGTACGCGGAGCTTCAGGTCCTTGAAGTCCTCGGGCTGGGTGATGGGACGCATCGAGTTGGTGGTGTGCCGTGGAGTACGGGTCAGCATGGACACGCCCTTGATGCCCAGCTTGTCCAGTGAGCCCAGCAGTTCCTTGCCCGGTTCGCCTTGGAGGTACTTGGTGACCTCATCCGTGTCCTTGAAGAGGTAGGGAAGGCTGATGGCATTCATTCTTGGTTCGAAGGACGCGTATACCGAGGTGGACATGATGGTCGAGTCCAGCGTGCCGTTTCCAAGCAGGTTGACGGCGGCGTTCTGGTCTCCGCCAAAAAGGGTGCCGTCGGGGAATGTCTCGACCTTGACCTTGCCGTCGCTCAGCTCGGCAACCTTGTCGGCGAAGTGCTTTCCAGTGACGCCCACGGAAGAGGTTGCGGGGTCGCCGAGGCCGAGGCGGATGGTGGTGCTGGGCGCGCCGGCGCCGGGCGCCCCGCCCCCGCCGCAACCGGTGAGGACAGTAGTAACGGTGAGTGCAACGGCCACAGCTACGGTGGCCAGGATGCGCTTGGGCATCTGATTCTCCTTTGAATACTTGCTGGTTCCTGGCCTACACGGACAGGGGTACTGATGCTTTGATGGCGGTGATTAAGCGTCCTGGGCTGTGCGGATATGGTCGAGAAGGGCTGCTCTTGCTGCTTTCTCGTCCCGCTTGCCCAGTGTTTTGTAGACGCGGCGGTGCTCGCGCAGGCTGCCTTCCCGCCGTGAATCATCCCGAAGTGGAACCGGTACACTTTTTTACCACAGGCGGGGCGCGGCTGTAAACCTTTGAGGAGCGGATGCCAGCTTTGAGTTACTTCGGGAACTGCAGCCGGGCAACGCTGGACCGTTCGACCAGTTCGGCGGCTACCCGTATGACGGTGCGTTTTCCCGGCGTCTTGCCCTGCGTGTTGGACAAAGCGAGCTGCACGGAGTGCCGGGCGAGCAGATCTATGGGTTGCCTGACAATTGTCAGGGCTGGGGTCATGAGTTCCGTCCAGGGCGAATCTTCGAAGACGATGATGGACAGCGCCCCGGGGATGTCGATTCCGGCGTGGGAGAGGCGCCGCAGAACTTCCGTCACCTGGGCGGTATTTGCCACCACCAAGGCGGTGGGCGGGTCCTCGATGCTGAGCAGCGCCGACGCGGCATCTCCTCCCGCCGGGCCGCGGAACGCTACGTGCCGGATGAGGAGCTCATCCTGCTCCAGGCCGGCCGTTTCCATGGCTTGCCGATAGCCGGCAATCCTGTCCCGTCCGGTAGTAGACGAAGCCGGGCCCGAGATGATCCCGATGCGGCGGTGGCCATGCGCCGCCAGCAGCGCCGTTGCGGACCGGGCGGATTCAAAGTTGTCGATGCTCACAACGTCAACGTCGGGGAGCGACGGTATGGAGCGGTCGACAAAAACCACATCCGTCCCGAGGTCCTGAAGCTGCTCCCAGATCGCCAGGTTGTTGCCGGTCGGCGTCGCGATAATCCCACTGACTCTTCGTTCGATCAGTGTCGCCAGACGCTCTGACTCCAGCTGGTCATCCTCCTGCGTGGTCATCAGCAGCACCTGGATTCCGCGCGAGTGCGCCTCCTGCACCACCCGGTCGGCGAGTCGGGCGAAAAAGGGGTTGGAGACATCAGCGAGCAGCAGCCCCAGCGTTGTAGGCGGGCCATATTTAAGCTCCCTGGCTGCCGTACGGGGGTGGTAACCGAGGTTCTTCATCACGTCGTTTACTCTGCCGCGGGTAGCTGCGGCGACTGAACCTGATCCCGGGTTCAGCACCCGGGAGACGACTGCAACGGACACCCCGGCCGCCTGGGCAACATCGCGGATGGTCGGTTGTTTCTGCACGCCTACTCCTTAGGTGGCACTTCCTGGACATCTGGAACCTTTTTCAGCCTAGGGCTTGACCTTGGGCCTGTCCCTGTGAAATAAAAGTGTACCGGTTCCACTTATTTTACCTTAGTTCGGTCCCGCTTGTTCTGCTGCCTCACTACCAACGGCGGCAAGCCGCAAGTTTAAAAGTAGAGCCCCAAAAGCTGCGGTCAACTCCAGACCAGCCCGCATCCCTTCCGGAACAGCGCCGTATCCCTTGAAAGGCAACTCATGAATCTGCATAAACTCCTGTCCCAGCGTGAGGCCGACGGAAAGCCCATCCGGGTTGGCCTGATCGGCGCCGGCCGATACGGGACGATGTACCTGGCCCAGGCAAACAACATTCCGGGCATCCACGTCGTCGCCATAGCGGACATTAACGTCAAGCGCGCTGAAGGTGCTTTTGAACTCGTTGGATGGCCCAAAGACCAGATCGCCCCCGACATAGCAACCGCCCTGAGGGACCGCTCAACCGCGATCGTGGCCAACGCCGATGAGCTTTTCGACGTCGACATCGACATCATCGTGGAAGCCACCGGCAACCCCATCGTTGGCGTCAAGCATGCACTGCGCGCCATCGAAACGAAAAAGCACATCATCATGGTCACGGTTGAAGCCGACGCCCTGGCAGGGCCCGCCCTGGCCAAGCGGGCAGAAGCAGCCGGCGTTGTCTACTCAATGGCATACGGCGACCAGCCGGCCCTGATCATGGAACTCGTCGACTGGGCACGCACCAGCGGATTCGACGTCGTCTGCGCCGGCAAGGGCGCCAAATTCCTCGAGCACTACCACGAGATGAACCCCGACAACGTCTGGGAAAACTGGGAATTCTCCAAGGAACTCACCGACTCCGGGCAGCTGAACCCCAACATGCACACCTCCTTCCGGGACGGCACCAAGGCCGCCATCGAGATGGCTGCCGTCGCCAACGGGGCAGGACTGATCCCCTCTGACACCGGGCTGACGTTCACCCCGGGAGACGTGGAGGAAATCGCCTCAATCTGCCGGCCCGCCGACGTCGGAGGAGCCCTCGCACACGAAGGGACCGTCGACGTCATGTCCAGTGTCAACCGCGACGGCACCTGGATCCCCCACAACACCCAGGAAGGCGTTTTCGTCGTCGTGAAGGCCACCAACGCCTACGTCTCCGGCTGCTTCAACGAATACCCCTGGCACCCGGACCCCACCGGCCAGTACGCTGCCCTGTACCGCCCCTACCACTACGTCGGCCTGGAACTGAACGTATCAATCGCCAACGCCGTCCTCCGCGGAATCCCCACGGGTTCACCCATCGGGTTCTTTGGCGACGTGGTCGCCACCGCCAAAAAAGACCTTAAAGCCGGTGAATTCCTCGACGGCGAAGGCGGATACACCGTCTGGGGCCAACTCGTTTCCGCGAAGCACTCCGTGACTACCGGTGCACTGCCAGTCGCGCTGGCCCACCACGTGGAACTGCGCAATGACGTGGCCAAGGGCGGGATCGTCCGCTGGGAAGACGTCATCATGGACGACTCGCTCGCCCAGGCCCTCGAACTGCGCCGCGAAACCGAAGCCCTTGCCGTTGCCCTTGAGACAGTGTCGAAGTAGCTGACAAGCGGGAATTCCATCTTGGGTTGAACCTGGCGTCCAGTGAAAGCCCGGCCCCTGGAAAACCTCGCCGCTCTCAGCTGAGTCAAGAACACCCTGCGGATGCTCGTCGCGGACCGACGGACTTTACCCGTCGGTCCGCGCCGTGTCCCCAAGGACCCTCCCACGCCCTCACGGGCACCCTTAGCGCAAGGAGAACCTCACCATGACCATCGTCGTCACCGCTGCTTTCAGCCCGAAGGAGGGCGCCTTCGACCAGGTCGTCGCCGCCCTCTCCCCCGCAATCAGCGAAGTCCACCAGGAACCCGGCTGCCTGCTCTACGCGATACACGAGGCCCCAAACAACCAGATCCTCATGATCGAGAAATGGGAATCAGCTGCGCTGCTCGACGCCCACGGCCACGGTGAACCGGTCAAACGCCTGAACGCCTCCCTCGAAGGCCTGCTGGAAAAACCCGTCGCAGTGACCCGGCTGGTGCCGATGCCCGCAGGAACAGCGCAACAGGGAGCACTGTAGTGCATGGCCCCCTTGTCGTCATGGGCGTGTCGGGCTCGGGCAAGACTGCGGTCGGCGCTGCCCTGGCAGCCCGGCTCGGAGCAACCTTCAAGGACGCAGACGACCTGCACCCCTTGGCGAACGTCGAAAAAATGACAGCTGGCGTACCGCTCACCGATGAAGACAGACGGCCCTGGCTTCGCCTAGTCGGCGCAGAACTCGCGGGCGAACACCCCCATGGGATCGTGGTTGCCTGTTCGGCCCTCAAACGCGACTACCGTGACGCTATCCGCGCAGCCGCTCCTTCCACCAGGTTCGTCCTCTTAAAGGTCGACCCTTCGGTATTGAAGGAGCGGTTGGTCCAGCGTCCAGGACACTTCATGCCTGTATCCCTTCTCACCTCACAGCTGAAGACACTCGAGGCCCTGGAAACAGCCGAAGCCGGAATGACCGTGACATCCGAAGGCGGCATTGAAGCGCTCACTGATCAGATTCTCGCAAACCTGCGCCAAGGACATCTCGCAGTACATGTCGGTACCGATCAGAACGAAAGATGAGACTCCAATCCGACGCCCCGGGCGCCATCTTGCGTCAACTCACGTACACGCCATCTGACGTCAGGAAGCCCCACAAACACTGTCAGGATAGGGTCCAAAACGTGTTTCCCAATTGCCTTCCGATGGACGGCTCAGATTCCAACCTGACACGTGGATGCATTACATCCGCCCAGGCCAAAGACCGGCTTCAACTCACACCTTGAAGTACTTGGCCTCCGGGTGGTGGAACACGAACGCGTCGGTGGACTGTTCGGGGTGCAGCATCAGCTCATCACTGAGGACCACGCCCATGCGCTCCGGCTTAAGCAGCTCCGTCACCTTGCGGCGGTCCTCCATGTCCGGGCATGCGGGGTAGCCGAGCGAGAACCGCGCACCGCGGTAGTCGAGCTTGAATAGTCCGGCTTTGTCCTTCGGCTCTTCGGCAGCGAAGCCCAGCTCGGAGCGGATGCGTGCATGCCAGAATTCCGCCAGCGCCTCAGTGAGCTGCATGACCAGGCCGTTGAGCTCGTAGTAGTCGCGGTACTGGTTGGCGGCGAACAGCTTGGACGTCACCTCCTCGATCTTCGAGCCGGCGGTGACCAGCTGCACCGGCAGCACGTCGATCTGTCCAGATTCTCGTGAGCGCACAAAGTCGGCGAGGCACAGGTGCCGGTCGCGGCGCTGGCGCGGGAAGTCGAACCGCAGCCGGTCGGTGCCGACCGGGCCGCCTGAACCGCCGTCGGGGGCGAGCAGCCCCGCGGTGCCAAGGACGCCGTCGGAATCCGTACCGTGGTGCAGCACCACCACCTGTTCCCCCTCGGAGACCACCGGGAAGTAGCCGTAGGCGACGGACGCGTCCAGCATTCCCTCGCCGAGGATGCGGTCCAGCCAGTAGCGCAGGCGCGGCCTGCCCTCGCGTTCCACCAGCTCCTCGTAGGAGGCGCCATCGTCGCCGCGGCCGGGCTTGAGTCCCCACTGCCCCATGAACGTGGCGCGTTCGTCCAGGAAGGTGGAGTAGTCGTGGAGCGAGACGCCGCGCACGATGCGCGTGCCCCAGAACGGCGGCGAAGGCACGTGGTTGTCGGCGGCGACGTCGGACCGGCCGGGCATTGCCTCCGGCTCGGTCACCGTGAACTTCGGGCCGCCCTTGTGGATCCGTTTCTTCAGCGGCGGAAGGCCGACGGCGGCGGGGTCGGCGCCGCGGGCCACCTGCACCAGCGGTTCCATGAGTGCCAGGCCCTCGAAGGCGTCCTTGGCGTACCGGACGGTGCCTTCAAACTGCTCCGCCAGATCCTGCTCCACGTAGGCGCGGGTCAGGGCGGCGCCGCCGAGGATGATGGGCCACTTCTTCGCGAGGCCGCGGGACTGCAGTTCGGCGAGGTTTTCCTTCATCACCACGGTGGACTTCACGAGCAGGCCGGACATGCCGATGACGTCGGCGTTGTGTTCCTCGGCCGCGGCCATGATCTCGGCGATGCCCTGCTTAATGCCGATGTTGAAAACTTTGTAGCCGTTGTTGGTGAGGATGATGTCCACCAGGTTCTTGCCGATGTCGTGCACATCGCCGCGCACGGTGGCGATCACCATGGTGCCCTTGCCCGAGGAGTCGGACTTCTCCATGTGCGGCTCGAGCAGGGCCACCGCATTCTTCATGACCTCGGCGGACTGCAGCACGAAGGGCAGCTGCATCTCGCCGGCGCCGAAGCGCTCGCCGACCACCTTCATGCCTTCGAGGAGCTGGTCGTTGATGATGGCCAGCGGTGACATGCCTTCACTGCGGGCCAGGTCGAGGTCCTCTTCGAGGCCCTTGCCTTCGCCGTCGATGATGCGGCGCTGCAGGCGTTCGCCCGTGGGCAGGGCAGCGAGTTCCGCGGCGCGCTGGTCCTTGAGCGCTGCGGTGTCGACGCCGGCGAACAGGTCCAGCATGATGTTCAGCGGGTCGTACGTAACGTTGCCGTCGGCGTCGTATTCGCGGCGGTCATAGACGAGGTCCAAGGCGACCTTGCGCTGTTCCTCCGGCAGTGAAGCGAGCGGCACGATCTTGGCGGCGTCGATGATGCCGCTGGTCAGTCCCGCCTGCACGGCCTCATGCAGGAACACCGAGTTCAGGGCCATGCGCGCTGCCGGGTTCAGGCCGAAGGACACGTTCGAGACGCCGAGAGTGGTCTGGATGCCGGGATACTTCGCGGTGATCTGGCGGATGGCCTCGATGGTTTCG
Source organism: Arthrobacter sp. 4R501 (assembly GCF_002929755.1). NCBI lineage: Bacteria > Bacillati > Actinomycetota > Actinomycetes > Micrococcales > Micrococcaceae > Arthrobacter > Arthrobacter sp. 4R501. The sequence continues at coordinate 105,075 of NZ_PJIW01000007.1, read as the reverse complement.
ATGCCGTCCCGGCGGGTTTCTTCCTGGCCGGTGGCGATGGGGAAGGTCAGTGCGTCGACGATGATGTCTTCGACGCGCATCCCCCATTCGCCCACCAGGGCGTCGACGAGGCGGGAGGCGATGGCCACTTTGCCCTCGGTGGTGCGTGCCTGGCCCTGTTCGTCGATGGTCAGGGCGATCACGGCGGTGCCGTGTTCCTTCACGAGCGGCATGATGCGCGCGAAGCGGCTTTCCGGGCCGTCGCCGTCCTCGTAGTTGACGGAGTTGACCACCGGGCGGCCGCCGATGTGTTCGAGCCCGGCCTGAAGGACGGCCGGTTCCGTGGAGTCCATGACCAGAGGGAGCGTGGAGGCCGACGCGAAACGCGAGACGATCTCTTTCATGTCGGCCACGCCGTCACGCCCCACGTAGTCGATGCACACGTCGAGCAGGTGTGCGCCGACGCGGACCTGCTCGCGGGCGATGTCGACGCAGTCGTCCCAGCGCTCTTCCAGCATCGCCTGGCGGAACGCCTTCGAACCGTTCGCGTTGGTGCGCTCACCAATGGCGAGGTACGCGGACTCCTGGTCGAAATTCACGTGATGGTAGAGGGAAGCGATGCCTGCTTCGCGCTCGGTGGGAACGCGGGCACCGTCGGCGCCCCTGCCGCCCGTGGTGACGGCGGCGCTGGTGCGGAAGGGCGCAAGACGCTCGACGACGGCGGCCATGTGCTCCGGCGTCGTACCGCAACAGCCGCCCACCAGGCCCAGGCCGAATTCGCGCACGAACTGCTCGTGCGCGGTGGCGAGTTCGCTGGGCGAGAGCGGGTAGTGCGCGCCGTTGGGGCCGAGGACCGGGAGGCCGGCGTTGGGCATGCAGGCGATGGCCACGGAGGACTGCTTGGCGAGGTGGCGCAGGTGCTCGCTCATCTCGTCCGGCCCCGTGGCGCAGTTCAGGCCGATGGCGTCGACGCCGAGCGGCTCGAGCGCGGTGAGCGCCGCGCCGATCTCGGATCCCATCAGCATGGTGCCGGTGGTCTCGACGGTCACCGTAACGAAGATGGGGAGCCGGATGCCGCGGGTGACGATGGCCTGTTTACAGCCGTTGACTGCGGCTTTGGTCTGCAGGAGGTCCTGGCTGGTTTCGATGAGGAAGGCGTCCGCGCCGCCGTCGATGAGGCCCTCGGCCTGCAGGGCGAAGGTCTGCTTGAGGTAGTCGTAGGTGGTGTGCCCGAGGCTGGGGAGCTTGGTGCCCGGCCCCATCGAGCCCAGGACCCACCGCATCCGGCCGTCTGTTTTTTCTGCCGCTTCGGCGCGTTCGCGGGCGATCTCGGCGCCCTTCCGGGCGAGCTCTTCAATGCGGTCGTCGATGCCGTAGTCGGAGAGGTTGGACCAGTTCGCGCCGAAGGTGTTGGTTTCCACGGCGTCGATGCCCGTGGCGAAGTACGCGTCATGGATGTCCGCGAGGACATCTGGCCGCGTGGCGTTGAGGATCTCGTTGCAGCCTTCCAGCCCCAGGAAGTCTTCCTCGAGGGACAGCTCCCGCCCCTGCAGCATGGTCCCCATGGCGCCGTCGGCAATGACGACACGGTGGTTCACTGCGTCCAGAAGCTCCTGCGAGCGGACTGGGCGGGGGACGGACTCAATATCAAGCGCAAAACGAGGCATCTAAACAGGTTACGCGCGGGGCTCGTACGTTGCGCTGTGTGTCCGTGTACTACGGCGGGGGGGTGGGCGAGCTGGGACCTTCGTGCGGGCTTACCGGCGCGTGACCGGCCGAAGAACTTTCGATGCCCGCCACCGGGCCTGGACGGCCACGAAATCCTTCCTGTGGTCCGTCAACGTCAACAATGGCACGCGACGCATAAGGGGTACGCGCGGCCATCCCCGGCCGTTTCCGCAGATTCACCCGAACCGAAGAAGCTTAGGTGAACGAGGAGACAGCCCACCGCTCGCTACGATTAGGATTGCGTCGAATGCAAAGTGGTCGATGCAACGGACCCTGCTGAATAGATGGAGACCAAGCGTTGTACGTGAACCGGGAAATATGATGACCAAGCTGATTAGTTTTGAGATAACCGGTCTCGCCGGCAACAGAGGCGTCCAAAAGGCCGAGTTCGATAAACACATAAATGTTTTCTGGGGACTCAACGGTTCCGGCAAGACTTCGCTGCTCCGGATACTGGATTCAGCCCTTTCAAATGATCCGTCTATCATAAGTGATGTCGCCTTTTCGGAAGCCACGGTGGTTTTTCTAAGCGAAAAACCACGGAGCAACAATTGAACGGAAGCTAACCAGCGACTCTCTCGAGTATGGCGATGAACAAGAAGAGCCTGTGAAAAGTAGCCATCTACTGACAGAGCTGCCACATTCGAGAAGCCGGAGTGGAGATCTCTCCATGTCCTTTGCTTCAAAGCAAAACAAGAACCTGTGGTTAAGCCGAATGATCGAAGGGGACCCAGAAACAAACATAGCAGGATCATTTCGGCGACAGTATCTCCCCATAACTCGTTCGCCGCCGCTTGGGCAACGCTTACAGCTCTGACCAGCCGCCGCCGGATGCCAGGACGGTGCCGGCAATGGAGTGCCTCGATGAGCTTCCCCTTTGCCGATGCCGACGACTGGCTCCGCACCATGGAAACCGCTGCCAGACGGTTCCATGGTGCAGGGTCACCCAGGTGAAGCTCAGCCCTCGGAAGTTCTGATAAGACTGACCACTTTCACTGGAACAGCAGGCCCGACGTTCGATTCACTTGGAGGGATGGTAGTGGTCGGGTGCGGTCTCGCCCCGCGAGCGAAAGACCTACAACCACCAGGCCGCTGATCTCTCATGCGACGGCGGCAAGATTTCTCATGAGCGCGACGACCGACTTCCGCAATACTTCGGCCCCATCAACGCTCAGTATTGATTCCGGATGGAATTGGAGGCCGATGATGCCCGGCGCTTTCACAGCGTGGACTTCCCCAGTCATTTCGTCTCGGGCTACTTCCACGTTGGGATCCGGCTCATCCCCGTCGTAGGCGCTAAACGAGTTGTAAAAGCCCACCCGTACGTCTTCTCCGAAGAACGATATGTTCCGTTGGCTGCCTTGGTTCGGCCGAGGGAGTCGTCTGACCTCAAAACCAAGCTCCCGGCAGATCAATTGATGAGAGAGACACACAGCCAGAGTGGGAATCTCCCGTGTCTCCACCACCCACCTGGCCAACCGTCGGGCTGAGCCGATCCGTGTATCAGACTGGTCATTCGGGTCACCAGGGCCCGGTCCGAGTACCAGCAGATCAGCGCCTGCAAGCTGTTCCGGCGCTGGACTCCCGGTGACCACGGACACGTTGAGCCCCACGGACCTCAGAAGGGCCGCGAGCATTCCTGAGAAGCGATCATCATGATCAACGACTATCGCATTGAACTTGTTTTGGCTGTAACCGTCGAAGGTGCTGCCGGTTTGCGCCCAAAAGCCGGCGACGTCGTTTACCCTTTCCTCCAACATCTCGTTTGCCATGGAATGAAGGGCCTCTTCATTCGGACGGGCGAACGCAGCCAGCACTCCGGAAGCCTTCGCCACAGTCTCGGCTGCTTCGAGGACCGGGTCTGAGTCTCTGACGATGGTCGATCCGACCGGGATCGAGACCTCGCCGGTAGTTTCGATGCAGGCAGTTCGGATGAGGATGGCGGAGTCGAAACTTTGGTCGTCGCCCCCCGATGCATGTGCCAGCACTCCGCCCAGATAGTTCCGGGGACTCAGGTCGTTCCGCTGGGCCATGCGGAACGCAGATTCAAGCGGGCTGCCGAGAACCGTGGGCGCCACGAGCGAACCGCGCAAAGCGGCTGTCCACGGAAGAGAGCTATACCCGTGGATGTAGTACTCGGTGTGCGCCAGGTTGGACATGAAGCGCATCTTCGGTTCTGAAATCCAAGGCCGCTCGTCGCACAGGTCAGACATGATCTTCAGCTCTTCGTCGACCACCATGTAGAGCTCATTCCGCTCTTTCGGGTCCTGGAGAAAGTTCCGCATAGAGTTCTCTTCGGGTCCGCCCTTCGGATACCGATAAGTTCCCGAGATCGGATTCATGGTGGTCAGTCCATCGGCGCTCCTTTGAAGGTGCACCTCCGGGCTGGCGCCGATAAGGCTGTGGTCCGGAAAGTGGACCAGGAATGTCCAGTACGACCCGGCTTCACCGCGGAGGAGGGAACGAAAGATCGACATCTCCGTCTCCACGTCCCGTGATGAGATCCGACCCCGAAACGTGCGATGCAACACGAAGTTGGAGCCGTGACCGGCCCGGATTTCCTTGTCCACTACGGTACGGACACGCTGCGCATAGTCGTCATCGCCGACGTCGAAATGTCCGTCATGGAGCTGGGTCGCCGTCACCTCTCCCGTCTTGAGGAACTCCTCGACGGTCCATTCCTCGTGGTCCCGCACACGAATGGCGGACACATGCTGGCGAGCTGAACGTTCCGGACCGGACATAGGTCGATTCCCCCACAGCGCCTGACGGAACGGCAACGCGAGAATCATCTCGTCGGATTCGGTCTGTGCTTGTTCGATGTCGTCGAACAGGGCGGACTCGCCGTCGTAGCGGTGTACGAGCCCGTCCTTCATGATCAGCGCAAACGAATCGTTCGGGTCAGCTCTCATCGTGACGTACCCATTCGCTCAGGACCGTTGCAGTCGGGAGCACCCGCGCAGATGTGCGGGCCAGGTAGTTGAGCGTGTTGAGATGCTGGGTACGGTCGAAGTCCGCGACGGCATCGGCGAGAACAAACGTCTCGATGTCCCTCGTGTACGAGTCAAGGGCCGTTGAGAGTACTCCGACGTGAGCATAGATGCCGCAGATCACGAGCTGGCTTCTGCCGATCTTGCGGAGATGTTCTTCCAGACGGGAGCGCGCGAAAGCCGAGTATCGCCATTTGTCTAGCACCATGTCATCGGGTCCGGGCGCGAGACGATCAACGACACGACGGTGTTCCAGCGAAACCGACATCCCCGGGCCCCAGAAATCTTTCAGGAGCCCTCGCTGTTCCGGAGTCATATTTCCCGGTTGCGCCGTGTAAATAATCGGTACGCCGAGTCCGCGGGCCGTCGTAATAGCCCGCTCAATGTTGTCGACCAGATCGGCGGCCGGTTGGCTTGCGACATCGAAGCGATCCAGAAAGTAGCGCTGCATGTCGTGAACGAGCAGCACGGACCTGCTCGAAGACGCCCGCCAGTCAACAACCGGTTCCGGATACTCATCCGGCCGCGGTGTGTCGTAGCTGATTGTCTGTGCCTGATCCCAGTGGATATTGGCCATAATTACGCTCCGATCTCCCAGTGCGACAGCACTTCGAGAGCCTGCCGGATTGTCAGGCGAGGATCGCAGAGTGTGGTGAACGGATCGTGGCCATCGCGAACGTCCTGATCATTGACCAGGCACTCTTTGACGTCGTCAATGGTCGTCTCCAAATGCACTCCTCCAACAATGATCCCGGTGGCGCGAGCGGCACGCTGGAACTCCTCGAGTTCTTTCTTGATGGTCTCCACATACCGCGTCTTCCGCCCGTCAGCCGCCGTCAGGGTGTTGCCGTGCATCGGATCGCAAAGCCATATCGCCGGCTGGCCCTGACGCTTCACTGCGTTCATCAACTCGGGAAGCCGGTCCACGGAGGCTCCCATGCGCGCGATCAGCATTAGTTTGCCGGTCTCGCGATTCGGATTGATGGCTTCAGCAAGTGCCACCAAATCGTCCGGCGTCGTGTTTGCCGATACCTTGCACCCGACGGGATTGATGATGCTGGCGGCCAGAGCTACATGGGCGTGGTCAATCTGGTTCGTTCGTGCGCCGATCCAGATCGTATGCGCGGAGGTCAGCATGGCCCGGCCGTCGGAAGTCGGCCGGATCTGCGGGAGCTCGTAGTCGAGGACAAGTGCTTCGTGGCTTGTCCAGATCCTCTCTCCGCCTCTGGAACGTAACTGCTCGCTGATGACTTCGGCCGCCGCACGGGCGCGTATGAGACGTTCAGGTTCATGTTCCCGTGCCCTGGCCGATGGGTAGGGATCATTGACCAGAGCCCCGCGATAGGTCGGGATCAGGGAGCCGCTGACCGTTTCGTGTGACTGTGAGCGAGGCTTGGCAAACTGTCCCGCGATGCGGCCTATACGCAGCACCGGCGAGCCCGTAGTGTGCTTCAGCATCTGGCCCATGATGTCCAGTGCAAGGGCCTTCTGCTCGACGACGTCGGAGGCAGTGTCCGTTATTGGCTCGGCGCAATCGCCTGCCTGGAGAATGACTGCTTTGCCGTCTGCGACCTGCTGCAACCCGCGTTTGAGTTCGTCGATCTCTGACTCCGAAACCAATGGTGCCGACAGTTCCAGAGATGTGATGGCATCGTTCAGGGCGTCGTCACCCCAATTCGGCTGTTGCTGTGCCGGGACCGAGCCAATGGCGGTCCGCCTTTCGTCGACGGGCGTTATCAGGGCGGTATTGATGCTTGACATTCGTGTCTCTTTCCAGTGGCAAATAGTTGAGTGAGCAGGGATTGCTACCGAAGCATGGCGCGCGGATTCACACTGAGGATGACTGCACCTGGTCATGCGTGTCGGAAGTCTTGGGAAGCCACCGGATGGTGAGGATCCCCAGCCCAATACAGATCACTGCAGCGACGGCCGCGACGGAATGGAAGCCGGCCAGGAATGCGGATTGCGCCTGCTCAAATGCAGCTGACCCTGTACCGTGCCGGTCCACTACCTCACCGATCCCGCTCTCCTCCCCGTCGTAGCTAGCTCGGAAGACGACCGTCGCGAGAGATCCCAGCAAGGCAATACCCAGCGCGTTACCAATCTCGTTGCTGGTCTCCGCGATGGCACCTGCTGAACCGGCTCGCGACTCCGGAACGGCTCCCACGGCTGTGTCGGCGACGAGGCTGAAGGAAATGCCGAAGCCCACGCCAGCCACCATGGTCGAGGCCACGTAGAAGACTGCGCCCGTAGCGTCATCGGTGAAGAGGAGCAGAAGCATACCCAGGCCCATGGAGAAGTGGCAGATGAGCAGGGCTTTCCGGGCGCCCACCCGTTCAACAAGGCGCGGTGTCAGCACGCAGGAGAGCGTGAGAATGCTCGCACCCGGGATCGCGAGGAGCGCAGCGGTAAATACTGACAAACCCAAGACTGACTGGAGATAGTTCATGCTGAGGTAGGCGGCGGCGGACCATACGAAGAGCGAGAGGAGCCCGGTCAGGATCGCGACTGCGAAGACGTGTTCTTTGAACAGGCCAATATCAAGCAAAGGCAACTGCAGTCGCTTTTGTCGACGAAGGAACGCTATAAAGAGGGCGGCTCCGGCGGCGATCATGACGGCGCTCTGTCCGTCGATGCCGTAACTGGCAGCGTGTTTCACTCCATAGATGGCGACGAGGAGGCCGACGGCGGACAGGGCGACGCTGAGCAGGTCGACCTTTCCCGGCCGGGATCCGTGGACTTCCTTGAGAAGGACCGGCGCCAGGCACAGGAAGAGAACGATGACCGGGATGTTGATGAGGAAGACCGAGCCCCACCAGAAATGATTCAGTAGGACTCCGCCGACGATAGGTCCAATCACGAATCCTGCGGCGAATGTCGCGGCGAAAATACCGATTGCTCTGGCCCGCTGGGCGGGGTTCTGGAACAACTCACTGATAACGGCAAGACATGAGGGCAGAAGCGTCGCCCCGCCCAGGCCCATCAGTGCCCGGGAAACAATAAGCAATTCCGGAGTGGGTGACAACGCCCCGCACAATGATCCGATACCGAAGACCGTGGCGCCGATGAGCAGGAGCCTTTTCCTGCCGAACCTGTCGCCCAGGTTGCCGAAGGTGATAAGCAACGAGCCGACGGCGAATCCGTAGATGTCCAGGATCCAAAGGGCCTGGTCCGTGGTGGGCCGGATCGCCTCGTTGATACTCGGCATGGCCAGGAAGAGAATCGATCCGTCCATAGCCACCACCAGTACGGGGCCAAGGGTCGCAATGAGGCCCCACCAGGACCTGGGCGGCGCCGCCGAAGTTTTATTTCTGTCGCTCTGCTGAATTACATTCATGCTCTTCATCGTGTAAGACCGGATAGAGCACAACAAGGCCACAGTCTTGGGTACTCGCGTCCGTGGGTACAACGCCGGTGGGTATCCATAAGAGATGTACCCGGGCGGGATGGCGTCCGCCCCCACATCTGCGCTGGGTGCACCTGTTAGGGATACCCTCGCTCCCACAGTCACGCCTCTCACACGGCTAGCCTGAAAGTATGAAAGGCACCCTAGGCAGTTTCCTGAAAACCCGGCGCAACAAGACCGACCCCGCATCGATCGGCCTTGACCCGGGCAATGCGACAAGAAGGGTGCCTGGTCTTCGTCGTGAAGAGCTGGCTCGTCTTGCCGGCGTGAGCGTCGGCTACTACACGAGGATCGAACAGGATCAAACCAGGACCGCATCGATGCAGGTACTGGACGCACTCGCTTCGGTCATGAGGCTCGAAGACGCTGAACGAATCCACCTGTATAACCTGGCAAACTCCAGTTCGTCATCATCTCGCCTGGTGCGGGAGCCTCCGGAGAAACCCCATCGCCGCGTGCTCGCCCTGTTTGAGTCTTTGCATGAGACACTCCCAGCCGTCGTCCTGGGACGTCGGGGCGACATCCTGGCCTGGAATCACTCCGGCCATGAATTACTCTTCGAGCATCTACCCTTCGAGACGCCAATGGATATCCATCGGCGCCCCTCAGTGCCCAGGTCATTCTTTCTTGATCCGCTCACACGGGACCTCTACAGCAACTGGGAAGAACTTGCCCGCACACATGTTGCGTACCTCCGGTTGACGTCCGGCCGTTACCCCTCGGATGCGAGACTTGCCGAGCTGATTGGGGAACTGGCCATGAAGAGCAGCAAGTTCGCGAGCCTCTGGGCCGAGGGCGATGTCGCCGATTGCACCGTCGGCAACATGATCCTGTCCCACCCCACGGTCGGGGCACTCGACGTCGATTATCAGGTCTGGCTGCAGCCGGAGTCGCCGGATCATCGCCTTGAGGTCTACACGCCCAACGACGATGCGTCACGGGACGGGCTCAGCGTCCTCCCGAACAAGTTCCGGGCGTCGGGGCCCTCGCCGGACAAGCACTCAACAACGTTGAAGGACCTTAGCAGTTCTGAATCACTACAGCTTTCAATGGAGCACTGATATATGCGTCTCAGGACCATAATGATGTCCGCATTTGACCATTTCGCAGAACGTCCGGCGCTGGCAGAGCGGCGCCACATTCCCACTACTAACGAACAGATCAGCAGTATGGACAATCGAGTCCTGGGAGCCTACGAAACCCTGACGTACAAAGCAGTCGGACAGCGTGTCGCATCGGTGGCCGCTCAGCTTCGGAGCGAAACCGGGACCCGCCCGTCAATCCTGCCGGGCGACCGCGTTGCCCTCCTGGGATTCGCCGGGATTGACTTCACGACCGTCGACTTCGCCAGCAATCTCACAGGCATCACCACCGTTCCGCTGCAGACCAGCGGTACCTACGAACAGCAGAGCGCGGTTATGAAGGAGACTATGCCCCGCGTTCTGGCAGTTACGGTCGCACTGCTGGACCGTGCGGCCCGGTTGGTCGCTGACCACGCGAGCGTGGAGCGAGTCATTGTCCTTGACTACCGTGGCGGCGAATCCGAACATCACAGCGCTGTCGAAGCAGCGGCCCGGGAGATATCCATATCCCTGGAGATCCTGGACCTGGACAACGGTCAGTACGTTGCCGACCCTGAGCATGAAGGCACCGGTGAGGATGCCCTCGCGATGCTCCTGTATACCTCCGGCAGCACCGGTACACCCAAAGGTGCCATGTATACCGAGCGGCTTCTGGCAGAGATGTGGGGCGGAGAAGGATGGTCAGAGTTTTTCGCGGAAGCTGTCGACATCGCCAACTTCCACTACATGCCAATGAGCCACGTTGCCGGTCACTCATCAGTCAGGAGCACGCTGGCCCGCGGTGGTGTGACCTACTTCGCGTCCACGACGAACCTGTCGAGTTTTTTCGATGACCTCAGCCTCGCCCAGCCGACGGAGCTGTCTCTGGTACCCCGGGTCTGCGAACTCCTGCACCAGGAGTACCAGCGCCGGCTCCAGGCCATTGCAACGCAACCAGCCGGCAAAAGCACCCCCGATACCGATAGCGATGCCGCCGCGATGAAAGTCCTCGCGGATATGCGCCAAGGCACCTTGGGCGGCAACATTCAATGGGCCAGCTGCACGTCCGCGCCTGTTTCGGCAGAACTCAAGAGCTTCATGGAGTCTTTACTCGGGATCGAACTGCACGAACTCTACGGTACGACCGAGATTGGCGGCGTTCTCGCCGACGGCAGGTTCCTGCGTCCCCCGGTGATCAGCTACCAGCTCCAGGATGTTCCGGAACTGGGGTATTTCTCATCCGATCGTCCTCATGCCAGGGGGGAACTGCTCATCAAGAGCACCTCAACGGTTCCGGGCTACTATAACCGCCCTGAACTTAATCGTGAGATATTCACCGACGATGGGTACTACCGAACGGGAGACATCGCTTCGGTGGACGATGACGGCCGGGTTCGTATCATCGACCGCAAGAATGCCATCATCAAGCTCTCACAGGGAGAGTTTGTCGCGCTGCCATCTCTGGAGGCTAAGTACACTGCCGGAAGCGACGTCATCCGCCAGGCATTCCTCTACGGTGAAAGTGATCAATCGTCGATCGTGGGAGTTGTTGTTCCCTCCGATGAGTTGAGAACAGAGCTCGCCGATGACTTAGCGGCGATCCAGACGCGGATCGTCCGCGAGTTCCGAAAAGTTGCAGGTGACGAGAACCTCAATTCCTACGAGATTCCCAGCGCCGTCCTCATCGACTTCGAGCCGTTCAGCGAAACCAATGGTTTGCTCTCCGACCACCGTAAACCGGTGCGCCCACGTTTGGTGGAAAAGTACGGACCAAGGCTTTCGGCGCTGTATCAGGAGCTCAGGTCCGGACGTGACCAACTCCTCGACTGGCTGGTCGCCCACGGCGCTGAGGGTGAGACGGTCTCGACCGTGCGCACTGCCATTGCCGTCGCTATCCAGGCGGATGTGGAGGACATCGCTGAGTCTGCGAAGTTTCGGGACCTCGGCGGGGACTCCCTCACCGCTGTCTACCTGTCCCGGTTGTTTGAGCAGATCTACAGTATCCGCGTCCCCGTCGACACCGTAGTCAGCGAGTCCTACACAATCCGGCAACTGGCCGAGTACATCGATACCAAACAGCTGTCAGGCCTGGACTCGGCATCCTTCGAGGAAATCCACGGTGCCGAACCCCATCTACTTCAGGCAGCCGATCTGACGCTCCCGCGATTCTTCGACGACGAGATTCCTTTGCCAGACCCGCTTCCGGCGGCAGGGGATGCCAAGTCAGTCCTCATCACCGGAGCCAGTGGCTACCTCGGACACTTCCTGTGCCTCCAATGGTTGCGCCAGTTCGCCGGCACCGATAACCGTGTGACCTGCCTGATCCGCGCCAGTGATGATGTTGCAGCACGGAGTCGTCTGCGAAAGGCATTCTCCACCTCGGAAACATTGCTCGCCGAGTTCGACGGACTCAGCGCCAACCTCGACGTGATCGCCGGAGACATCTCCGAAGATCAGTTGGGACTGGACGATCCCACCTGGAAACGGCTCACCCAGGACCTCACGGAAATCATCCACGCCGGCGCGATGGTCAACCACGCACTGTCCTACCGCGAACTCTTCGCCGCAAACGTCAGTGGAACCGCCGGGGTCATCCGCCTGGCCATCACAGGTCCGCTCAAACCAGTTACGTTCATGTCCAGCATCGCTACAGCACTCCTTACAGGAACGTCGTCGTTACCGCTGGATGAACTGTCAGACATCCGCCAGGCCCTCCCTGAGATTGAGATGGCCGGCGGGATAGTGGATGGCTACGCTGCAACGAAGTGGGCAGGAGAGGTGCTCCTCAGAGACGCCCACGCCCGCTATGACCTCCCTGTCACCGTCATCCGGTCGAGCATGATTCTGGCTCATTCAGAATTCCGGGGGCAAATAAACGTCCCTGATACCTTTACTCGCCTGCTGTACAGCCTGATCCGTACGGGCCTGGCGCCGTCTTCGTTCTACACCCACGATGGTGACCGTGCCCACTACGACGGGTTGCCCGCCGACGTCGTCGCTCAGGCAATTGCGTCGCTGACGCATAGGGATGAACGAAAGACATTCGCCACCTTCCACTTGGTGAACCCGTTCGACGACGGTATCTCGCTGGACCGGATGGTTCACTGGCTCATCGAGATGGGTGTGCCACTGATTCGAATCGAATCGTACGGTGAATGGCTGCACCGGTTCACTGCTGCGCTGAACGCTCTCGACAAGGACGACAAACGCCCTTCCGTACTGCCGCTGCTTGAGGGCTTCTCTCAACCGGAGGAACCGGCACACGGATCGCTCATCGGGTCTCCGGAGCTCACTGCAGCTCTGTCGGCCACAGGCTCGGACGCAACATTGTCCGTTCTGACGTCTGACTTCATCAGGAAGTGTGTCGAAGACCTTGAGTATGTCTTTGGTCAGCCGATACCTCACGGGTCGCTCGCAAGTGCCAGATGATCCCCGTGACGGCGATGATGGCATCGGGCATTCTTTCATCGTCGTTGCACGGAGTGATGACGTGCTTCAGGCTGTTGACGGCCCCCCGCTGTCTCCGGCCAGTGCCGCCCGCCGCAGCAGGCTGGTCAGGACACAGGATCGTGACGACTTCACCGCCGCCCGCAGGGTTGCCCTTCTGCTGATGGGTTTCCTCCACAACTCGCCGCCCTCGAATTACGAGATTCATCAGATGTGCGGCGTCTGTGGAGGCCCTCACGGGCGCCCATCCATCCCCAATCCAAGCAACTGGGACGTGTCTTGGGCCCACGATCAAGGAGTAGTCGCAGCCGCGGTCGGCCCCGGACGCATCGGCGTTGATGTCCTTCTCGCGACCCCGAGGGCAGGGGATGGTGACTTGCACCTGGACGGACCTCAAATAGCGGATCTTGAGGTGATTACACGGGCCGAGGCGCTGGTGAAAGTCGGCAGCGGAAACCTTGATGACTTGCTGGGTAAAGGCGCACAACTGGGGATGCAGGGGTCGTCCGACAATGTCTATCTAAGCGATAACAACCAGCGCGTGGTCGTTGAGTCGGCGAACTCTGACGGAGTCATCGTCTCTGTAGCCAGTACAAGGCGTGCGCGGTTTGTCATGTTGATCGACCTCTTGACGCTTCCGCTCGAAGGGATCCCCGCGTTTAGCCAAACCGCGCTACAGCGTGCCTGTTAAACCTCCGCCACAGGAGCCGCGAACTGCGCCTCATACAGCCGCGCGTAAGCCCCGCCCGCAGCCAGCAGTGAAGCGTGCGTCCCCTGCTCCACAATCTGGCCAGCCTCCATCACTAGGATGAGGTCGGCGTCGCGGATGGTGGAAAGCCGGTGCGCAATGACGAATGAAGTCCGGTCGGACCGCAGCGCACGCATCGCCTTCTGCACCAGCACCTCGGTCCGGGTGTCCACCGAGCTCGTCGCCTCGTCCAGGATCAAAACAGAAGGCCGGGCCAGGAAGGCCCTGGCAATCGTCAGCAGCTGCTTCTCTCCGGCAGACACGTTGGAGCCTTCGTCCTCCAGCACGGTGTCGTACCCTTCAGGCAGCGACCGCACGAACCGGTCCACGTACGTCGCCCGCGCCGCCTCCAGGATCTCGTCCTCGGTAGCCGAAGGCCGCCCATACGCGATGTTGTCTCGGATGGTCCCGCCGAACAGCCACGTATCCTGCAGCACCATGCCCAGCCGCGAGCGCAGCTCGCGGCGCGGCACCGAGGTGACGTCCACGCCGTCGAGCGTTATCCGCCCCGCATCCAGCTCGTAGAACCGCATCATGAGGTTCACCAGCGTGGTCTTCCCCGCGCCCGTCGGCCCCACAATCGCCACCGTCTGCCCGGGCTCAGCCACGAGAGAAAGCGAAGAAATCAGCGGCTTGTCCGGCGAATAGGAGAACGAGACGTCCTCGAACACCAGCCGGCCCCGCCCGAAAACCGGACCAGACGAAGCAGGAGGCTCAGCAGACTCCTCCGGCTCATCCAACAACGAGAACACCCGCTCGGCCGACGCCACCCCCGACTGCAGCAGATTGGCCATGGACCCGAGCTGCGCCAGCGGCATGGTGAACTGCCGCGAGTACTGGATGAACGCCTGCACGTCGCCCAGCTGCATGGCCCCGGACGCCACCTGCAGGCCGCCCACCACCGCGATCCCCACGTACACCAGGTTCCCGATGAACGTCATGGCAGGCATGATCAGCCCGGAAATGAACTGCGCGCCTAAGCTCGCGTCGTACAGCTCCACGTTCTTCTGCCGGAACCGCTCCTCCACCTCGCGCTGCCGGCCGAAGACCTTCACCAGCGCATGCCCGGTGTACGTCTCCTCGATCTGCCCGTTCAGCTCCCCCGTGTGCTTCCACTGCGCCACAAACAGCTTCTGCGAGCGCTTGGCGATCAGCGCCGTGACCCCCAGCGTCAGCGGCACTGTCACCAGCGCGATCAGCGCCAGCGTGGGCGAGAGGATGAACATCATCACCAGCACGCCCACCACGGTCAGCACGGACGTGACGGCCTGGCTGATGGACTGCTGCAGGCTCTGGGAAATGTTGTCCACATCGTTCGTCACCCGGCTCAGCAGCTCGCCGCGCTGGATCGAATCGAAATACCGCAGCGGCAGCCGGTGGATCTTCGCCTCGATCTCCTCGCGCAGCCCGAACACCGTCCGCTGCACCACCCCGTTCAGCACATACGCCTGCACCCACATAAACGCCGACGCCAGCACATACAGCACCAGCGCCCACATCAGCACGCTGCCCAGCGCCGCGAAGTCGATCCCCTGCCCCGGCGTCAGCGCCATGGGCGTGAGCATGTCCGCCTTCTGGTTCTCCCCCGCGGCGCGCAGCTGCGCGATCAGCTCCGCCTTGCTCACCCCGGGGGGCAGCTGCTTGGAGACCACCCCGGCGAAAATGAGGTTGGTGCCCTCCCCCAGCAGCCGCGGCCCGATCACCGAGAGCGTCACGCTGGCTACGCCCATCACCAGCACCAGCAGCAGCCAGGCCCGTTCCGGCCGCAGCGTCCCCAGCAGCCGCTTCGCCGACGGCCCGAAGTTCATCGCCTTCTCCGCCGGCACGTTCATCCCCGCGAACGGTCCGCCGCGCCCCGGTCCGCCCGCAGGACGGGGAATGCGTACGACGTCGGCAGTCCCGGTTTTCGAGGCCGCTGCAGTTCCGCCGGGGGCGGCAGAGTTGGGTACGGCACTGTGGGGAGCGCCCGACGTCGGCCGGTTCTGCGTGCTCATACCGTCTCCTCCGCTGCCAGCTGGGAGGAAACGATCTCCCGGTACGTTTCCGATGTCTCCAGCAGCTCGCGGTTCGTTCCGCGCCCCACGATCCTGCCGTCGTCGAGCACTAAGATCTGGTCCGCGTCCACGATGCTGGAGACGCGCTGGGCGATGATCACCAGGGTGGCGCCGGCGGTGCTGCGCTTGAGGGCCTGGCGCAGCCGGGCGTCGGTGCCGGTGTCCAGCGAGGAGAACGAATCGTCAAAGATGTACAGCTCGGGCCGTTTCACCAGGGCCCGGGCGATGGCCAGCCGCTGCCGCTGCCCACCGGAGACGTTGGTGCCGCCCTGGGAGATGGGCGCGTCCAGCCCGCCCTCCATTTCCTCCACGAATTCGCGCGCCTGGGCGATCTCCAGTGCAGTCCAGAGTTCGTCCGCGGTGGCGTCCGGTTTGCCGTACTGCAGGTTGCTGCGGACGGTGCCGGTGAACAGGTAGGGCCGCTGCGGGACCAGGCCGATGTGCCCCCAGAGCAGGTCCGGGTGCAGCTCGCGGACGTCCACGCCGTCCATCCGGACCGAGCCGGTGGTGGCATCGAACAGCCGCGGCATGAGGTTCACCAGGGTGGTCTTCCCGGCACCGGTGCTGCCGATGATCGCCGTCGTCTGCCCCGCTTTGGCGGTGAAGCTGATCCCGGAAAGGACGGGCTGGTCGGCACCCGGGTAGGCGAATCCGACGTCGCGCATTTCCAGCTCCCCGCGGCGCCGCCCGCCGGACGGAACCGCGCTGGTCACGGGATTCAACGGTGGCCGCACGCTGGATTCGGTGTTCAGCACCTCGCCGATCCGGTCCGCCGAGACCGCGGCGCGCGGGATCATCACCGCCATGAAGGTGGCCATCATGACGGACATGAGGATCTGCATCAGGTAGCTCAGGAACGCGATGAGGGTGCCCACCTGCATGGAGCCGTCCTCGATCCGGAACGAGCCGAACCAGATCACCGCCACGCTGGAGACGTTCAGCACCAGCATCACCACGGGGAACGCGAGGGCCATCAGCCGGCTGGCACGCAGGGCGGTGTCCGTGACGTCGTCGTTGGCCTGGGCGAAGCGGGCGGTCTCGATGTCCTCGCGGACGAACGCGCGCACCACCCGGATGCCGGTGAGCTGCTCGCGGAGCACCCGGTTCACGGTGTCGATCCGCTTCTGCATCTTCCGGAACAGTGGCACCATCCGGGTGATGATCAGCCCTACGCCGATCATGAGCACGGGCACGGCGACGGCGATCAGCCAGGACAGCTGCACGTCCTGGCGGACGGCCATGATCACGCCGCCGATGGCGAGCATCGGCGCGGCCACCATCATGGTGGCGGCCATCAGCACCAGCTGCTGGACCTGCTGGACGTCGTTCGTGGACCGCGTGATCAGGCTGGGCGCGCCGAATTTGGTGACTTCCTGCTCGGAGAACTCCCCCACCCGGGTGAAGATGGCACCGCGGAGGTCCCGGCCCACGCCCATGGCAGCCTTCGCCCCGAAGTACACGGCAATCACGGCGCACACGATCTGCAGCAGGGTGATCGCCAGCATCAGGCCGCCGAGGCTGAGGATGACTCCGGTATCGCCCTTGGCCACGCCCTCATCGATGATGTCCGCATTCAGCGTGGGCAGGTACAGCGACGCGATGGACTGCGCCAGCTGGAAAATCACGACGGCGATCAGCAGCTGCCGGTGCGGCCGCAGGTATTCAACAAGCAGTTTCCAGAGCAAAGCGGCTCCAAAGGTTCTGTCCCGCTGGTGTTCGAGCTGGAGGTGGTGCGAAGGTCAGTTTACGTCCGGTGGCTGGGATTCATCCGGGGAGCCGGTGGAGAAAATGGGCCGGTTCTCCGAGAGCGTATTCGCCGCTTGCCCGTGGGCGCCGCCCCGAAGTTCCGCCCGGCTGAACCTCCGGTGCGGGTTTTACCCGTGGAGGCCGAGCGCATCCATCACCGCGGCAACACGGCGGCGCTGGTCCTCGGTCAATCCCCGGATCGGCAGCGGCAGGCAGCCCTTGGGGGCAAGTCCCAGGTGTTCCGCGATGGCCGCGACCACGCGGATGCTTCCGCCGAACTCGGTAAAGAGCTCCCACAGTGGTGCGAGGCGCTCGGAAGCGGCCCGCGCGTCGTTGAACCTTTTTTCCTGCGCCGCCCGGGTGATTCCAACCGCCAGGGCGGGCAAAGTGCCCCCAATGACCGAGAACCAGGCATCGCACCCGGCGGCCAGTCCGTCGGCGGCCGTTGCGTCTCCGGCGACCCCGATGGTCACGTGCTCCGGGATCGCCGCGCGGATCTCCTGGACCCTGGCCCGCGCATGCTTCGGGTCAGTGGGTACTCCGGGGATTTTGATGGAAGCAATGCCGGGCAGCGCGGCGATCTGTGCATAGAGTTCGGTGGTGAAGGTGAAATGGGTAGTGCCGGGATTGTCATAGACCACCACCGGCAGCGACGAGTACGCAGTTATCGTCCGGAAGAGTTCGAACACCTCATCGTCGGTGAGGGGCTGGTACGTCATCGGTGCGAGCAGCAGGCCTGAAGCTCCGGCCCGTTCGGCGTTTTCCGCGTTCGTGAGGACCTGGGAGGTCCGCAGGGCGCCGATGCCGACAATGACGGGTGTCCCGCCGGCGTGCCGGACGGCCAGCTGCGCAACACGGCTTCGCTCATCACTGCTCAGGTAAGCGTAGGATCCCGTGGAGCCGAGCGCGGTGATCGAATCGACGTTGGCTTCGCTGAGCCGTTCGACCAAGCGGATAAACGCCGCCTCGTCCACCGCATCGTGGGCCAGCGGGGTGAGGGGAAAAGCGCTCAAGCCAGTGAACATCGGATCAGCCCACTAAGTCGAGGTCGGCAGGACTGGGGCTCCGCTGCGGTGACGTTGTTCGCCGTCGTCCGCCGAGCTGAGCCGCGGCACCGGCGAGGACCACGAGCAGGATGCCGAGGACCTGGATGGCCGAGGGCTGCTGGTGCAGGATGAGCAGTCCGAGGAGGACGCCGAGCGCGGGTTCGAGGGCCATAAGCGTTCCGAACGCGGTAGGCGTCATCCTGCGCAGGGCGAGCATTTCCAGCGCGAACGGCAGCACGGGCAGCAGGATGGCCAGCCCGGCCGCGGCGGCCAGGATCCCGAAGGTGAGGTGGCCGGCCGCCTGCGGGATCCCGACGACGGCTGCCGTGGCAGCAGCGATGGGCACAGTCATTGAGAGCGCCCCGATTCCGGTGAAACGGTCCCCGATCCGCTGGGTGAGCAGGATGTAGCCGCCCCAGGCGACGCCCGTCAGCGCCGCCCACGCCACGCCCGCTGGGTTGAAGTCGCCCTGCCAGGGTTCGGTCAGTAAGACGACGCCGAGCAGCGCCACAGCCGGCCAGATGAGCGCCTTCCGGTTGTGGCTGCGCACTGCGGCCACCGTCAGGGGTCCAAGGAACTCAATGGCCACGGCGGTGCCGAGCGGTATGCGTTCGATCGCGGCGAGGAACCCGATCGACATCATGCCAGTCGTGATGCCGAGTCCGAGTAATGGCAGCACGTCGCCTCGGCGGACGGAGCGCAACGGCGGGCGGG
Organism: Arthrobacter sp. 4R501; assembly: GCF_002929755.1. Taxonomy (NCBI): domain Bacteria; kingdom Bacillati; phylum Actinomycetota; class Actinomycetes; order Micrococcales; family Micrococcaceae; genus Arthrobacter; species Arthrobacter sp. 4R501. The sequence continues at coordinate 86,156 of NZ_PJIW01000007.1, read as the reverse complement.
CGATCGCCAGGAGAATGATGGCTCCCATGCTGAGCCTGAGCCATGCCGTTCCGGCCGGGCCCACCGCCTCGATCAGATCCATCGACAGGGCAGAACCCAGCTGAATTGACAGGATCGCCGTCACGGCCAGCCCCCAGGGTGGTACCGGGACGTTCACAGCGCTTCGCATGCGCATCTCAGTTTCCTTCCTGGGATGTCGCGGCCGCTGCTATACGACGGCGGGCGGTCCTGACGTCCGGCCCCAACCGTGACAGCCGGCCGGCCAGGTCGTTGGCGGCTGCGGCGAGCGCTTCGTCGGTCATGGGCTGGAGGGCGTCGAGGATGAACAGTGCCGTGGTGGTGTCTTCGCCAAGCTGGGTCCTCCGGCCCTGGCGCCAGTTCCAGCGCCGGCAGGTCACGCCGCCGTCATCGCACCAGACCACCTCACCCGGCTCCGGGTGTTCAACAACTTCGGTGCCGCCGGCGGTGGTGTCGAACGGCTCCACTCCGGTAGCGCGCACCAGTCGGGGCACCCCGATGTAGCCGGCCAAATCCTCACCTCCCAGTGGGACCTGGTGCAGCACCGAGACGGCATTGTAGACATCGGTCAGCCGGTTCACCCTCGGCAGGCCCGACGCTGTGCGGCGAAGCAGCGCCTCAAGGCTGTTCCGGGTGCGCTGCGGCTTTGCACCGAACGACTTGTACGCCTCGCGCCATGCTGCCACGTGGGGAAGATCTTCCACCGGCCGCCCATCCAGGGCTTTTCTGGCCGAGGCCTCGGCCATCTGCAGCAGCGCTTCACTGTCCTCGTCGCTTGGGCCCGGGACCAGCCCGTCCACCGCCAACAGGACAGCGCGGTAGTCCGGCCGCAGCGAGAAAACCGGGGCATCCACCCAGGCGTTGTCCAAAAGGTCCTGAAGCATTGCCGGGTCACGCATCCGTAGCCTCACTCCGGTGTCCGGTCCCCACGCCCGGTTCGAAGACGGCCAGGGAGAACCTTGCCGGTTCCGTGCCGGCATTGGCGTAGGAGTGGGCGACGTCGCCGGGGAAGGAAACAGCGTCACCGGAACCGAGGACGTACGACTCGTCGGCGACCACAACAGTGACGGACCCTTGCTGGACCTGCAACAGCTCCTTGGTGCCTGCCGAGTGGGCCTCACTTTCATGCAGGTCACCAGGGGCCAGCGTCCAGTCCCACAGCTCGACGACGTCGGGAGATTCAGTCCCCGCCACCAGCACGCCGCGCCCACCGGACGCCGACGTCCACAGGGCGGCGCCTTCCCCGCTGCGCGTCACAGTCACCGGCTTGGGGCGGGGAGAATCGACCAGTGCCGGCAGTCCGATGCCGAGGGCATCGCTGATCCTCAGCAGGGTTCCAACACTGGGATTCGCCGCGCCCTGCTCGACGTTGACCAGCATGCGGCGACTTACGCCTGCAACGTCGGCTAGCTGATCGAGGGTCCAGCCCCGTGACTGCCGCTCTTGCCGCACCCGGCCACCAATCGCCGTCGCAAGCGCACTTGTACTCTTATCCATACAGTGCATCATACTGCACTCAAAGTGCACTTGAAAATTCCAATGGGAGGACCCTTGGGCCTGCGGAGCGCTTTCGGCCCAGAGGTGGTCAGCGCAGACAGCGGTCTTCCGGGTCGAGGGCAGTCATGATGCGGCGGCTGATTTCGCGGACTTGTTTGAGTTGGGCCTTGGTCAGCGGGTCAAAGACGAGGCTGCGGACGGTCTCGACGTGGCCGGGCGCGGTTGCAACGACCTTTTCCCAGCCATCGTCGGTGAGGGTGGCCAGTGTGTACGTGCCATCGGCAGGGTCGGGGGCCTTGCGGAGCCAGCCCCGCTTCTCCAACTTTGCCACCACCTGGGACAGCCTCGGGAGCATAGCTTCGGCCATCACGGCCAGCTCGCTCATCCTCAGCGTGCGTTCCGGGGACTCAGACAGAACAGACATAACAACGTACTCGAAATGGCTGATGCCGGCATCCCGCTGAAGCTGCGTGTCCAGCGCACCCGGCAGCGGACGACGGCGGGACGTCCCGCCGTCGTCCGCGCATCGCGGATTGACGGTAGCTGTTGATCTTCAGCCGCACTCAGGATCAGCCGAAGAGTCCTACCAATCGTCGATGCGAAGGTGCTACAGAAGAAGACCACACGGCCGGGAAGCCCCGTTCATCGAACTGGAGTACTTTTCTTCGGGCTCAGGAGGACCTCGGCCTGTCCCCTGATGTCCTGCAGAAGGTCGTCGACGGTGCTCCCGATGTTGACGGTTGCCGCCATGCTGACAAACATAATGGCGGAGATGATGTGCGCCTGCGCCGCGGCCTCGGGTTCGCTGACGCTTTCATCGCGCCGCAGGATGGCGACGATGGCTTCCTCAGTTTGACCCGTCAGGGCGAGTGCGTCCCGGTGGTGAGGTTCTTCCGGATCCCCGAAGATCATTTCCCGCAGGTAGGTCCGTCCGTTGTCAATCTGGGTGCGGTTGCACTCCACGACCGGCCGCACGATTGCCATCACAGCGTCAAGGACTTCGGGGATATCCGCGGCAGCCGCCCGGCCGCGCACCAGCGCGTCGACATAGCTGGAATTCTGAACGAGAAGGAGGAGCTCGCCCTTGGTCTTGGCGTATAGGAACAGCGTGCCGGTGCCGATGTCGGCCCTATCGGCGATCTGCTGCGTGGTGACGTCGTCGACGCCATGCGTTGAGAAGAGTTCCCTGGCGGCAGCGGTGATGCGGTCAAGCTTCTCCTGCTTGTTGCGTTCGCGCCGGCCGACGGACTTGGATGCGAGCGACATGGTGACCTTCCCGGGAATAAACTCTGACTACACTCAGTTATGAACGCAGTCACTAATGCTGCTGCTCAGATACTGCTCTCATCTTCGCATGGCCTCTGAACACGGCTTCATCGCAACGAAAGAAGACACACCATGCCCTCACTTAAAGGATCCATCGTCCTCGTAACCGGTGCGAACGGAGGCATTGGAACAGAGTTCGTTCACGACGCCCTCGCCCGCGGCGCAAGCAAGGTGTACGCCACAGCCCGGTCTCCCCGCGACTGGGAGGACGAGCGCATCGTCCCGCTCACCCTCGATGTCACGGACCCGGCCTCCATACAGGCAGCGGTCGAGGCCGCCGGGGACATCACGGTGTTGATCAACAACGCCGGAGCCTCCGTGGCCAGCAGTGGCATCCTCACCCACACCACTGAAGAAATCCGAACCAACGTCGAGACAAACTTCCTCGGCCCATTGTTCCTCACCCGGGCATTCGCTCCGACCCTGTCAGCGAGGGAAGAGTCTGCGATCATCAACATCCACTCCGCCCTGAGCTGGTACGCCGTCGCCGGCATCTACAGCGCCACTAAGGCCGCCCTCTGGTCGGCCACCAACTCACTGCGCCTGGAACTCGCCCCCGCAGGCGTCCACGTTGTGGGCGTACACGTCGGCTATGTCGACACCGCGATGGCAGCACACACCACCGAGCCCAAGACGGACCCGGCCGATCTCGTGCGTACCGTATTGGACGCTGTGGAAGCCGGTGAGTACGAGGTCCTCGCTGACGACACGTCCGTACAGCTCAAGGCCGGACTCAGCGCCCCCATCGAGGCCGTATACCCACAGCTGACCGCCAAGAACGCCTAAAACACCCGTGGCGCCGTGGTCATGACACGGTTTCATGACCACGGCGCTACCAATCCCCGATTGAACGAAGGTACGTATGTCCTCGACACTTTCGCGGATCCTGTCTACTCCTCGTAGTGCGGAAGGATGCGAGCGTCTTTGACGTAAGTCAGTGCCGCAGAGACGTCGTAGGCGTGGACCGCGGAGGCGAAGGACGCCAGGGGGTCGGACAGGCTCTTCACCTCTGGACTCTCGAAGAATGCCGCCCGGGCTGACTTGTCTGCGAAGCCGAGGATCAGTGAGGCGTGAAAGTGCTGGTCTTTCGGGTTGTCGTGCGCGACGTCTGGGGTGTCCCAGAGCTTCTCGTACCAGGGCATGAAGGTCTGCGTGCGGAGTTCCGTCAGCCCCGTCTCGGCGAGACCGGACACGAGCTTCGTCGAGATGAACTTTCGGAAGCCACCCGGACATCGTTTCGCCTGCGGAGGTAGACAAGCGCGCGGGCACCGACGCTTTCGTCCGGGCCCGCGACGTCGTACGAGCGGGAGGAATTCGGCGGGCCGGCGTAGAGCAGGGTGCAGCGGAACACGTTGATCTCGTCCTTGAACGCCAACCGGGTCTGCTTCCGTCCCCGTAACGGCGAGAGCACGGAGGCGAAGGTGACTTCGGCGACCCCATCGATCCGCCGGTCACCGGGAATGGCGGTCTCGACGCCGGGAGTGGCCGGCCACAGCCCGGGATTGGTCTCGGCGAGGTGGATCTGGCGGTACTCGTCAAACCCCCGGGGTCGGAGAGATGATCGTGGAGTGGGGACCTTTCCAGTAATCCATCCCCTGCTGCCGAGGCTGGTCGTTGCGGATCCACAGCATGATCGATGAGGCGAACGGCTTCTTCGTGTACGGAATCGTTGTGGACATTTGCTCGTCCTTACGGTGAGTTGTCGGTGCCGGTCAGCGGGCGAGGAACTCGACCGCAACGGGGGCGAACTTGTCGTGGAACTGATAGATACCTCCGTGGCCGGAGCCTGGGTAGATGACCATTTCGGAGCCGCTGATGCGGCGGTGCAGATCCCCGGAGAGGACCGAAGGCACCATCCGGTCGTTGTCCCCGTTGGCGATCAGGGTGGGCTGGGTGATCTTCGACAGGTCTGCCGGCGTCCCGCGACCCCACGTTTTGATGGCTTTCAGCTGGGTCTGAAAGGCCTTGACCTTAATGGGGGCGTCGCGGTCCGCGGTGCGCTCCTCGAGTCGCTTCACGAATGCTTTCCCTGCTTGCTTGCCCGCTGTGTCACGGTTGAAGAACAGGAATTCCTTCGGGTCGGACCGGGTAAGGGTGGCCCGAAGTATGTCGTAGTAGGTGGTCCCAACAACCTTGTCCATGTCCTTACCACCCTTGGGGCCGGTGCCGGTGAGGACCAGCTTGCGGACGAGATCCGGGTGCTTGAGGACCAGGGCCTGGGCGACCATACCGCCGAGGGAGAAGGAGAAAACGTCGATCTTCTCGAATCCGAGCGCCTTGATAAAGGTGTAGGCGTCATCGGCCATCGCCTCGATGCTGCCGGGCACCTGGCCGGTCGAGGCACCGACACCCCGGTTGTCGAAGGTGATGACGTGATGGTTCTTTGCGATGGGGTCAATGATGCGCGGGTCCCAGTTATCCAGGGTGGCCGCCAGGTGGACGAAGAAGACGACGGGAATCCCGCCCTTGGGGCCAAGCTCTCGGTAGGCGTAGGTGACGCCGCCTGCGCTGATTCGGCGTGACGGCGCTTTGGCATAGGACGTAACGACGGGTTCGTTTGAGGGTTTGGGGGTGTTCACGGCGGTTCTCCTGTGAAGTTGATTCGTGGTTGTCTGATGAAGATGGGGTGGATGCCCTGGATGGCTCAGGGGTTGCTGATGACGGCCTTGCCACGGATGCCGCCCTTTTCCAGGCCCTCGAGGGCCTGGACGGTCCGCCCGAAAGGGAAAACGCGGCCGACGACGGGGCGGAGCGCGCCGCCGTCGATCAGTGCGGTGATCTGGCGCAGCTGGTCGCCGCTGGCGCGCATAAAGAGGAACTGGTAGCTGACGCCGAGCTTCCTGGCCTGCCGGCGGATACCTGCGCTCAGGCCGCTGATCGCCAGGCGGAGTACCGGATTCAGGCCGGCTTCGCGTGCAAAGGCCGGGTCCGGAGGCCCGGCGATTCCAATGGCCTTGCCGCCGGGCCTGAGCACGCGCAGAGACTTCTCGAGGTTCACGCCGCCGAGGCTGTCCAGCACCAGGTCGTAGCCGCTCAGGAGCTGTTCGAAGTCCTGGCTGCGGTAGTCGATGACGATGTCGGCGCCGAGCTCGCGCACGAAGTCCATGTTTGAGGCACTCGCTGTGGTCGCGACGGTCGCCCCAAGGTGCTTGGCGAGTTGGATGGCGATCGACCCGACTCCCCCGGCGCCGGCGTGGATAAGGACCTTCTGGCCGGGCCCCACGTTGCCGCGCTCAACGAGCGCCTGCCACGCGGTCAATGCGACCAGCGGCAGCGAGCCCGCCTCCTCCATGGTGATCGATGCAGGTTTGAGCGCAAGATCGGCCTCGGCAATGGCGATTCGCTCGGCGAACGTGCCGATGCGGTCCTGGCCGGGGCGTGCATAAACCTCGTCGCCAGGCTTGAACGCGCGCACCTTTGAACCGGCACGGATGACGGTTCCCGCGACATCGTTTCCGGCGATCAAAGGAAGCCGGTAGGGGAGGATCTGCTTGAACTCGCCCGCCCGGATCTTCTCATCGAGCATGTTGAGGCCCGCGGCCTGCACCTGCACCAGCACATCCCACTCCCCCACCGTGGGCTCCGGAACATTCGATTCCTGCAGTGGGCCTTTGTACTTATTGACGACGAACGCCCTCATGGTTCCGACTCCCTCTTGGTGATGTTGCATCACTCAATTACTGACTAAACTCAATTATGAGTTCAGTCAGTAATGATGTCAAGGGAAACCTACGCCTACCCAACATCCGTCGTAGGCGTCAGCCGAGCCGGGTGATGCGGTAGAGAACCACCTGGTCGGGGTGGATCCGCGGGGATGCGACACCCACCCTTGACAGGACGCTGCCGGGCACGTTGGCTCCGGGAAAGATCACGTCATCCTGAATGGCAACCCGCAGAGACGTGCGCTCAATCGCCTGGCCGGCGGCAGGAGCCCGGAGGGTGTGGCTCCGGGGAAGACACGCCCGTCGCCCGGCAGCATTCGGGCAGACCTACCTTTATTTCCCTCGTGGCCGGTCGCCTACGATCGCTACCATTCTCCTGTACCGCCCGGACAACGGAGACCAGGCCAGATGAAGCTGTCCGGGACAAGCCACCGGGACCGTCTCATCCTTATATCCAGGAAAGCCGCTGCTGCGCGGCAGGACCCGACGTGGAGCAAGCAGTTTCCAGAGCATCCGGGTCCAAAGGTTCCGTGCCGCTGGCGTTCGAGCTGGAGGTGGTGCGAAGGTCAGCTTACGTCCGGAGGCCGGGATTCCGCCCGGCCCACAGAAGAGATTCAAGGAAAGATCCGCTAAAACGCTTGATCACGACGGCGCCAACATCTATCTTTAGCTTGATCAAGCGCTTAAGCAGGACCGGGCATCAAAGTTGATGCCTGCAGCTACCACCCTTTGCGAGGAAGCAAAACATGACCCATGATTTTTCTCGGCGCCACGTCCTGCAAGGCACAGGAGCAGGAGCACTCGCCCTGTTTATGAGCAGCGGCATGCCCATCACGGCCGCCCAGGCCAAGGGATCACTGCGTGCCGTCTACCACCTGACCCCGCCGTCCGGCTGGCTGTGCGACCCGCAGCGCCCGGTGTATGCCAACGGCGCCCACCACCTCTACTACCTTCACTCCGGGCAGAACAACGGCCCCGGCGGATGGGACCACGCCACAACCACCGACGGGGTGACCTTCACCCATCACGGAGTCGCGCTGCCGCTGCAGCCAGACTTTCCCGCGTGGTCGGGCTCGGCAGTCTTCGACACTTCAAACACTGGGGGCTTCGGCGCGGGAGCCATCGTGGCGCTCGCGACGCAGCCCACCGACAACATCCGCAAGTACCAGGAGCAGTACCTGTACTGGTCAACCGACGGCGGTTACACCTTTACGGCACTCCCCAATCCGGTGATCGTCAATTCCGACGGCCGGACCGCGACGACACCGGCAGAGATCGAGAACGCGGAATGGTTCCGCGACCCGAAGATCCACTGGGATGCGGCGCGCAGCGAGTGGGTATGCGTAATCGGCCGAGCCCGATACGCAGCGTTCTACACCTCGCCGAATTTGCGCGACTGGCAGCTGAAACGCAACTTCGACTACCCGAATCACGCGCTTGGCGGCATCGAGTGCCCCGACCTCTTCCAGATGACCGCCAATGACGGCACACGGCACTGGGTGCTCGGCGCAAGCATGGACGCCTACAGCATCGGCCTGCCGATGACCTTCGCCTACTGGACAGGCACGTGGGATGGCGAAGAATTTATCACCAACAACCTCGACCCGCAGTGGCTCGATTGGGGCTGGGACTGGTATGCCGCCGTGACCTGGCCGGCGGTCGATGCACCGGACGAGCGACGGTACGCGATCGCCTGGATGAACAACTGGAAGTACGCCGCGCGCGATGTTCCCACCGATGCCTCCGACGGGTACAACGGCCAGAACTCGATCGTGCGCGAGCTGCGCCTGGAGCGTCAGCCAGAAGGCTGGTACAGCCTGCTCAGCGCCCCGGTCGGGGAGCTCTCAAATTACGTCAGCTCGACAACCGTGCTGCCCGACCGCACCGTGAACGGGAGCGCCGTGCTGCCGTGGAGCGGCAGCGCCTACGAGCTCGAACTCGACATCTCGTGGGATGCTGCCGCGAACGTCGGAGTATCGGTGGGGCGCTCCGCCAACGGCACGCGCCACACGAACATCGGCAAGTACGCTGATGAGGTCTATGTCGACCGCGCCCCTTCGGACCAGGGCGGCTTCTCGCTCACGCCGTACACTCGTGCGGCAGCGCCGATCGACGCCGCCGCACGCTCAGTGCACCTGCGCATTTTCGTCGACAAACAGAGCGTCGAAGTCTTCGTCAATGCCGGGCAAACGGTGCTCTCCCAGCAGGTGCACTTCGCAGACGGCGACACCGGAATCTCGCTGTACGCCGACGGCGGCCCTGCGACCTTCTCCGGAATCACCATCCGCGAATTCAGCTAATACCTGAACCAGGCTGCCGGCCCCCAGGAGCTTCCTGTCGGCCGGCAGTGCTGTGTCCTCCGAAGCTTCCGGAACCGGGGGTCCGCGGGAAGTATGAGGCTACTTCCGCGCTCCGCATCTTCCGGATCAAGACCAGCGAAAGAATAAACCTAAACTTTGCTAAAACGCTTGATCAGGTTTCCGATAGGGGCTAGATTACAAGTGATCAAACGTTTTAGCAGAAATGGACATCAGCGCCGATGAAACGCTCAGTATTCTTCCAGCCCTCCGATGGATGGGTTGGCGATCTTATCCCCTTCGAGAAGGACGGGGAGTTCTGGCTCTTCTACCTTCACGAGGTCCGCTCAGACCCGAAGCCGGGAACCTCGTGGAACCTGGTCACCACCAAAGACCTCACGCAGTTTGCGGACCAGGGTGTTTCGCTCCACCACGGAAGCGACACCGACCTGGACTTCAACGCTTACACGGGCAGCGTCGTCGTCGATGAAAGCGGCAACCACCGCCTGTTCTACACGGGACAGAACCCACGGAACCTCGGACCGGACGGCGTTCCCCTGCAATTGGTCATGCAGGCCACCAGCACCGATGGCATGCAGACCTGGGTGAAGCACCCCGAGCTCACTTTCGGCGCCCCGGACGGCTATGAGTCCGGGGACTGGCGAGATCCGTTCGTCTTCCGGGATGAGGCGGCAGGCCAGTGGCGGATGCTGCTGGCGGCACGGCACTCCGCAGGACCTGAACGCCGCCGCGGCGTCATTGCGCAGTGTGTGTCCGATGACCTGGTGAACTGGCGGCACACCGAACCGTTCTGGGATCCGCGCCGCTACATCACGCATGAGTGCCCGGATGTCTTCGCGTGGGGTGACTGGTGGTACATGGTCTACTCGGAGTTCTCCGAATCCTTCACCACCCGGTACCGCATGGCCAAGAGCCCCGACGGCCCGTGGACGGTACCGGACCTGGACAGCATCGACGGGCGCGCCTACTACGCCTCAAAGACCGCGGAGCGGGACGGGCGCCGCTTCTTTTTCGGCTGGATCGCCAGCAAGGAAGGCAACCGCGACGACGGACCCTGGCAGTGGGCAGGCACGATGTCCGTCCTGGAAGCCAGCCAAAATGCAGACGGAACGCTCGGATTCGCCTTCGCCGATGAACTGGTGGACAGCTTCTGGGAGGACGTGCCGGTGTCTCTGGCGCACGAACTGCCCACCCGGCTCAACGCCCCGGACGGATACACCGCCGTCGTCTCGGAGGAAGAACTGCCCAGCCAGTTTTACGCCAAGGCAGTGCTGGACATTGCCCCCGGGACAACGGAATGCGGTCTGCTGCTGCGCTCAGGGCCAGACGGTGACCAGTCCTACGTGCTGCGCCTGGAACCGAAGCGCGGCAGGCTAGTCTTCGACCGATGGCCAAGGACCAGCACCGGAGACGCGCAATGGCATGTCTCCGGCGACATTCCGTTCCACATCGAGTTGGAACGCCCGTGCGACCTGTCCCCCGGCGAACACACCCTGGAAGTCATCGTCGACGGCGACATCTGCGTTGCCGTCCTGGACCGGCAGGTGGCCCTCAGCACCAGGATCTACGACTTGCCCGCGGGGCGGATCGGCGTTTTCGCCGGCGAAGGATCCGTCACCGTCACTGAACTTCAAATACGTCAGCGCACCGACAACTAAATACTCACCACTCTCATCCTCCGTTCCAATCAAAGGAGATTGCCCTCATGAAAAAACTCTTCCGTGCTGCCGCTGTCGCAGCCGTCACCGCCCTGGCTTTGACAGCATGCGGCGGCGGAGGGTCAAGTGACCCTTCCAACGTCAGCCCCACCGGGGAAATCAAAGCCCGTGAAATCTCGTGGCTGCTTTCGCGGCCGGCCGACGGGGCCGTCATCAACATCATGAAGAAGCTGGCGGAGGAGTACGCCAAAGACCACCCCGGCTTCGAACTGAAGCTCATCACCACTCCCGACCGGCCCTCCTACATCCAAAAGCTCGAGACGCTGGCCGCGGCCAACAAACTCCCCGAGCTCTTCGACACCGACGCCACGCCCTTCGCCCAACAGCTGGCCAAACAAGGCAAAATGGTGGACGCCGAAAAGCTGCTGAAGTCCCTGGACGTCTACGACGACTACCGGCCCAGCGCGCTGGATTACCAACGGTTCGACGACGGGTCCCTGAACATGATCCCGTTCCAGTTCGAGCTGGAGTTCGTCTGGTACAACAAGGCCCTGCTGCAGAAGGCCGGGGTCGCCGTCCCGAAGTCCCTCGATGACATCCCCGCCATGTGCACCGCCCTGCGCGATGCCGGCATCACCCCCATCGCCATCGACGGCCAGGACCAGTGGCCTCTCGAGCGGTACGTCGCCTACCAGCCGTTCCGTGAAGCCGGGCCGGACTTCATCCAGAAGCTCAAGAAGGGCGAAGCGAAGTTCTCTGACCCCGCAGGCCAGAAGACCGTCGAATGGCTGGCGGCGCTCGGCAAGGCCAAGTGCTTCCAGGATGGCTTCTCATCGCAGGGCTACTCCGACGCCCAGAACCAGTTCACCTCCGGCCAGGCAGCGATGTACAACATCGGCACCTGGGAGCTGCCCAGCCTGGCAACGGACAAGCTGAATCCTGAAGTGCGCGGGGACATCGATTTCTTCACCTTGCCAACCACTGCAGGATCCGTCACGGCGGCAAACGAGTTCGTGTCGCCGTCGGGCATTGGCATGGCCGTCAACTCCAAGACCTACGACCCGCTGGTCAGCGACTTCCTGAAGTTCGCGCTGAAGAAGTACCCGGCCGAATACGCGGCCACCGGTGCGCTCTCGCCGACCACCAATGTGGAGACCGCCCTGCCGGCCAACGCCACGCCCTTGTACAAGAAGGCCCTGGAGAAGGCCAACGACCTCGGGGGCAAGCAGGCCATGCCGTGGGACACTCAGCTTGACCCGACAACCAACGGCCGGCTGCAGCAGGAGCTAGTGCTCCTCGTCCAGGGCAACATCACGCCCGAACAGTTCACCAGCACGATGGACAGCACCATCGCGCAGAACGCCCCGAAGTTCTTCAAGTAATCACAGCGGTGGGGGCTGCGGCTGCGGCCCCCACCCGAAAGGCCTAGCCATGCTCCCCAACAGGTCACGACTTTCTGTCCTGGTGTTCCTGCTCCCGCCCTTGCTCCTTTACTGCGTCGCCGTGCTGTTCCCCATCGTGCAGTCGCTGTTCCTCAGCTTCTTCTCCTGGAACGGCATCAGCGACATGGAGTTCGTAGGGCTCGCCAACTACGTGCGGATGCTCACCGCAGACGACATCTTCTGGCGCTCCTTCTTCAACGCCCTCGGATATCTGGCCATCTGCCTGGTGCTGCAGCTCGGCGGCGCCCTGCTCGTGGCCAGCCTCCTCACCTCGATGCGACGCGGCCGCGAGCTCATCAAGACCCTCTACCTGCTGCCGGCGGTGATCTCCACCGTGGCCATCGCGTTCCTCTTCGTGCGCATCTACTCGATAGAACCGGTTGGCCTGCTCAACCAGCTCCTGCACTGGATCGGCCTCGGCGCCCTTGAACGGCCCTGGCTCTCGGACATCAACACCGTGCTCACCGCAGTATCGGCTCCGGAAGGGTGGCGGTTCACCGGCCTGTACATGCTCATCATCTACGCGGCGCTGCTGTCCGTCCCGCAGGAACTTGAGGAGGCGGCCCGCCTCGACGGCGCCTCGCGGTGGCAGCTGTTCACCAAGATCCGCTTCCCGCACATCATGCCCGTCTGGATCACCACCACCATCATGGCAACCACCTACGGCCTGCGCGGATTCGACATCCCCTACCTCATGACCAACGGCGGCCCGGGACAGTCCTCGGAGCTGCTGACCACCTACATGTACAAGACGGCCTTCTCGAGCACCGATTTCGGATACGCCAGCACAATCGCCGTATTCATCGTCGTCGAGTGCCTGGTGGCCGTAGGGCTCATCCTCTTCCTGCTCAAACGAAAGGCGGACGCATGACCGCGACGGCAGCTCCGACCACCAGGCCTGTGGCAGTCCCATCAGACAGCCTGCCGCCGCTCCGCCGACGCAAGCCGCCCAGCCTCCACAGCACCCTGTCAAGAGTGCTTATCGCCCTCATCGTCATCGTGCAGGTCTACCCTCTCGCCTGGCTTTTCATCACCAGCCTCCGCACCGAACACGACTTCGCGACCGGCGACCCCTTCGCACTGCCAAAGTCCCTGACGTGGGAGAACTACGCCCGCGCCTTCGAGACGGGCAACCTCTGGTTGAACATCCTGAACAGTTTCATCGTCACCATGGGAGCCAATGTCCTGATTGTGCTGCTGGGAATGATGGCCGCCTATGCGTTGCAGGTCCTCGGGTTCCGGTTCAGCAAGTTCGTCCGCAGCCTTTTCCTGGTCGGCATCATCGTGCCCGTCCAGATCGCCCTCGTGCCGCTCTTCATCGACTACTCAACCATCAACCTGCTCGACACCTACCCGTCGATGATCATTCCCCTGGCCGGCTTCGCCCTTCCGATGTCGATCTACCTTTTCTCGTCATTCTTTGAATACATCCCCCGGGAAACGTACGAGGCCGCGTCTCTTGACGGAGCAGGTCCATACCGTATCTTCGGACTAATCACGCTGCCCCTTTCGGTAAATACCGTCGTGACAGTCGTCCTGGTCAACAGCATCTTCATCTGGAACGATTTCATCTTCGCCAACACCTTCGTCCTTTCCGAAGAACTGAAGACCATTCCACTGGGCCTGCAGAACTACATCGGCGCCATGGGAAAGACGGACTGGACGGCCACGTTTGCCGCCGTCTGCATCACCATCACGCCCCTGCTGCTGGTCTTCCTTGTGCTGAACAAAGCCATGATCCAAGGCCTGGAGAGCGGTGGGAGTAAGGGATGACAGCAGGAACAGCCGGATATACTCCTCAAGGAGGGCTCATGAATTCGCAGGAGAATAGTTCGGTCACACCGCTGGGTGCGGCTGCACCCCTCGGACGTCCCGGGCGCCCTCAACCCGTCACGCTCCGGCAGGTAGCCGAGGCCGCGGGCGTTTCGACTGCCACCGTCTCCCTGGTAGTGAACAAGAAAAAGACTGCCCGGATATCCGACGAAACCCGCCAGCGCGTGCGGGACGCCATCCGGGACCTGGGCTATCGGCCGAATGCCATGGCGCAAACGCTGGTCAGCGGGAGTTCGCGGTTCATCGGGCTCGTAGCCGATGCCATTGCCACCACCCCTTTTGCCGGCCAGATCATCCACGGCGCCCAGGATGAAGCCTGGAAGCACGGCTACGCCCTTCTCATCGCCAACACCGAAGGCAACCGCGAGCTCGAGACGGACGCGATTGCCATGATGCTTGAATACAAGGTGCGCGGAATCCTCTACTCCACCTGGTTCCACCGGCCCACGGACATCCCGGCCTCCCTTAAGGAGTCGGACTTCGTCCTCGTCAACTGCTTCTCCACGGAACCAGGCTCCCGGGCCGTGGTCCCGGATGAAGTACAGGGCGGCCGTTCAGCCACGGAGATCCTGCTGAAACACGGGCACCGCCGGATCGCCTTCATCAACGCCACCATCCCGGCCCCGGCTAAGGACGGACGACTCCAGGGCTACAGGGAAGCACTGGAAGCGGAAGGCATCCCGTTCGACGCGGGCCTGGTCTTGGAAGCCTACCCAGACCAGGAAGGCGGGTACGGAGCGACCGAGGAACTCCTCAAGCGCGAAGCCACTGCCGTGTACTGCTACAACGACCGCATGGCGATGGGGCTATACGACGGGCTGCGCGAGCACGGGCTCTCCATCCCCGAGGACATAGCAGTGGTGGGATTCGATAACCAGGAAGTCATCGCCGCCCACGTCCGGCCCCCACTTTCCACCGTGGCTCTCCCCCACTACGAACTGGGCGCAGCCGGAGTGCGGATGCTCCTGGGCCTTGATGAGGCACCGGCCGCTGACCCCACAAAAATCCACTGTCCCACCGTGGAACGAAACTCCGTGCGGGCTCTGGCCCCCGCATAGGCGCACCCAGGAATTGGCCGGTGCCGCCGTCCGCCATCGAGCGATGACTGCGACGAGCCGTGCGTTCGCCCGTACAGCCAGGTCGAGCCTGTCGGATTCCGGTGGTGGTTTCCGACAGGCTCGATCACCGCTACTCATCAGCGGTGCAGGCGGTTGAGTACTACCGTCCGATTACGGCGGAGACCCTAAGAAGATCTCCGAGCGTGCTCATCACCCTGTCCGTGACCTCGCCGACCCCGCCAATCCCGTCAACCCTGGCGAGGATGCCGCGGCCGGCATACTTGGCCACCACGGCCTCGGTCTGCTCGTGGTACAGGTCCAGCCGGTGCCGGATGACGGCTTCCGTGTCGTCGCTCCGGCCGGTTTCCTTGGCACGGCCCAGCAGGCGCGTGACCAGTTCCTCGTCGTCAGCGGTCAGCTGCAGGACGACGTCGAGCTTCTGGTCACCGTTGGCCAGGATTGAGTCAAGATAGTCCACCTGTGCCGTGGTCCGGGGGTAGCCGTCCAGGAGGAAGCCGGCGTCCACGTCATCCTCGCTGAGGCGCGACCTGACCATTTCGTTGGTGACGCTGTCCGGAACGAAATCCCCGTTGTCCATGTACTTTTTCGCCTCCACGCCCAGCGGGGTCTCGCCCTTGACGTTGGCGCGGAAGATGTCGCCGGTGGAGATCGCCACAACGCCGAGGCGTTCGGAGATCTGTTCCGCCTGCGTTCCCTTGCCCGAACCGGGCGGGCCAATAATCAGCATTCTGGTCATTCAGATGTCCCTTCGTGGTGCCGCTTTTTTGTCGGTGGTGCCCTCAAGCAGGGTACGACGGCGGGAGGTCCCGCCGTCGTCCCGGGGCCTTTTGTGCTGCTACCGGTAGTTATGGTGCAGCGGGCGGTCAGGTGCGGGCGGGCCTGACAAGGGTGCTGCTTCTAGAAGAAGCCGAGCTTGTTCTCTGAGTGGCTTACCAGGAGGTTCTTGGTCTGCTGGTAGTGGTCCAGCATCATGGAGTGGTTTTCACGTCCGATGCCCGAGGACTTGTAGCCGCCGAACGCTGCCCCGGCAGGGTAGGCGTGGTAGTTGTTCACCCACACCCGGCCGGCCTGGATCTCGCGGCCGGCACGGTAGGCCACGTTGCCGTTGCGCGACCAGACGCCGGCGCCAAGCCCGTACAGGGTGTCGTTGGCAATGCTGACTGCGTCCTTGTAGTCGCCGAAGCGTGCAACGGAGACTACCGGGCCGAAGATCTCCTCCTGGAAGATCCGCATCCAGTTGTGCCCCTCAAAAATGGTCGGCTGGACATAGAAACCGCCGGCCAGGTCCCCGTCAAGCTCCGACTGCGCACCGCCGGCCAGGATTTTGGCGCCCTCTTCGAGTCCGATGTCGATGTAGGAGAGGATCTTCTCCATCTGGCCCACCGATGCCTGGGCACCGATCTGGGTGTTGGTATCCAGCGGGTTGCCCTGGATGATCTGTTCTGTCCTGGCCACGGCATCAGCCATGAAGGAATCGTAGATACCGTCCTGGACGAGGGCACGGGAGGGGCTGCTGCAGACTTCGCCCTGGTTGAAGGCGTAAAGGGTGAAGCCCTCCAGCGCCTTGTCGTAGAACGCGTCGTTGGATTCGGCGACATCGTTGAAGAAGATGTTCGGGCTCTTGCCGCCGAGTTCCAGGGTGACCGGGATCAGGTTCTGGCTGGCGTACTGGCTGATCAGGCGCCCGGTGGAGGTCTCGCCGGTGAACGCGATCTTGCGGATCCGCGGGCTGGAGGCCAGCGGCTTACCCACTTCTGCCCCGAAGCCGTTGACGATATTCAGCAGGCCCGCAGGCAGCAGGTCCGCAATGAGTTCCGCCAGGACCAGGATGGAGGCCGGGGTGTTGGAAGCGGGCTTGAGCACCACCGCGTTGCCGGCCGCCAGGGCAGGAGCCATCTTCCAGACGGCCATCAGGATGGGGAAATTCCACGGGATAATCTGGCCCACGACGCCGAGGGGTTCGTGGAAGTGGTAGGCCGTGGTGTCGTCGTCGAGCTGGGACAGCCGGCCTTCCTGGGCGCGGATGGCGGAGGCAAAGTAGCGGAAGTGGTCCGCAGCGAGCGGAATGTCCGCATTCAACGTTTCGCGGATGGGCTTGCCGTTGTCCCACGATTCGGCGACAGCGAGCATCTCAAGGTTCGCGTCGATCCGGTCGGCGATCTTGTTCAGCACGGCGGCGCGCTCTGTGGCCGAAGCCTTGCCCCACGCCGGGGCGGCCTTGTGCGCGGCATCGAGTGCGAGCTCAACGTCCGCGGCGGCGCCGCGTGCCACCTCGGTGAATTGCTTTCCGTTCACCGGGGAAACGTTCTCGATGTATTGGCCGGTCGTTGGAGCCACCCATTCTCCGCCGATCCAGTTCTCATAGCGGTCCTTGAACTGGACCTTGGATCCTGATTGGCCGGGCTGTACATAAACAGTCATGGTCACTCCTCTGGAAAACAGACGTCTTCGTCCTGGCCCCCATGCTAGAACTTCAAAGGTTGCGACCAGGCTGCGAAGGTGTGCAGCGAGGTCTTTACTCGGCGATGTCCTCCGCCCATAGTTCAGGGTGCTCGTCCTGGAAGGTGCGCATCATCTCGACGCATCGGGCATCATTCAATACCACCACTTCGACGCCGCGTGAGCGGAGAAGTTCGAATTCGCCGGTGAACGTCTCGGCCTCGCCCACCACCACGCGCGGAATCTTGAACTGGATGATGGTCCCCGTACACATCGCACACGGCGCCAGGGTTGTGTAGAGGGTTGTGTCCCGGTAGCTCTTCTGGCGTCCGGCAGCCCGCAACGCAGACATCTCGCCGTGGGCGATGGGATCGCCATGCTGGACACGCTCGTTGTGGCCGCTGGCAATGACCACCCCGCCTCGGGCCAAGGCAGCACCGATCGGGATGCCGCCCTCTCGGAGGCTCTTTTGTGCGGCCTCGTAGGCAGCTTCGAAGACCGGGTCTGTGATGGTTCGTTCAGTTTCAGACATGGGTGCAGTCTAAATCGCGCGCGTCAAAGTATTGTTGCTGACCGCTGACATAGGCGGTCAGCGGGCAAACGTCCCGCTAAAGCATGCGGAACCGGATCGTTGACCACGTGGAGCGACGTGAGTACTCTGGGTCAACTATCCATCCTTGCCGTGGAGGCAGCCATGGTCGGCAATTCCAAAAGCAGCATCGACTACGAATTCCTGACCGTCTGGCGCGTCGCCGGGACCCCGCACGAGGTTATGGACATTCTGGGTGATGCCGGAACACTGGCCCGCTGGTGGCCCTCGGTGTATTTGACTGTTGTGCCACTCGATCCAGGCAACTCGGATGGCAGTGGAAAGGCGTTCTCCCTACATACCAAGGGTTGGCTGCCGTACACCCTGAAGTGGCGGCTCACCGTCACCGAGCCCATCACGGAGCATGGATTCGCAATCTCCGCGCACGGTGACCTCAACGGCACCGGACGCTGGACCTTCGAACAGGACGGGCCAGAAACGGTTGTCACCTATGACTGGCGGGTCAGTGCGGCAAAACCGCTACTGCGTCGGTTGAGCTGGCTGCTCAGGCCCGCCTTTTCCGCAAATCACCGTTGGGCAATGGCCCGCGGACAGGAAGCCCTCGCTCTGGAATTACGACGACGACGGTCTGGCGCGGATCTCTCCAATATCCCCCAGCCTGCGCCGCCCACGTTTGTAAGCCGGTACCGCCGGCCAGGGAGGACAACCCAGGCCTGACACGAAAGAGCCGGCCGGGCCATGTCAAGCGACCTTGACACCCTGATGCGCGCCTCTACCGTGTCAAGTGAACTTGACTTCGCGCCGCAGGAGGATGGGCGCTCAATCAAATCCGCAACCTCGGATGCGGAAGAGCCCAGCCAGGACGGCAAGGGCTGAGGGTTAGTCTTGGCCCAGGTTTTCCCTTAGCAGGGCGCGGTGTTCGACGGCGGCCTGCCGGTGGAGCGCGCGGCCGGCGTCGGTGAGTTCCAGGTACAGCGAGCGCCGGTCATCTTCGCAGGACTGGCGGGAAATCAGTCCGGCTTTGTCGAGCCGGTCCACCACCTTGGACATGGCGCTCTGGGTCATCGGCGTGCGCTCACCGAGTTGCTTCATGCGGCATGCCGCATCGGTGCTTTCGGCCACGAGGTCCAGGATTTCAAACTCCGTCAGGCCGATGCTGAACTTCGACTCCAGCGCACGGTCCAGCGCCCCGGCGGTATGGAAGTACGTGGTCTGGATGCTGCGCCATTGCTCAACCAACTGGCGGTCCTGCGGTTTTGCCATGCAGCAATTCTAGTTCATGACCAATTAAAAGTCCACGTCATAATATTCCTTGTCATTCAATGACGTGTCATATAAGTTGTTGCCATGACTTCAACTTCCACCCTTGAAAGAACAGCCGGAGACCGGCTTACAGCTGTGCGTTGGACCCGCGCACAATGGATGCTCCTCCTGGTCCTGTGCACCGTCCTGGCACTCGACGCACTGGACGTATCAATGGTCGGCGTGGCCCTGCCCTCGATCGGCAACGAACTTCATCTCGGAACCGAATCCCTCCAGTGGATCGTCTCCGCCTACGTGCTCGGCTACGGAAGCCTGCTCCTGCTGGGCGGACGAATGGCGGACCTGCTCGGCCGGCGGCGCATCTTCCTGATTGCGCTCAGCGTCTTCGCCGCGGCATCCCTGCTCGGCGGACTGGTGGATGACCCGGCCCTGCTGATCGCCACCCGCTTCGTCAAGGGCCTGGCCGCCGCATTTACGGCTCCCGCGGCCTTCTCGATCATCACCACCAGCTTCGCGGAGGGGCGCGAACGCAACCGCGCCTTGTCCATCTTCACGACGTTCGGCGCCAGCGGCTTCTCCCTCGGCCTGGTTGTGGGAGGCCTCATGACTTCCCTCAGCTGGCGCTGGACCTTCCTGGTCTCCGTTCCGGTGGCAGTCGCCGTCGTAATCCTTGGCCTGAAGTACATTCCCAGGGACGGCGCCGCAGGCCAGGCTGCCAACGGGGAGCAGGAGAGCGGGCATGACGTCTGGGGCGCCATCACGCTCGCGGCCGGCATGCTGGGGCTCGTGTACACGCTGGTAGCGGCCCCGGGGAACGGCTGGGGATCTGTGGCAACTATCGCCGGATTCGTGGCCTCCGCCGGGGTGCTGGCAGCGTTCGGTGTGATCGAAAACCGCGTCAGGCACCCCCTGATCCGGTTCAGCATCCTCAAGGAAGGCTGGGTTGCCCGGGCCAACCTCAGCGCCGTGGGGCTGTTCGGTTCCTACCTGAGCTTCCAGTTCATCCTGACGCTCTACCTGCAGTCTGTACTGGGATGGAGCCCCCTTGGCATGGCCCTGGCGCTGCTCCCGACCGGCCTGCTGGTTGCGTCAAGCGCACCGTTCGCGGACCGGCTCATCGAGAGATTCGGCGCCCCGCGGCTGATCCTGACCGGTCTGGCGGCGTTGACGCTCGGATACGTGCTGTTCCTTCGCGTAGGCACCTCGCCCAATTACGTGACCGACATTCTGCCGTCCGTCCTGCTCCTGGGCGTCGGTTTCGCCCTGGCCTTCCCGTCCATCAACGTCCAGGCCACCGCAGGCATCCGGGATGCGGAGCAAGGTTTGGCCGCAGGCCTGATCCAGACCAGCACCCAAGTCGGCGCCGCCCTGGTACTTGCCGTCACCACGGCAATGGTGAGCGGTCACGGCAATGCGCCCGAACCAGGTGCTGCCGTCAATGCGGCCGCGATGCTGGAACAGTACCGGCCGGGCTTGATCCTGAGCGCCGCGGTGGCCGTGGCTGCTCTCCTCATTGCCGCGACGCCCAGGCTATCGCCGGGCAAAAGGCGCGAGCCGGGAGTTCAAACCGACGGGCGTCCAGAGGATTCCACAACGAGCGTTGAGGAACTGGCCGAACTAAGCAAGTGACAGCAGCCGACGCCGGCCCAACCGCGACGAAGCCAGCGCTACGCTTCGATCTCGCCGCCGAACGCGCGCAGGTGCTGCCGGAACGCGATGGTCGCATCCGAGTTCCGGGCTGCAAGGTACTTCCCCCAGGCGGGCCTGGGTCCGGAACGTGGTGCGCAGGTTCATCTTCGCGGCCTGGGAACGTTCGGTGTCGCGGATCGTGGCTGCCACGTCCGCGACGTCGGCGGCGCGGCTGAGCGGAATGAACAGGGCACCGTCGTCGTCGCTCAGGACGAAGGCCTCGGCGGTGACGCCGTGCTCGCCGCACCTTGCGGACTCCAGCGCGGCGGGGTCGCGTGGATCGAGTCGCGTGGATCGAGCCGCTGCGGGCCCACCGGCAGTGCCCCCTGGCTGAAGACCGGCAGCCGGATGGTCCGCAGCTCGCTCTCTGCCAACCATTCAGACGGCAAGGTCTAACTGTTCCCCGCAGAGCTCATCATTCGCCCGTCCTGCGTCTGCGCCAGTGGATTGAAGTCCCTGGGCCAGTGACTGGGCCGGCACTGCGGGCCTCGTCAATCCACTGCGGATGCCAACCAGCGAGGGGATGTGGGCGGAGAACCTCTCGCTTCCCTAGTGCTGGATAAGCCAGGATATGGACTGCGCCACGGAAAACACTGGGTGAACGTCTGGCTAACCAGGCCAAAAAGCCGCCCCTTGACCCTTTGAGCGTGCGGATACTGGAAGGCATGACTAACTTTACTCGTCGTCAAGTTCTGCGCTCAGCAGGGGTCGCTGCCGTGGCTGGGGCCATGGTCTCCGGCACTGCAGCAAGTGGCTTTTCCGCCTCCCAGGGTGGCGTCTTCGGCCATGGGGTCGCCTCGGGAGACCCGATGGCGGACAGCGTGCTGCTGTGGACTCGCGTGACGCCAGCGCCCGCAGCGCTGCCAGGCACCGGGCTGGGCCCGGATGTGTCCGTCGGCTGGGAAATCGCTGCAGACGCCGGCTTCAAGAAGATCGTGGCCAGGGGTACTGCCGCCACCGGCGCGGCCCGGGACCATACGGTCAAGGTCATCGCCGGCCGGCTGGCCCCTGCCACCAACTACTGGTATCGCTTCAAGCTGGGACAGGCCGTATCGCCGGCGGGCCGTACGCGCACCGCCCCCGCGGCGGGTGCGGCCGTGGACCGGCTGAAGTTCGGCGTCGTGTCGTGCGCCAACTGGCAGGCGGGCTACTTTTCGTCCTACCGCCATCTGGCCGCGCGCGGCGACCTCGACGCCGTCCTTCACCTCGGCGACTACCTCTACGAATACGGGCCCGGCGAATACCAGGCACGCGACGTCGTCGTCCGCCCCCACGAACCCGCCCAAGAAATGACACAGCTCGCGCACTATCGGCGCCGTCACGCCCAGTACAAAACCGACCCTGACCTGCAAGCCCTGCACGCCGCCGCCCCGTTCATCGTGACCTGGGACGACCATGAATCCGCTAACGACGCGTGGAAGGGAGGCGCCGAAAACCACACCGAGGGCGCCGAAGGCGCGTGGATGGAGCGCGTCGCCGCCGCGCAGAAGGCTTACGCCGAATGGATGCCCGTGCGCTATGAGCCGGGCGGCCAACTGTACCGACGCCTGGACTTTGGCTCCCTCGCCAGCCTGTCCATGCTGGACCTGCGCTCCTACCGTGACCAGCAGGCCGCCAACGGTGCGGATCCCTCCGTCAGCAGCCCCGCCCGCACTATCACCGGCGCCGCACAGATGGACTGGCTGCTGGGCAACCTCAAGTCCACGGGCCCGCAATGGAAGCTTGTTGGCAATCCCGTCATGATTGCGCCGGTCCGCGTTCCCTCGACCCTGAACACCGCAGAGCTGGCCGGTGTGCAAAAGCTGATGGGCGGCACGAGCATCAGCGGCGTGCCTTATAACGTGGACCAATGGGACGGCTACGAGGCGGACCGCAACCGCGTGGTCCGCCACCTGCGGGATAACGCCGTCAAAGACACGGTGTTCCTCACCGGCGACATCCACTCCGGCTGGGCCTGCGACATCCCCGCGGATCCGGCCAGCTACCCGGCCACCGGTGATTCCGTGGCCGCGGAACTCGTCTGCACTTCCGTCACGAGCGACAACCTCGACGACATCCTGAACGTTCCGCCCCGGACCGCATCCGTCAGCGTCGAGAACGCCATCAAGGCGGCCAACCCGCACGTGAAGTACCTGGACTTCGACTCGCACGGCTACTCCGTCCTGGACGTGACAGCCGCCGGCGTCCGGATGGACTGGTACGTCCTCGCCGAACGCACCTCCGCCAGCTCAGGAGCCACACTGTCCACATCATTCAACGTCCAAGCCAACTCCGGCAAAGTCACCCCGACGCAGGGAGGACTCCAGTGAGCCGTTCACCGCAGCAGGGCACGCCCGCCAGCAGCAGACTTCCGACGCCGGGACGCCGGCAGTTCCTGCAAATCGCCGCTGCCGGCGGGGCCGCC
Source organism: Arthrobacter sp. 4R501 (assembly GCF_002929755.1). Classification (NCBI taxonomy): domain Bacteria; kingdom Bacillati; phylum Actinomycetota; class Actinomycetes; order Micrococcales; family Micrococcaceae; genus Arthrobacter; species Arthrobacter sp. 4R501. The sequence goes on along the minus strand of NZ_PJIW01000007.1, from coordinate 62,978 downwards.
GTCGTCCTTTCGGCAGCGCAGGGCACCGCCTGGGCTGCACCCGCCGCTGGACGAACGCGAAGCTACGTGCTGGTGGTGGACGGCTGCCGGCCGGATGAGATTACGCCCGCGCTGACTCCGAGGCTGGCTGCACTGCGCGATGCAGGCACCAATTTCCCCGCGGCACGTTCGCTTCCGGTGATGGAGACCATCCCCAACCACGTAATGATGATGACGGGTGTCCGCCCGGACCGCTCGGGCGTGCCGGCCAACTCCATCTTCGACCGGACCGACGGCGTTGTTCGCGACCTCGACCGGTCCACGGACCTGCACTTCCCGACCCTCCTGGAGCGGCTGCAGGAGCACGGCCTGACGACCGGCTCCGTGCTTAGCAAGAAGTACCTTTACGGCATCTTCGGTGCCCGCGCCAGCTATCGGTGGGAACCCCAGCCAGTGCTTCCCGTAACCGGCCATGCGCCCGACGCCGCCACCATGGACGCCCTGCTGGCGATGGTGAACGGGCCGGACCCGGACTTTGTGTTCACCAATCTGGGCGACATTGACCGCGTAGGCCACTCAGACCTTTCCGGAACCACGCTGCGGGCGGCGCGTGAGGCTGCCCTGGCGGAAACAGACCTGCAGGCGGGGCGCTTCATCGACCACCTCAAGAACGCCGGAAAATGGGACTCCAGCGTGGTGATGGTCCTCGCCGACCATTCCATGGACTGGTCCATCCCCAACAACCTCATCTCGATCAACCTCATCCTCCAGTCCCGTCCGGAGCTGCAGTCAAACATCACGATTGCCCAGAACGGCGGCGCGGACCTGCTCTACTGGACCGGCCCCGAACCGGACCGCATGGCCGGACTGGCCGCGGTCGAACAGCTGGTCAGAGCGCATGAGGGCGTGCTCTCGGTCAACAAGCCGGCGGACCTGCGGCTGGGCCACGAGGCCGGAGACCTGGTGGCCTACTGCCGGGCGGGGTGGCGCTTCTCCGACCCGTACATCGCGTCCAACCCGATCCCCGGCAACCACGGTCACCCCGCCACAGAGCCCATTCCCTTCTTCATATCAGGCGGCAGCCCGCTGGTAGCGAAAGGATCGGTGTCCTCTGAGGCTGCCCGGACCATCGACGTCGCGCCCACCGTTGGCAGCATCTACGGGCTCAAGGCCCCTGCGGGTGGCTACGACGGCGCGGGCCGGGTCTCTTCCCAGACGAAACCGCGCAACTGAGGACGCCCCGTCAGGCTCTGCTGCCTGGTTGGTGGTTCCCATGCGCGGTCTCGCCGTAGCCCATGGGAAATCTCCGGCTCCGCGTCCAGCAGATGCCGGGCTAGTTGAGACTGTGCACAGCCGGGGCGGGTGAGCAGATGCCTGACTTCGGGCAATGCGTAAGGGTCGTGCTGAGCAGTCCCGCCGTCGTCCGCTGTTCTGTCAGGATTACTGGGCTCAGTAGGCCTTAACGCGCTGTTCCACGATGAGATGGATGAGGGCAAAGACGCCGTCTTCATCGATGGCCGCAAGGGCGGCGTCCAGTGCGGCGGGAACGTCGCAGTCCTCGGTGACAGTGATCCCGAAACCGCCGAAAGCCTGGGCCATCAGGCCGAAGTTCGGGTTCTTCAGCTGGGTCCCGGACACGCGCGAGGGGTAGTGCCGCTCCTGGTGGGTGCGGATGGTGCCGTATTCCTGGTTGTCCATGACGATCACCAGCGGCGTGGCACCGTACTGGGCCGCGGTTGCCAGCTCCTGGCCGTTCATGAGGAACTCCCCGTCCCCTGCGATGGTGACCACGCGGCGCCCGGGTTCGGCAAGTGATGCCGCGATGGCCGAAGGCACCGAGTAGCCCATGGAGCCGTTACGGGCGCTGATCATGGAGGCGTAGCGGCGGGTGGGGAAGTAGCGGTGGGCCCAGTTGGTGTGCTCGCCCGCGCCGAACGTCACCAGGGAGTCCTCCGGCAGCCTGGGCACCAAGTTAGCCATCAAAGTGTCCATCCGTGCCTGCCCCGCTGCCGGCGCCGCCGCGGGTAGTGCGGCGAACCGTTCCTGCTCGCCCCGCATCCGGTCCGTCCACGCTTTCCACTCTTCCTTCACCGGCAGGTCGACCCCCACAAGGTCGCGGACAAAGGCCTCGGGCTTGGCCAGAATCTGCCGTGAAACGGGCCCCGACCGGCCACGGAGTGAGGGGTCGGCTGTGACCAGGAAGTTCCTTTTGTTCCAGTCCTGCCGGCAGACGAAGCCGTCCGTAACCACGTCGCCCGGCACTGTCCCCACAAACACCAGTAGGTCGGTTTCCTCCAGGAGGTCGTAGGTGGGGCGGGGCCGGCCGTAGCCAATGGGGCCCACATACGAGGGGGAATCGAAGGACACCGTTCCCTGCGTCCGCCATTCAGCTGCTGCCGGAATATGGTGCCGTTCCAGCCACCCCGTCAGCTGATCCGCCGCTGCCTGCGTCCAGTCGTTGCCGCCGGTGACAAAAAGCGGCTTGCTAGACTCTGCCAGCGCAGCCTCCAGGGCGGCGGCATCGGTGCTGCTCAAGCCGCCGGCCGCTACCGGAATGGCGGGGTGCAGCGCCGGGTCGATCTGCTGCCGGATGATGTCCTCCGGCAGGCCCACCACCACCGGGCCCGGCCGCCCGCTCATGGCAGCAAACATCGCCTCGGCCACGATCTCGGATGCCCGCTCCGCATGGTCCAGGACCATAACGCGCTTCGCGCCCGTATCGAACCAGGCCTTGATGTCGAACTCCTGGAACGCCTCCCGGTCCCGGTGCGCGAACGGGATCAGGCCGACGAACAGCAGCATGGGGGTGGAGTCCTGCCACGCGGTGTGCAGCCCCACATGCGCGTTGGCGGCGCCGGGCCCCCGGGTCACCATCGCTATGCCCGGGCGCTGGTGCATCTTGCCGTCGGCCTCGGCCATGTAGGCGGCGCCGCCTTCGTGCCGGCAGACGATTGTTTCAATATCCGAGTTGTGCAGGCCGTCCAGGACGTCCAGGAAGCTCTCGCCGGGAACCACATAGGTGCGCTCCACACCATGGGCCACCAGCGAATCAACAATCACGTGCCCGGCTGATTTCAGTGCCTGACCGGCGCCGGCGTGGGGCACCTCCGAATGGCTTGCCTGCCGGGAGCCTTGCTCGGAATTCCCGACGGCGGCGGGCAGGGTGTGGGATGCGGTCAGGGTTGCTTCGGTTTCCGTTGTCATGGGCTTTCTTTGGCTGTTTGGACTGGTTTGGCGTTGTAGCGGATGGTGCGGGCTTTATCTGAAGGTCTCCGCCGGCGGGTTGGCGATGACGGGGGCTGTGCCGGTGAAGCCGTCGCGGGTCTCGGCGATTTCACGGATGCGGGCCCGGCAGGCGTACCAGCCGAACACCATCAGCACGGAGGCGATGGCCGTGACCAGCATGGTGAGCGGGGATTCGATGAAGACCATGACCAGGACGCTGGCGAGGAAGAGCAGCGAAAGGTAGCCGGTGTACGGGGCACCGAACATCCGGAACGACGGGCGCTTAAGCCAGCCCTTGTCCGCCCAGCGCTTGAGCTGGATCTGGCAGAGCACGATGGTTGCCCAGGTCATGATGATGCCCACGGAGGCAACATTCAGCACGATCTCGAAGGCCTGCGCGGGCATCAGGTAGTTCAGCGGGACGCCGAGGAGGGATACTCCGGCGGTGATGGCGATGCCGCCGTAGGGGACGCCCGCCTTGTTCATCCGGCCCGCGAACTTGGGTGCGGAACCGTTCACGGACATCGAGCGCAGGATGCGTCCGGTGGAGTACAGGCCGGCGTTGAGCGAGGACAGTGCTGCGGTGAGGACCACCAGGTTCATGATGACGTCTACGCCCTGGATGCCGATGGATCCGAAGAACGTTACGAACGGGCTGACACCCTTCACGTAGGACGTGTACGGCAGCAGCAGGGCGAGCAGGATGACGGAGCCGACGTAGAACACGGCGATGCGGAAGACCACGGAGTTGATGGCCTTGGGCATGATCTTTTCGGGGTTTTCGGTTTCTCCGGCGGCGGTGCCCACGAGTTCGATGGAGGCGTAGGCGAACAGGACGCCCTGCATCAGGATGATCATGGGGAGCAGGCCGTTGGGGAAGACGCCGCCGTTGTCCGAGAGGAGGCTCAGGCCCACCGGCTGGCCGTCCACGGGGGTGCCGAAGATGACGAAGTAGGTGCCCACCACGAGGAAGACCACCAGCGCCGCGACCTTGATCAGGGCGAACCAGAATTCCATCTCGCCGAAGACCTTGACGGAGACGAGGTTCAGGGCGAGGACCACCACCAGGGCGATCAGGGCCCAGGCCCACTGCGGGACCTCGGCCATCCAGGGGATGTAGTTGCCGAAGAAGTTCATGTACAGGGCGGCGGCGGTGATGTCCACGATGGTGGTGGTGGCCCAGTTGATCCAGTAGAACCAGCCGGAGACAAACGCGGCTTTCTCGCCGAAGAATTCGCGGGCGTAGGAGACAAACGAGCCCGACGACGGGCGGTGCAGCACCAGTTCGCCCAGTGCGCGCAGGATGAGGAACGCGAAAAAGCCGCAGACGGCGTAGGCGATGACCAGCGACGGGCCGGCGGCGTTGAGGCGGCCGCCGGCGCCGAGGAACAGGCCGGTGCCGATTGCGCCGCCGATGGCGATCATCTGGATCTGCCGCGGTTTGAGGTTCTTGTGATAACCCTTGTCCTCCGCGTGCAAGGCACTCTCAGAGGCGTGCGCGTGGCCGCCGTCGGCTTGGTTTACTACAACCGCGTCATTGGGGTTGATGGGCATGGTTGATCCTTTCGATCAGGGAAGGTCTAGTTCGGTAAGGGGAGGGCGTACTGAAAGCCGGGCTCTGTGCCCGCCAGGTCAGAAGACGGACCAGCCGGTGCGGTCGGATAGGTCGGCGAGGGCGGCAGTGCCGGCCAGGGAGTTTCCTTTGGCATCCAGCCGCGGACTCCAGACGCAGATGGCACATTCGCCTGGCACGATGACGAGGATCCCGCCGCCCACACCGCTTTTTCCGGGGAGGCCCACGCGGTAGGCGAATTCGCCCGCGGCGTCGTACATGCCGCACGTCAGCATGATGGAGCCGATGCGTTTCGCATCACTGGGGGACACGACGGTTCCGCGCGATCCCAGGCCGTCCCGGGCGAGGAAGAGTCCGGCTTTGGCGAGTTCCACGCAGGTCATCATGATGGAGCATTGGCGGACGTAGTTTTCCACCACGGATTCCGCGGTCCGGTTCAGGTTGCCGAAGTCCTTCAGGAAGTGCGCCAGCGCCAGGTTGCGGCTGCTGCCCGCGAGTTCGCTGGCTGCGGCGGCCTCATCGATGAAGGGCCCGGTGCTGGCCGCCTGGGCGGTGAGGAACCGCAACACCTGGGTGGCGGCGTCGGACGTTTCTTCCATCAGGTGGTCCGTGACCACCAGGGCGCCGGAATTGATGAAAGGGTTCCGCGGGATGCCGTGCTCCAGTTCCAGCTGGACGAGGGAGTTAAACGACGTGCCGGAGGGCTCGCGCAGCACGCGGGACCACAGTGTTCCTGAGCTGTCGCCCCGGAGCGCCATGGCCAGGGTGAACACCTTGGAGATGCTCTGGATGGAGAACGGAACGTCAGCATCGCCGGAACTGAACACCTCGCCGGAAGCGGTGGCAACGGCGATCCCGAACCTGTTGAAGGGGACGGCTGCAAGAAGGGGGATGTTGGCTGGGACAGACCCGGATACCCCGTGTGGCCTGTGGCTGCGGACGATGTCGTCCAGCATCGGGCCCAATGGCGGTGCCTTGAGTGCTGTGGTCATTTCCTGCCCAGTTGTTCTTTATGTGTGCCGGCCCATTCCTGGATATGGAGGAGGGCCACCAGCGAGTCCCGGGGGTCGCCGAAGTTCAGGCCGGTCGCCCGGGATGCCTTGCTGATCCGGTAGTAGACGGTGTTCTTGTGCAGCCCCATCCTGCTGGCGCACTCCGCGACATCGAGCGAGGCTTCGAAGTACGCGTGCAGGGTTTCCGCGAGTTCGGCGTCCTGCCGCAGCAGCGCGGAAAGGCCGCGGTGCCGGAAGGTGGAGGACGTGAAGTTCTGGACTGCCTCGCGGAAGAGGACCTCTGCCTCGAAGTCGTCCACGGTGGCAACGGCCGTATCCGGGGACGTGCCCACGCAACTCAGCAGGGCCTCGGTGATGCGGGTGATGGAGTGGATGGACAGCAGGTCCGGGACCACCGGACCGACGGCCGCGAACGGGCTGATCCCGAGGTGCTTGCCCGCATCCCGGACGATGGATTCGGCCAGGCTCCGCAGCCCGGGCTCGGCGGCGGTTGACTGCAGGCCAGGGACAATCACGGCAGTGTCGCCCTTGAACTGGCCCACGACGGCGGACGCCTTGTAGGCGGCCGCGTGGATGGACGCCAGATTGGCCAGTTCGCCGTGCTTCAGTGCTGCGTCGTCGGCCTGGGCATCGGCAGCGGACATTCCTATCAGGATCAATGCGGCCGGTCGCTCAGCGGGGATGTTCTCACTGTGTGCACTGGCCGCGGCTTCCGCCGGGCCTGACAGGATCCGCGCAATGCGGTCTTCGCGCATGTGGACGGACTGCTGGTTGCGGAAACGGATCAGCTCGGCGGAGGCCCGTGCAGCAGATCCGGTGAGCACGTGTTCAACGTCCGCGCCGAAGCCCGCCCCGGTTTCCTGCAGCCAGATGTAGCCCATGATCCGGTCCCCGGCGAAGAGTGTGACGGCCACGCGTTCCCGCAATCCGTCCTGGGGCCGGGCCGGTACCCGCACGGGCAGGCGGGTCCTGTGCAGTTCACGGTAGGCGCCCAGGTCCTTCAGCAGCAGCTCGTACTTGCGCGGACCGCGCCGGGCGAGGATGGAGGCCTTGCGCAGCTCGTCGATGTCGTTCGAAACAGTGGAGTATGCCAGCACCTTGTTCGCGGCATCTTCGATGACCACGTGGCTGGAGGTGAGCCTGGCGGTGGTCTGGGCGACGGCAAACAGGTCCTCTTCCAGCAGCGTCAGCACTTCGCTCTGGTAGGTGCGCGGCTGGATGCGGTCCTTGGCGATGGACAGCAGCCGGTCCCAGTCAGCCCCCGGATCCACCAGGAGCAGGCCCGTGCCGGCATCGCGGAGCAGCTCTTCAGCTTCGGCGAGCTCTTCACGTTTTCCCTTGACAGCCACCACCGGCGGAGGGTTCTTCAGGAGCCGCCGCAGAGCGGGCAAAGCCGAGCGGCCGCGGACGCCGATCAGCAGGACAAAGGCTGCGCCGCCGTCGGAGGTTTCATCATCCGCGTCCACGATCAGGAACCGCTCGATCGCAGAGCCGGCCGGGGCAGGCCGGAGGATGAGGCTGGCGAAACCCAGAGGGAGATCCGACAGGATATCGTCCACCGTAACCGCTGCCATGGGCTTCCTTCTGCGTCGATCTGGCCGGACAGCTCTGTCCGGTCACCTCATGCTATCCACGCAGGTGCCCCCAAAATATGTAACGGAACCCAAATGCAGTGGCAGCCTTTCGGTTAGCGGACCAAGTTTCTACGGTTCATGGCCCTGTATGGCCTTCCAAACCCGAAGTGGCTGTCAGCGCGCACCGGCCCCGGCCATGTGGAAGGGTGGTACTGACAGGCCCTCCCGCCGGTCTCGAAGCGCCGTTAGCGTTGTTGGAACGGGCAACTCCACTTCTCAGAAAGTGCGACCCGCCTCTCCCTTCGACCCCAGGAGCATGACATATGGACAAGCGCACCCTCGGCACCAGCGGCCTGGAGGTCTCCGCCATCGGGCTGGGCTGCATGAGCATGAGCGGCGGCTACAGCGACCGGCCCGATCGGCAGGAAATGATCGCGCTGATCCGCGCGGCGGTGGACCGCGGCGTCACCTTCTTTGATACGGCAGAGATCTACGGCCCCTACGCCAACGAGGAACTCGTCGGCCAGGCCCTCGCCCCACACCGGGACGAGGTGGTGATTGCCACCAAGTTCGGCTGGGACATCGACCCTACGCAACGCAAGGCGAGCGGGAAGGTCACCAGCCGTCCCGACGTCATCAAGCACGTGGTGGACGGGTCGCTCCAGCGGCTCGGCGTTGACGCCATCGACCTGTATTACCAGCACCGGGTGGACCCCGATGTCCCTATCGAGGACGTGGCGGGCGCCGTCAAAGAACTGATCGACGCCGGCAAGGTCAAGCATTTCGGCATGTCCGAGGCCGCCGCCGGCACCATCCGCCGGGCCCACGCGGTCCAGCCCGTGACCGCCGTCCAGAGCGAATACTCGCTATGGTGGCGGCGCCCCGAAGAGGACGTCCTGGCCACCTGCGAGGAACTGGGCATCGGATTTGTGCCCTTCAGCCCGCTGGGCAAGGGCTTCCTCACCGGGACCATCGACACTTCGACCACCTTCGAGGCCGGCAACGACATCCGCGCCACCATCCCCCGTTTCACCCCCGAGGCCAGGGAGAACAACCGTGCCGTGGTGGACCTGCTGGCCGGGATCGCGGAGCGCAAGGGCGCCACTCCGGCCCAGATTGCGTTGGCCTGGCTGCTGGCGCAGAAACCGTGGATCGTCCCGATCCCCGGCACCCGGAAGCTGCACCGGCTGGACGAGAACCTCGGCGCCGCCAACGTAAGCCTGTCCGCGGGCGAACTCACTGAGATCGAAGACGCCGCCGCAAAAATCCAGGTTCAGGGTGGCCGTTACAACGAAGCCGGGGAACGGATGACCAACCTCTGACGCGGCAGCTCCAGCTGCAGGCCCCCTGGTTGGAAGCCCCCACGCGAGTTGGACTCGAGCGCGGGGGCTTCCGGGCTTCGGTGGGGGGACCGAAACCGAGATCAATCTACCGAATTCGCGCGGGCGCATAGGTCGAAAATGGCCGGCTCGCACAAATCTTGTTTGAACCTTGAGCCAGCCGCCTGCCCGCTAACCAGCGGGCCGCAACGAGGTGATCATCCGCTTGATGTCCCGGTACTCCGCGGTCTCCGCGTACTTCTTGGCCTGCTCCAGATACGGCAGGGACTCGGCCCCCGGCGTCACGTTGTTCCCGGGGTTGTAGAAAGCCCCGAACATGGCGGCGGTGGGCGGCCATGTGAAGAAGTGGAAGATGGCGCACGCCGAGTCGCCGTCCGGTGCTGGGACCGACGTGATGCCGTAGGCCGCGGCTGGAGTGTCGGCCGGACCCGGCGCCGCATCATTGCCGCGGGTCTCGAAAACGAACCAGGGGGCCTCGCCGCCCTGCGTCAGGGCCGGCAATTCTTCAGACTCCAGCACCTCGTACGGGAACCGCTCCAGGCACGTGGACCCGGTGGCCATGTTGGTCCGGAGCGTCGCCAGCGGCTTGCCGGCGTGGTTGGTCACCTCGGCGAAGGCACCGCCGCCCTCCGGCAGTTCGCCGGCCGGGTCCCGGACGCTCCACGCGGCCGGGTGTTCGAACGTCAGTTGGCCGTCCGCCGTGGTGTAGCTTGACCAAGCGGCCGACGCCGGCGCAGCGCCGGTGGCGCTCGGCGAGACTGTCGTCGTCGGCACGGCAGTGGTGGTTCCGGTGGCCGCGGAGGTGACGGTGGGGCCGGGACTTGCCGTCGCCGTCGGGCCTGGCTGCGGGGCGCACCCCGCCAGCAGCAGCGCCATCAGAATAGCTGTGGGAATTACCGCGCCTGACACGGCCGGACTGCGCATCACACCCTCCTTTGGGCTTGACTTTTGGTCCTTAAATTGTGGTGCTGCCGGGCGCATAAGGATCCCGCGGCGGCCCGATTGGCGCCGAACCGTTGCGGGGATAACAAACGGATCCCGCAAACGCCCGGGTCAGGAAGCAAACGCGAGGTCAGGAATAGAGCGCCGCGAGCAGCTCGACGACGCCCTGCGTCCCCGCAGGCGGGTCGGTCTTGGACCAGGCGACGTAAACGGGGACCGGGGCGGCATCACGCACGTGCCGGTACACAACACCCTTGCGCCGGTACTGATGCGCCGTTGATTCCGCAGTGATGCCCCGCGCCTTGCCGCTGCCGATCACGGTCAGCCAATCGTCGACGTCGTCCGTGGCGATAGTGCGCTGGGGCTGCTGTCCTTCCGGCCACAGGTCCAGGCGCGTGCTTCCGGTGCGCCGGTCCAGGGCAATCGGTTTGGTCGCGGCTTCGGCGAGGGTAATGCTTCGCTTGCCTGAAAGCGCGTCATCGGCGGCCATGGCGCAGAAGCGGCTCTCCAGTCCGATGAGGACAAGGCTGATGGCCGCCGTGTCGGGGACCCGCCGCAGGATGGCGAAGTCGCTGTTTCCTTCCGCCAGTCCCGCCGTCGGGGTGTTGGTCCGGATGAGGCGCAGCTCGGTGTTGGGGAACGTGTCCGCCCACCTGCGCTGGAATTCCGTGGTGTGCCGGCCCAGCGCGGACCAAGCGTAGCCGATCCGGACTGTGCCGCCGCCGTCAGCCGCCTCGTGCTGGATGGCCTCCAGAATCGAGAGAACACGGCGCGCATGCCGGACGGTCCGGTCGCCGGCGGCCGTGAATTCAATGCTCCTGGTGGTGCGGTGCATGAGTCGCACGCCCAGGGCGCGCTCCAGCGCAGCGATGTTGCGTGACACCGCCGCCTGCGACATGCCCAGCTCAATGGCGGCGTCAGTAAACGTGCCCGCTTCGGCCACCCCAACGAGGCACCGCAGGTGCCGTAGCTCCATGTCCATAAGCTCATTCTATTCATACGCTGGACGCATAAGAGAGCCTGTCTATGCATTTTGGACGAACCCGTTGCGGCCCCACACTCCAAGGATGGACAACACATTAACTGCCGGCCGAGGCCGGGCTGGCGCCATCCTGGTGGCGAGCGCGCTCTCCAACCAGCTGGGTGCGGCCAGCGGTTCACTGGCCTTCCCCGCAATCGGCCCGGTGGGCGTGGTCGCAGCGCGGCAGCTCATTGCTGCGGCGGTGCTGCTGCCCGTTGTCCGGCCACGCATCTTCTCCTTCACCCGCCACCAGTGGTGGCCCGTTCTTCTGCTGGCGTTGGTGTTCGGGACGATGAACCTCTCCCTGTACGCGGCCGTGGAGCGAATCGGGTTGGGCCTCGCGGTCACGCTCGAATTCCTGGGCCCCCTCGCCCTCGCCCTGATCGGTTCACGGACCAAAGTGAGCGCCGCCTGCGCCCTCCTTGCCGCTGCCGGGGTTGTGGCCATCACACAGCCGGAGGCGTCCACGGACTATGTGGGCATCGGCCTGGCGCTGGTTGCCGCCTGTAGCTGGGCCGCCTACATTCTCCTGAACAGGACCGTGGGCAAGCGGATCCCGGGCATCCAGGGGACGGCCGCCGCAACCGGCCTCTCCGCCGCGCTCTTCCTCCCCGTGGGGCTGGTGACGTTCATCAACCATCCGCCGGACGCGTTCACCGTCCTCTGCGCAGCAGGCGCCGGCGTGCTGGCGTCCGTGGTCCCGTACGTCGCGGACGTGATCACCCTGCGCCGCATCCCCACCAGCCTGTTCGGTGTCCTGATGAGCATCAACCCCGTCTTTGCGGCATTGGTCGGGGCGCTGGCTCTGGGTGAAGCGCTGGGGATCGTGCAGTGGGCCGGCATTTTCCTGATCGCAGCGGCAAACGCGGCACTGACTGCCGGGGCCGGGCGGCGCCCACCAGTGCCGCAGATGCCGGCGGCAAACGGAACCCCCACGTTGTGACCAGAGCCCCTGAACCAATGGACGAGAGCAGCTAGGAGTCCCCGGTCAGGAGAAGTGCTTCAGGGCTGCCGTCAGCAGGCTCCCAGGCGCTCCCAGGCGGTGATGCACGCCGTCGGACGCCACCAATTCCCCGTTGATGACCACCGATGTGACGTCGGCGGCGGTGGCGCTCAACGGGAGCTGCTGCGGCTTCGATCCTGCGGTCCGTGCCGAACCGGTGGACACAGCCACCAGATCGCAGACAGCACCAACCCGCAAGGCCTCCGGCGCCACCGGCGTGGCCATGGATCGGACTGCCCCCTCCGTGGCGGCGTGGAGCAGCTCCTCCGGAGAGAATCGGCCGCGCTCTCCGGAGCCCAGGCGTTCCCCGTGCTCCAGGGCCCGCATCTCGATCCAGGGGTCGATCACGGCATGCTGGTCAGTCCCCAGCGCGATCGAGGCCCCGGCGTCGGCCAGCGCCCGGGCGGGCCCGATGCCGTCGGCCAGGTCCGCCTCGGTGGTGGGACAGATGACCACTGTTGCCCCGGCGTTTCCGAGCAAGGTGATGTCTTCAGCCGTCAGGTGCGTGCAATGGACTGCAGACAGGCGCCGGCTGAGCAGGCCGTGCCGGGCAAGGAGTCCTGTGGGCGTGAGCCTGTGCGCTGCCAGGCACGCCGCGTTTTCGGCGGGCTGCTCGCTCAGGTGGATGTGCAGCGGCAGGTCGTGCGGCAGCTGTTCGGCCACCACGGCCAGGTCCGCCTTCGGTACCCCTCGGACGGAATGGAGCGCCGCCCCCACACTGACCATGCCCGGCGGGAAGGTCCCGGCGATGTGGGTCCGAAGGGAGGCCAGCCGGTCAAGCCACGCGTGTACGTCAGCGTCACCGAACCTTGCCTGCTCCTGGCTCAGCGGCATGCCAATGCCGCCGGCCAGGTACAGGGTGTCCAGGAGCGTCAGCCGGATCCCGGCGGCAACAGCAGCCTTGGCCAGGGCAAGCTCCATGGCATGCGGTTCCGCGTACGGCTGGGCGACTGTTGTCGAAATCCCGGTTTCGACAAGCTCAACCACCGGCCCCAGAGAAAGAATCAGTCCATGATCCAAATCGACGGCACACGGCTGCGTCTGGCCGATATCACCAAGGTGGCTGCCGGGGGCACCCGGGTGACGCTGGCGCCGTCGGCCGTTGAACGGATGGTTGCATCCCAGCGGTCGGCGCGGGCAACCGCCCGAGCCCGGCCCGTTTATGGGCGTTCCACTGGGGTCGGCGCCAACCGCTCCGTCAACCTGGATCCAACGGATACAGGGATGGACCTGCATGGGCTGAACCTCCTGCGCAGCCATGCGGTGGATGCCGGGCGGGCCCTCGACCGTGAAACCGTGCGGGCGATGCTGGTGATCAGGCTCTCCCAACTGGCGGCAGGTGCCTCCGGCATCAACCCGGCCATAGCAGAAGCGCTCGTGGAGATGTTGAACGGTGATGCTTTGCCGGAGGTGCGGGAATTCGGCGGCATCGGGACGGCCGACCTGCCGGCTTTGGCCGGGACCGCACTGACACTCCTGGGCGAGCGGCCAACCATGGGCGGCGGCATCATCCCCGAAGCGCTCGACGGCTGGGGCACGGAGGACGCCCTGCCATTCATCAGTTCCAGCGCGCTCACCGTTGTCCAAGCTGTGCTGGGCCATCAGAAACTTGCCGTCCTCATGGACAACCTCACGCTGGTGAGTGCTCTATCCTTCACCGCGATGTCAGGCAATCCGGAAGCGTTCAGCCCTGAGGTGGCCCGGGCGTCCGATTCGCCTGCCGTGGGGGAAATGGCGACGACACTTCACGGGCTGGTGGCCGGTACCGGTGTGGCCGCCCGGATCCAGGATCCGTACTGTCTGCGCACTTTGCCGCAGGTCCTCGGGGCGGTCACGGAGGAGCTTGCCTCGCTTGAATTGCTCCTGAACCGGCTTGTGGTTGCCGGCCACGAGAACCCGATGGTCTTCGGCTCTGAGACCGACGGGACCAACGGGGTGGCCCATCACGGCCTCTTCCAGATGACAACCCTTGCCAGGCGGATAGACGCACTGCATTTGGCCCTGGGGACGGCCTGCGCCACCAACCTCCGCCGGATAGACCTGCTCTGCGACCCCGCGTTCACGGGTCTCAACCGGTTCGTGGCAGCCGACGATTCGGGCCAATCCGGCGTCATGATGCTCGAATACGTTGCTGCAGCCGCCGCGGGGCTTGTACGCGCCAACGCCCAGCCCGCGAGCCTGCAGACGGTGGTCCTGTCCCGCGGCGCCGAGGAAGACGCCAGCTTCGCCAGCCTGGCGGCATCCCGGCTGGACTCTACCGTCCAGGCGCTGGCGACCGTGACGGCCGTTGAATTAGTGTGTTCAGCGCGGGCACTGCGGATGCAGGGACGCAAAACGTCCGAGTTCAGCAGTCCACTGCTCAGGAGAACCCTCGAAACCGGATTCACGCTACCGGCGGCCAGCCAGGACCGCGACCTCCGCCCCGACGTCGATGTGGCGTTGAAACTCGTCCGGCTGCCGGCCTTGGGACGACACCGGTAAAACAACACGGAATCTTCCCCGAAAAATTGATCCAACCTTGAGCCAACCCTTGGCAACTCATGCAGTTCGCGGTCCACGCTGGATTTATCACCACAAGAGAACGGCGGGGAAGCAGGAAGATTCATGGGGAAGGAATCAGCTCTGGACGAGGTCGTCGCGGTGGGAGGACTGATCACTGATCACCACCCGCTCGACTTCCACACCTTGGGGCTGGCCGGTTGCATTGACCGGCTGACCGGACCCCTCCGTCAGCAAGGAACGGCAGTCCGCTGGGATACTCCGCACTGGGGCATCGAGATCCCGGCGGACTGCGCGTCCCTCCTCTACCAATCGGCCCGCGAAGCGCTGAGCAACGCCTTCAAGTACTCCGACGCCGCCGCGCTCACCGTCCAGTTGTCCGCCGTTGACCACGGCATCCGTCTTGTAGTGTCCGACGACGGCACGGGCTTTGACTGCAACCTCGCGTTAAGCGGCAAGAACCACGGCTATGGGCTGCGGCTGATGTCCGTGGCAGTACACGAGGCCGGCGGCACCGTCAGCGTCTGTTCGAAGCCAGGGGAGGGCACCACCGTGACGGTCACCCTTCCCCTGGACTGACGCCGTAACTTACCGGGACAGCTTCTCCGGGTCCGGCTCGAGGTCACCGATGTGGCCCGGGGCGTTCGCTGCCAGCACGCGCTCCACGAACGCGGCATATTCCTCCATGTAGTGACGCAGGAACTTGGCTGTGCCTTCATCCCGGAACTCGCCGTCGTCGCCGAAGACGCCCCGGTTCGAACGAGACGTAGGCTTCCGGGGCGTTCAATTGGGGGCGTCCAGGAAGCTCAGCACACTCCGCATGGAGGACTGCATCATAGCCGTGCGGAAAATCGGCGTCGTAGTCGTAGCTGTAGAGGGGCAGGTCCTTCAATAGGGATCTCGGTGAGATTGTTCCTTCCCAACAGCCGGCAGAACCGGCTGGCCGTAGAGCTTTACAGGATGAGGCGGGCACAGTGCGTCCCCAGTCCAGCACAGAACACGTGCCGCGGCCAGAGCGCTGGAATGGATATTGACACCCCGCTTCGGGAGGCGCTGAATGATGGTTGAGGCACATTCCACACACCATAGGAGCGGTTGAGATGAAGGAAAAACCAGTCGTGGCGCAGCGCATCCACAGCGAGGCTCCGGCCGAAGGGGACGAGTTGGCGGACCCCACCGACATCCGAGTGCACTCCCAGGAACCCGCCGAAGGCGCCGACACTGACGACGACTAACCGCCGCCTCCCTCCCCTCTGGCTCGCCCCGCCCCTGAAGCCTTGCCGCTGACGCCTTGCCTCTGACGCCTTGCCCGCAACGGCGATAGGTAAGCATACTGACTGTATTCAGTTTGTCATCAGACCGTTCCAGTCAAAGGAGACCTTGTGAGCAGCAAAGTCGAGAAGCGGATTGTGGTTGACGTGCCGGTCAGCACCGCCTACAACCAGTGGACCCAGTTCGAGGATTTTCCGCAGTTCATGGGTGGAGTGGAGAGCGTGACCCAGCTCAGTGCCGACCGCCTGAAGTGGGTGGCCCATATCGCCGGGGTCCGCCGTCAGTGGGAAGCCACCATCGTGGAGCAGATCCCGGACCGCAGGATCGAGTGGGCGTCCACCGAAGGGGCCACGAACTCCGGTGCCGTGGAATTCTCCGACGCCGGCGGCAACAGGACCGAGCTCTCCCTCACGCTGGAGTACCAGCCGGAGGGCATGGTGGAGAAGGTGGGCGACCTGCTCCACGTCGTGGCCCGCCAGGCGGAGCACGACCTGAAGAAGTTCAAGGAATTCATCGAACACGAGGGCCATGCCACGGGCGCCTGGCGGGAATCCGTCCCCACGGGCGAGCCGTCGGCGTACAACCGGTACACGCACCCGTTCGACCAGACCGGCGGGAGGGTCGATCTTGAGGGCGAGTCGGACGGCTCGGCAGAGGGCGAGATCCGCAGCGCCGCCCAACGCAAGGTCAAGAAACCGGACGACGGCGGCACCCTCCCGCCGCTCGACGGCACCCTCCCGCCGCTCGGCGGTACCCTGGGCGACCGCTGACTGGCGGAGGCGCAGACTGGCGGAGTCGAACCTAAGGTGCCGCCCGCCGTCGTACGTTGCAACAGCAGTACGCGGCATCAGCTGCCCTGCCCCATACAAGCTGCCCTGCCCCGCACGAGCGGTGCTGCCCCGGACCGCTCAAGCGGGGCAGCACCGTCCCTACGTGATTCGCCTAATTGCGGGCCGCCGGCACCAGCACCACTTCGTGGGGGCTGGTCGGCCGCATGAACTGCGCATTCACGGCAGCCAGCGTGTTCCCGAAGCGCGCCACCGTCGTGGGGACATCGAAAGCGGGGCTGGTGATGGTGTCCTCGATCTCGCCGGACGAGAGATCGTCGGAGAGGTCGATCCGGACGATCTGGTTCAGGAAGTTCTGCACCGCCCAGACTGTGTGGCCCCGGACCAGGATGCCGTCAACATTCGGTACATCCACATCCTCTATCAAGGCGCTGTCGCCGGTCTCCGGGTCGACGGTGTAGAGGGCCCTGTTGTTCGAATGAGCCACAATCAGTACCCGGTCGCCGTTGGCGGCAGCAATGCCGTTGAGGTTGAAGGGTCCGGTCAGCCCGGCGGCAGGCCCGCACAGCGGAAGGGTCTCAACATCGCCCAGTTCGCCGTGCCTGCCCACGGGGAGGAAGTAGAGCTCGCCAGCGGCCGAGTTCGTGAACCAGGCGCCGTCCCGCGTCAGGGCGACGTCATTAATGAACCCCGGAGCCAGCGTGAAATCATCCACCGGCTCGCCTGATTCAGTGTCATAGACGAAGGCCTTGCCGGTCGCGCCGCCCGCTACAAACAGCAGATCGTTGCGGGTATCGGCCTTCATACCGACGGCGGCCCTGGGCTGCGAATCAAAGTCCGATACGTCGATGAACAACCGCGCTTTGTCTGTACGGATGTCGCCGCGGTAAATGTCTCCAAGTGCCAGGTCCCCGGCGTAGAAGGTGGTTCCGCTGCCGGCGGCGATCCCCTCGGCGGAGGTGGCGCCCTTGAGCACAATGACTGAGTCTTCCGGCGGCGACGCCGAGGCCGGGAGGACAGGTGCCAACAGCCCCATCAGTGCAATGAACCCAATGGCGGTACGGCGCTGTACTTTTCCTGAATTCTGGGTTGTGCGGGCCATGATTCTTCCTTGAATTTAGGTGATCCGCACGGGCCAACCTGCGGCAGGCCCGCACGATTGTCCTGCCAGTCTATGCACCCTGAGAACCGGACCGCCAGAGTCCGGGGCCCCCTCTCTGCCGGGTCACACTCCGCCCTCCGGAGCCCCCGGAGCGGCAAGGCGCCGCGGTCTCTGCTTACAATCGAAGCCTCAATCAACTACTGAGGGACCCATGAAGAAACTCGCCACCGCCCTGATCGCTGCCGGCCTCGTACTGTCCGCTTCTGCGTGCACCACGCCCACCAAACTTTCCACCCCCGAAACCTGCGACCGCGTCAAGGCTGTCCTGGCGAACCCCGCGAACAACGTGGGCAAGACCGGCCTGGTGCGTCTCTCCAACCAGATCCGGCCCACCGAAGTTGTGGCATCGGATGACCTCAAGCCTGCGCTCCGATCCATCATCGAGTACACGGACGAGTCCGCCAAGGAAGCCCCGGACGAGGCCAAGCTCGCCGAACTGGAGCCCAAGTACCGTGAAGCCGGCGCCGCCTTCACGAAGCACTGCAGCTAAGACGCCTCCCGCGTTAACGTTCGACGGCGGCCGGTTGGCCGCCGTCGTTGGCTTATCCTTGGCTCGTGGATCTCTATCAGTCACTGCTCTCGTTCGGCCTTGTGGCCGGACTCCTGACGCTGGTTCCGGGCATCGACACTGCGCTGGTGCTCCGTTCGTCCCTCGCCAGGACGCGCAGTTTCGCCTTCGCCACGGCCCTGGGCATCTCCACCGGACTGATGGTGTGGGGAATCGCGGCGGCTGTGGGCGTCTCGGCGCTGCTGGCAGCATCTGAACTGGCCTACCGGGCGCTCACCATCGCCGGTGCCGCCTACATGGTCTGGCTTGGCGCTTCCCTGCTGTGGAAGAGCCGGGCCAAGGACCTGTCGTCCGACTCGCCCGATGCCGAGGTTGGAGTGCCCGCAGCTTCCCGACATCAACTGTTCCAGGGCTGGCTGACCGGAACAGGCACTAATCTGCTCAATCCGAAGGTCGGCGTTTTCTACATCGCCACGATTCCCCAGTTCATCCCGCCAGGGACACCTCCGCTGCTGATGGGAATTTTGCTGGCCGGCGTCCACTGCGTCCTGGGCCTTGCGTGGCTGACCTTCCTGATTTTCGGAACAGGTTTCGCCTCCAAATGGCTGAAAAGCGCCCGCAGCATCCGGATCATCGACCGCATCACCGGCACCGTCCTGATCGGATTCGGGCTGCGGCTCGCCCTCGAACCACAGCACTGATACGAGTCACCTGAGACCGGCTCCCCTGGCACGGGTCCCTGTGGCCGGTCCGCGTGCCGACCTTAGTTCAGGGACAGGGCCAGGTAGAGGGCCGTCAGGATCACCACTGTGGGAGTCATGACCAGGCGCTCCGGTTTGCTGCGGGAGATGCCGTTCAGCACGATGCCCACCGCGAAATAGGCCGTCAGCACCCAACAGAAGACGTCCGTGAAGCCTTGGTTCACCAGCGGGGCCGCCATGCCGGCCTTGGACAGGGCAACATAGGCGAAGAGGACGTAAAGGATGATCGAGGTGGCGCTGCCGATCCGCAGCTTGGTGGGCAGGACGTTGTGCTGGCCTCCCCACGCGAACCGTCCCAGTGGTGCTCCCGCCATCAGGGCGGCCTGAAAAACCGCGAGCGCGGCCAAAAGTACACACGCGGCAATCGCGGCTAGCTGGGCTAACTGCATCGAATATCCCCATTCCCCGTGGTGGCCGCCGGCCTGTTGCAGGCACCGTCCGGACGTAAGCTTAATGTGACCTCCGCCTCATGATGGGACGATCACGCTGTCCCTTCCGTTAAACCATTGGCGAAAGGAGGCCAAGTGCTTATTGTCTTAACCGGAATCGACGGCTCGGGAAAATCCACGGCCGCCCGCGCCTTGGTAGATGCGGCCCAGGCTGACGGCGAAAACGCCCTGCTACTCAGCAACCATGCCGGCAGGCGGAGCATGTCCGTGCTGGCTGAACGGCTGGGCATCCGATGGCCCCGCCGCCTGGCCGACGCCGTGGAAACCACCCTCCGCGTGGCCAACGTGCTGGTGTCCCATGCCCGGGCAAGCCGCGTCGACGGACTGGTGGTGATGGACCGGCACCTCCACTGCCAGCTGGCCCTGCGCGCGGCCAAAGGACTGCGGCGTGGCCGCCTGCTCCCCTGGCTGATTTCGTCCCTGCCGGTGCCTGACGCCGTGGTGCACCTGGACGTTGAGCCTGTGTTGGCACACGATCGCATTATGGCCCGCGGCACCGATTCGGAGACCCTGGCTGATCTGGTGGACTTGCGCGACGCCTACCGCGCCATGCCGGAATACGCGGCTTTCGTACAGCTCGACGCCGACTGCCCGCCGGCCGAGGTTGTGGCCAGGCTTAAGCGGATCGTGCACAAGCGGCTCGTGCGCGCGGAAACTGCCGTGGCTGTATAGCCCCACCCAAGCCCCGGCAGGCCAGCTCCGGCTCAAATCAGCAGGCTCAAATCAGCGCGTGCGATCCCCTGCTCCGCGGCCGACCGAAGGACGCCGTACCCAGGAATTCAATGGCGACGAACGGCTCGGAGCCAACCACCCACTCATCGTGCCCGGGAGGCAACGCATAGGTGTCATGGGCGCGGATGGTGGACCTCACGCCGTCGGACGTTTGAATCTCCAGGCTCCCGGACACACAGTAACCGAGGTGGTTGTGCTCGCAGAAGTCTGTCAGTTCAGTGGGCTTGGCGGACTCGGACCAGCGCCAGCCTGGAGCGAGGATGAGGCGGGCCACCGAGTAGTCGTCAACGGTGACGAGATCGAACTCGGCCTTGTCCGGACACCGTTTCTTGTCCGGGATGTCAAGGGATTTTACGGCCAGTGCTCTAATGAAATTTGCGGTCATGGGGAAACAGCCTTGGGATCATTTGCGGTGGGCGCTTAGGGCTGGGACCAAGCGGTTGTGCGTGGATGCCGGCTAGCGGCTACGTAGTGCGGATCACGTACTGCGGAGACCAGAAGTGCGTACCTCTAACCGTATCCATCCGGCGCCTCAAGTCAATGGACCGCCGGACATTCACGGGGCCGAAAAGGGCCCCCTGCACAGGTCCCGGCCCCGGACCAGCCGGAATACTTCAAATGACGCCGGAGTTGTTGATTAAACTGGAAAGCCGATTCACTGGTTTCCTGTCTTTTGCCATCAGAGTCTCCCGAAGGAACGCCATGAGCCCCCAACTGATCATCAAACTTCAGCCAGGTACCCAGGCCCCCGAGTTCACGCTGCAGGACGCCGACGGCAAGGAAACCTCACTGGCCAACTACCGCGGCAAGAACGTCATCGTGTACTTCTACCCGGAGGCGGCAACCCCCGGGTGTACCACCGAGGCCTGCGATTTCCGCGACAGCCTCTCATCCCTGCAGGGCTCAGGTTATGAAGTCCTGGGCATCTCCCCCGACGCCCCGGAGAAGCTGGCTAATTTCACCGGCGACTTCAACCTGACCTTCCCGCTGCTCTCCGACGAGGACCACGCAGTTGCCCTGGCCTACGGCGCGTGGGGCGAGAAGCTGGTCGACGGCGAGATCGTCGAAGGCCTCGTCCGCTCCACCGTGGTGGTGGACCCCGACGGCAACGTGTCGCTGGCCCAGTACCAGGTCAAGGCGCAGGGCCACGTGGCAGCCCTCCGGGAGTCCTTGGGGGTCTAGTCTGGCGGGGCACAGGAAGCCCACCAATCGGGAGTCAGGCATGGCGATCGAAGTCCGTCCGGGAACGCTGTTCGAAGACGTCAAAACGCTGGTTGGACCCAAGCGGCCCGATGCCAACGTGTGCTGGTGCCTGAGCTACCGCATCCCGTCCAAGCAGAACCTTGGGCTGCGCGGAACGGCCCGCGGCGACCTGGTGAAGGAGCTGGTGGCGCAGGATCCGCCGCCAGGGGTTCTGGCGTACGACGGCGACGTAGTAGTCGGGTGGGCAGCTGTCCATCCGCGCGCCGACACCAGCTTTGCCCGCAACCGCAGGATTCCGCACGTGGACGACCTCGATGTTTGGTCCGTGTGGTGCATCCGGGTCCGGCCCGGTTACCGCGGCAAAGGGATCTCCCATCACCTGCTCAAAGGTGCCGTGGAGCTGGCCCGCGGATACGGCGCGCCCGCCATTGAGGGGTACCCGGTGGACAACGGCGGCAGCAAAGTGGACCTCACCATGGCGTACGTGGGCACACGCAGACTCTTTGAGAAGGCCGGGTTCGTCAAGGCCGCTGATACGGATTCGGTGCTCAACGGGTTCCCGCGCGTCTTGATGCGCCTGGACCTGCGCTGATCAGGGTTGCGCCGACGTCTGGATGTGGCTGACGCAGACTGCGCTAAATCAGGGTTTCTTCCGCCAGCTGCTGGGCCAGTCGTTGTCTATGAACCACAAGGCCAGCAGCAGCGCGTCCACGGTCAGAAGCCCAGCTAAAAGATAAGCCCACCCTGTGTACCAATGCACGGCAATCTCCTGACCTGGTATCCCCCAGCCACTTGATTGTCCTCAAAGTGTGGCACGGAAAAGGTCAGCAGGGAACGGCTACTTTGCGAGCGCCGTCAGGCGGCCGTGAACTTCGGTTTCACGGTTGAGGAGGCGGGTCAGCTGCTCGACTTTTTCCGAGAGCTCGACGCCGACCTCCAGCCGGTCCCCCGGCCAGCTCGAGGCCTCCCAGGACTCCCCCAGGGCTTGGGCCAGCGAGCGGGACAGCGAGCGGAGCTTCCAGGAATGGCTCAGGTAGTGAACGGTGCTGCGCGGGCGGCGGCCCTGCTTCAAGAGCCGCCGCCACCAGTGCCCCAGCCCGCCCGGCAGTCTGACGGATTCCGTTGGTTCCATGAGTCCTGCACCGTCCTCCGGCAATCCGCACATTCCTTCAAAGCTGGTCCTTCGAGTGTGGCCAAGGAGCCTCAAGGTCCCATCAAGGGAGGGCAAGTATTCGGGCAAGTCTGGGCCACGCCAAGCCGGTCAATGGGCCCACCGCCCCGGAGTGTCGGGTGCTGCACCCGACATGCAACCCTCGTTGTCAGGTCTATGACATGCTTCACGGGCCCTAATACTGTAGAAGTAGAGGCATGCCTTCCAAGCCCGAACCGCGCCGTGCCGTTGTGATTGAGGACGATCCGGACATCCGAGGCCTCCTTGTCCGGATCCTGACCAAGCAGGGTTTCGAGGTCACCCACGCTGAAGCCGGCCTGCCCGGTGTGGAGGAGGTCCGCCGCGCCAAGCCGGATCTCATCACACTGGACGTGAACCTCCCGGACGTGGACGGGCTGGAAGTCTGCAAACTCCTCCGTGAATTCTCTGATGCCTTCATCGTGATGCTCACCGCCCGTGCCGACGAACTGGACAAGCTCACGGGCTTGGACAACGGCGCCGATGACTACATCAGCAAGCCATTCAGCCCGCGCGAACTCCAATCCAGGATCAACGCCCTGTTCCGCCGCCGGCAGCCGTCCGCCGCGGACACAGCTGTGGTGAGCGAGCTGGAGCGCGCCACCGAGGTCCAGCAGAGCCTGCTGCCCCAGGAGGACGTCCGGGTGGACGGGTACGACGTCGCCGGCGTCTTCCGCCCCTCCCGCAGCGTCGGCGGTGACTTCTACGATTGGTACCGCACGCCGGAGGGCCTGCACCTGACGTTCGCCGATGCCATGGGCAAGGGCATGGGCGCCGCCCTCATCGCGGCCACCGTCCGGGCCGTCATGCGGTCCACGGGACAGCGCCAGGACCTGGACGCCGCCTTCGCCTCCGCCAGTACCACCATCGCGGCGGACCTGGATTCCTCCAACTCATTTGTCACCCTCTTCCACGCCCGCCTGGACGCGGCATCCGGCGTCGTCAGCTATGTCGACGCCGGCCACGGACTAGCGCTGCATGTCACCGCCGAGGGGTCGGCGCACCGTCTTCCCAGCGGCGGTCCGCCCGTGGGCGCCTGGGCCGGATCCGCCTGGCCGCAGTCCGCCGTCGGCCTGGCCCCGGGAGACTCCCTGGTGGTGGCCAGCGACGGCGTGCTGGACGTTTTTGACTCGGTGGAGCAATTCACCGAGGCGGTGCTCGCCGCAGCCCATGGCCAGGTTTCCGCGCAGTCCGCCAGCGACGCCATCATGGCACTGGCTCCGGCCGAAACCGCCGAGGATGACGTCACCGTAGTGGTGGTGCGCCGCCTGCCTGAGCCAGCCACGGCATGACGCGCTTCTGGACCCGCCTGGTGGTGGTCCTGACGGTCATCTTCGGCCTGAACTATGTGGGCTGGCGCTGGGCGTCGTCGCTGAACTGGGATGCCTGGTGGATCGCCGTGCCCCTGGTGGTGGCTGAGACCTACAGCCTGGTCGACGTGATGCTGTTCGGGATGACCGTGTGGCAGCTCAAGATCCGCAAGGGAGCACCGGCGCCGCCCCACGATGCCACGGTGGACGTCTTCATCACCACGTACAACGAAGACCTGGACATGGTCATGACCACGGCCCTGGCGGCCCAGAAAATCCGGCACCCGCACAGCACGTGGATTCTCGACGACGGCGCCCGCCCCGAGCTGAAGGCCCTCGCCGACGAGCACGGGCTGGGTTATGTGACGCGCAGCGAGGACTGGACCGCCAAGGTGCCGCGCCACGCCAAAGCGGGCAACCTGAACAACGCCCTGATGGTCACTCACGGCGAATTCCTGCTGATCCTGGACGCCGACCAGATCCCCGAGCCGGACATCCTGGAAAAAACCCTGGGCTACTTCAACAACCGCCGGGTGGCCCTGGTCCAGACGCCGCAGTACTTCAGCAATGTGCCCGCCCACGATCCCCTCGGCAGCCAGGCGCCCCTGTTCTACGGGCCCATCCAGCAGGGCAAGGACGGCTGGAACGCGGCGTTCTTCTGCGGCTCCAACGCCATCCTCCGCCGCGAGGCCCTGATGCAGCTGGGCCTGGTGGGCTACGTCAAGGAGACCGAAAAGAGCATCCGCCGCGCCCTCACCGCTTCCCGCTCCGCCATCCGCCAGGCGCGCAAGTCCGCGGACGTGATCACCCCGCTCGTGGCCGAAGTGCTGGACGCGGTGGAGGCCGCCACCCGCGAAGCCCAGGAACAGCTGGCGGCCGGCGAGGCCATGAGCGAGATCACCTACCGGGTCCGCCGCCGCGTGGACGCGGCGGTCCAGACGCTGGTCCAGGCCGACATGACCGCCCTGCAGGCCGACCTCGAAGAAATCGCCGCCATGGAACTCGCCCACGTGGGTGACGCCGGCGTCCCGGTGGTGGCCGACGATGCCGTCCAGCGTATGTCGGCCCGCGACTGGTCGCCGCTGGGCGCGCTGGAATCCGTGCAGGCTGTCCTGGATGCCCTGAACGTGGAGCGGAACGACGAAGCCCAGCCGGTCATGCCGCTGGCCACCATCTCCGTCACCGAGGACATGGCCACGGCCATGCGCATGCATGCCATGGGCTGGGAAAGTGTCTACCACCACGAGATCCTGGCTTACGGCTTGGCGCCCGAGGACCTCAAGACCATGCTGACCCAGCGCCTCCGCTGGGCGCAGGGGACCATGCAGGTGCTGCTCCGCGAGAACCCGCTGGTGCAGAAGGGCCTGAAGATCGGCCAGCGGCTGATGTACTTCGCCACGATGTGGACCTACCTGAGCGGTTATGCGGCGGTCATCTACTTCGCCGCCCCCATCATCTACCTGCTGCTGGGAGTCCTGCCCGTGTCCAGCCTCAGCTGGGACTTCTTCCTGCGGTTCATTCCGTTTATGGTCGCCAACCAGCTGCTGTTCGCGGTGGCAGGCCGCGGAATCCCCACCTGGCGCGGCCAGCAGTACAGCCTGGCACTGTTCCCCACCTGGATCAAGGCGTGTTCGACGGCGGCCCGGAACGTCTGGTTCGGCCGCCCCCTCGGGTTCGCCGTCACCCCCAAAGCCCGCCAGACCGGCGGCCCCAGCTGGAGCCTCATCCGGCCCCAGATTGTGGTGAGTGTGCTGCTGGCGGTGGCCTCCGTCGTCGGGATTATCCGGTTGGCCGCGGGACTGGCCGAGCCGCTTGGCACGCTGGTGAACGTTGGCTGGGTTATTTTTGACCTGGTGGTCATGAGCATCCTGGTCCGGGCTGTTTTGTACAAGGGCTACCTCCCCGCTGTGGACGTTGATGCTGGAGAGAGGAAAGCCGATGGAGTTTAGTTACGAGGTCAAGGATTCGTACGCGGAGGTGAAGGCTGACGGGCGGCTGAACATGGTGTCCGCGCCCAAGCTGCGCGAATTCGTCACCGATGTGATCGCCGGCGGTTCCTCGCGGATCGTGGTGAACCTGGAGAACACCGCGTTTATGGATTCCTCCGGCCTCGGCGCGCTGATCGGCTGCCTCAAGGCCGCCCGACAGGCCGGCGGGGACCTGCGCATCGCGGCGGTCCAGCCGCAGGTGAAAATGGTGCTTGAGCTGACCAGCATGGACCGGGTGCTGACTTCCTACGCCTCTGCCGATGAGGCGTTCCGCAATGACTGAGGTCCTGGCCCGGCGGAGCTTCCGCGGACTGTCCACGGTCGAGGCCATCGACTCCGTCCACAACGAACTGGACAAGCTCTGGGCGGACGCCCCGTTCGTCCAGGCCATGGACCAGATGACGTTCACCACGGCGGTGATCGAGTCCGCGTCCAACATCGTCCAGCACGCGCAGCCGGCCAAAGCGCAGAAACCGGTGGAGCTGGGAGTGGACATCAGTGTCCAGCCTTCCCTTCTGCAGGCCCGGGTCAGCGCGTTCTTCGCCAAGCCCCCCTTCGGCCCCCTGGAGCCTGGGACCCCGGACGACGATTCGGAGTCCGGCCGCGGCCTGGCACTCATCGAGGCGCTGGTCACCACCGTGACCTTCGAACGGCAGGACGGCACCAACACCTGGATCCTGACCCGGACGTCACAGCCCTGACCCTCCCACCCCCGGATGCTCTATCACCTACGGTTCCCATTCGGCTGTTTTGGCAGCCGTACGTGATAGAGCAACGGCAATGATGAGTAGGCTAGAGGGCATGGCTTTTGAAGAAACCCCCGCCGAACGCCGCGAGGTCACCGTCCGCCGGGCACCGAAATATGTGCCGTTCCTCATCCTCGGCGCCCTGGTGGGCGCAGCGGTGGCTGCCGCCGTCGCATACGGTCTCCCCGGTGACGAATCCTTCGAGCGCGGCTCGGTGTTCGGTTTCTTCCTGGTGATGTTCGGCGCCGGCGGCGCGGTGGTGGGCGCCGTGGTGGCCCTGCTGCTGGACCGGCGGAGCGTCAAGCGGCAGAAACGCGCCATCGTGGAAGCCGTCCCGGATTCAGAGCCCGACGACGGCGCGCAGCCCTAGGTTCCAACACCACCGTCCGGCCTCCGGGCACAGTCACAATGCCGGCGGCGGAAAAGTCGTACCGCATCTCGTGAGATAATCGACCAGTGGCACGCGGCGATGGAAAACTTTCTCATGATCTTCTCCCTGGCGAAAAGGGACCTCAGGACGCTTGTGGCGTTTTCGGGGTCTGGGCGCCAGGTGAAGAAGTAGCAAAACTCACCTATTACGGGCTGTATGCATTGCAGCACCGCGGTCAGGAGTCGGCTGGTATAGCTACCAGTGACGGCAAGCGGATCAACGTCTACAAGGACATGGGCCTCGTTTCCCAGGTCTTCGACGAGACCACGCTGAACACCCTGACCGGGCACTTGGCGGTGGGACACTGCCGCTACTCCACCACTGGAGCCAGCCACTGGGCCAACGCCCAGCCCACCCTCGGCGCCACCAGCACCGGCACGGTTGCCCTGGCGCACAACGGCAACCTGACCAACACGGCCGAGCTCAACGCCATGATCATGGAACGCAACGGCGGCCAGCTCAGCGGCGAAATGAAGCAGGGCAACACCTCGGACACCGCCCTGGTCACGGCGCTGCTCGAAGGCGAGGAGGGCAAGACCCTCGAACAGACCGCCATGGAGCTCCTGCCGAAGATCAAGGGCGGCTTCTGCTTCGTGTTTATGGACGAAGGCACCCTCTACGCCGCACGCGATACGTACGGCATCCGCCCGCTGGTTCTGGGCCGGCTGGAGCGCGGCTGGGTGGTTGCCTCCGAGCAGTCCGCCCTGGCCACCGTGGGCGCCAGCTTCATCCGCGAAATCGAGCCGGGCGAATTCATCGCCATCGATGAGGACGGTGTACGTTCCAAGCGCTTCGCGGAGGCGACGCCGGCCGGCTGCGTTTTCGAATACGTTTACCTCGCGCGTCCGGACGCCGCCATCGCGGGACGCTCCGTGTACGAGTCCCGTGTTGAGATGGGCCGCCAGCTGGCCCGCGAAAACACCCAGGACGCGGACATCGTCATTCCGGTTCCGGAGTCCGGCACCCCGGCCGCCGTGGGCTACGCCGAGGAATCCGGCATCCCCTTCGCACACGGCTTCGTCAAGAACTCCTACGTGGGCCGCACGTTCATCCAGCCCTCGCAGACCCTGCGCCAGCTGGGCATCCGGCTCAAGCTGAACGCCCTCGAGTCCGTGATCCGCGGCAAGCGCGTTGTGGTGGTGGATGACTCGATCGTCCGCGGCAACACCCAGCGCGCCATTGTCCGGATGCTCCGCGAGGCCGGCGCCGCGTCCGTCCACATCAAGATCTCGTCCCCGCCGGTCAAATGGCCGTGCTTCTACGGCATCGACTTCGCTTCCCGCGCGGAACTGATTGCCAACGGCGCCACCATCGAGGAAATCTCACAGGCCATCGGCGCCGATTCCCTGGCGTACATTTCCGAAGACGGCATGATCAACGCCACCAGGCAGCCGCGCGAGCGCCTCTGCACCGCCTGCTTCACCGGCACGTACCCCATCGAGCTCCCCGGCGCGGACAAACTGGGCAAGAACCTGCTGGAGCGCACCGACCTCGGCGGCCTCACGCCGTCGCCCTCTGCCCTCCCCGGCGCAACAGCGGCCCTTGCAATCGACGCCGAGGAGGACCCTGCGGAGAAGGCCGGCGCCACCGGCTGCGATCCGGGACCGGACGCCGAGTTCGAGAACCTGCTCACCGAAGAAGACCACGTGCCCGCGATCCACCACGTAGCCACCACCCCCGGCGCTGAAAAGAAAGAGTCCGTATGACTTCCGCAACCCCCGCCGCCGGCAACAGCCCACTGAGCCCCGCAGGCATCACCTACGCCTCCGCCGGTGTTGACGTTGAAGCCGGCGACCGCGCCGTGGAACTGATGAAGGGCGCCGTGAAGGCCACCCACAATTCCTCCGTCATCGGCGGCGTGGGCGGCTTCGCCGGCCTGTACGACGTCTCACGTCTGCTGACGTTCAAGCGTCCGCTGCTGGCCACGTCCACCGACGGCGTGGGCACCAAGGTTGCCATCGCCCAGGCCATGGACATCCACGACACCATCGGCTTTGACCTGGTGGGCATGGTGGTCGACGACATCGTGGTGGTGGGCGCCGAGCCGCTCTTTATGACCGACTACATCGCCTGCGGCAAGGTTGTCCCGGAGCGCATCGCGGACATCGTCCGTGGCATCGCCGCCGCCTGCTCCGTCGCCGGCACCGCCCTGGTGGGCGGCGAAACCGCCGAGCACCCCGGCCTGCTGGGCGAGCACGAATACGACGTTGCCGGTGCCGCCACCGGTGTTGTCGAGGCTTCCGACCTGTTGGGCCCGGACCGCGTCCGCGCGGGCGACGTTGTGATCGGCATGGCATCCTCCGGCCTGCACTCCAACGGCTACTCCCTGGTCCGCCGCGTCATCAACCACGCCGGCTGGGCCCTGGACCGCCAGGTATCCGAACTCGGCCGCACGCTGGGCGAGGAACTACTGGAGCCCACCCGCGTCTACGCTGCAGACTGCCTGGACCTTGCCCGCGCCTTCCCGGTGAACAGCGCCAACGCCGTGCACGGCTTCAGTCACGTCACCGGCGGCGGCCTGGCCGCCAACCTGGCCCGCGTGCTGCCGCAGGGCCTCGTGGCCACCGTGGACCGCGCCACCTGGGAGCTTCCGGCCATCTTCAAGCTGGTCTCCGAGCTGGGCAACGTCCCGCTGGCCGACCTGGAGCGCACGCTGAACCTCGGCGTGGGCATGGTGGCCATCGTGTCCGCCGAAGCCGCCGAAGCCGCCGTGGCCCGCCTCAACGACCGCGGCGTCCCGTCCTGGATCATGGGCACCGTCACGGCGGACTCGGACTCCATCCTCAAGACCGGTCCGGACTACGTCCAGGGTGCCAAGGGTGTTGACGGCGGCGCCGTCCGCCTGGTCAACGCCTACGCCTAAAGCCCGTCCTCGGGTGCCCCGCAACCGCCAACCGGCGGTTGCGGGGCATCCGCGTTTAAACCTCCAGCAGGCTGAACTCACCGCCCTGCGGGTCCCGGAGGGTGGCCGTGGCGCCGGGCGTATCGTCGTCGTCCGGTTCCGGCGCGATCAGCACTTCCGCCCCCGCAGCCACGGCCTTCCGCACGGCCTCGGCCACGTCAGTGACGCCGAAGTAGATCTGCCATCTGGCAGGCGCCTCGGCAGCGACTATCCCTGCCACCTCCGCGCCGTTCACCATCAGCGTGCTGTATGTCCCGCCGTCGTCCTGGGGATACTCGGTCACGTCGTGGCCGAACAGCTGCTGGAAGAACCCGACGGCGGCCCGCGGCTCGGGCGTCAGCAGCTCTGTCCAGGACAGCGCACCGGCCTCGTTGTACCGGCCGGAGCCCGTGTGCGTTCCGGGCTGCCACACGCCGGTGGTCCCGCCGCCGGGAGGATCCACAAACACCATCACGCCGGTGTCCGCCACTTCCTCGGGTCCGAACTGCACTGCGCCGCCGGCGTGGGGAACTTCCTCTGCCAGCGCACCGGCGTCCTCGGCCGCGAAGTAGATGTTCCAATGGGCGTGCGTGCCGAGAGATTCCTGGTGCGGGTTCTGCGGCGCCACCACAGCCACCAGGTCCTCCCCCACGAACGCCTGGGCATAGCTGCGGCCATCGGGCGTGGGCTGGTCCTTGAAGCTCCACCCGAACACCGCCGCGTAGAAGGCCTTCGCTGCCTCCACGTCCCGGGTCTGGACGTCAGCCCAGCACGGTTCACCGTGGCGGTAGCTGGGGGATGAGGAGTTTCCTGGCATGGGAGGTCCTTTCGCGGGCGGCACACGCATCAACGCCTCCAGTCAACACCAAAAAGCCCGCCGCCGGCACCGGGTTCCGGCGCAGGCAACGGGCCTGATAACTGAGGCCAGCACCGCGGGTCCGCTGGGATCCGGGGTGCTGAAAAGAAGCGCTGTACTAACGAACGGTGTCCGAACGTACTGCAGCGTCGCGGGGCCGGGCGCCTTGCGGCGGGGCCGGCGTGCAACAACTAGCCGATCCGACGGGTGTGTACCTCGTCGTCGTCTTCTTCCAAATCGTCCGCGTACTTATCCACATAAGCCGAATAGTCCGGTTCAACCGGGTCATTCGCGAAATGGCTCGTGGCACGACCTTCAGGACCTTTGAGCTCTCGCTGAAGGGCCGAATAGTCAGTGTTCGGGGAATAGTACTTAATATCCCGAGCCTGCTTGGTAGCTTTTGCCTTTTGACGGCCGCGCCCCATGGCGTGACCCCCTTTTGTACTCGGACCGGAGGTGGTCACCTTGGCTATCGGTGAGGCCCCGGAATGTTTGGTCAATTTGTCGTAACACCTAGATTACATGCTTTCCGCGCACGGTGCGCCCCGGCCCGTGCGCGCGGACGCCATGTCGGGTACCCTTTCCGCCGCGACGCGCACGGTTCCCGGCTTTTTTGTTGGATAGAGTCTCTTCATCAGCTGCCGATCCGGGTGCCCGGAGAATCCAGCATCCCGAGGCGAAACCCAGGAGGGGTATCCGGATGGACAACCAGGAACCGCGCCCCGTCCCGCCCAAACCTGCCGCTCCGCCCACCGCCGGATTGCCTCACGTGGCTGTTCCGGCAACTGCGGTGGAGCCCCCGGCACGGAAGCCCCGGCGGGTCGCATCTACGCTCCTGAAGACTGTCTTCGTGGTGGTTCTGCTCGGTGTGGTGGGAGGCCTGGTGTGGCTCGCCGTGTGGCTGGATTCCGGGGCACCGGAAACGACCGGCGACGGCGGCTCCGTGATCGTGGAAACCTCACCCACTCCTCTGGCCACCCCGCTCCCGCTCCCCCGTGATGGTGTGGAGCCAGCAAACTACCGGCTGGGCGACTGCTTCAAGGATTTTGACCCCGAGGCCTTGCGGTCAATGGTGGTGGCCTGCGATACCGGCCACTCGGCCCAGCTTGTGGCCGTCTTCCGCTACCCCGCGGTCGGCTCCTATCCGGGCCGGGAGGCCCTCGCCGCCAAGGCCCTGGAGGCCTGCCAAGCGGCGAAGCTGGCACCGGCAGCGAACGAGTACACGCTGAACCTCCAGCGGGCCTACCCCAGCAGCACCAGTTGGGAATCAGGCGACCGGCGCGTGGACTGCTACGTCACGGCCGACGGCGGGAACGTCATCAACGCGAGTGTGCTGCCGTAGAGACCTAGCCTGATCGGATGAAGAAGCTTGCTGTCGTCACCGGCGCTAACCGAGGGCTGGGACTGTCCCTCGTGAATGAGTTCTCGGAGAGTGGCTGGAGCGTCATCGCCCTTAGACGTTCACCAGAGCCGGACGCCGGGGCCGCCCCATCCGACGTCGTGACCGTGCGGCACGATGTTCGATCCGACCATGCCTCAGAGCTTCTGGAAGTCCTGAACGGCCGCCCCGTCGATTTGCTGATCAATAACGCGGCCCAAGGAGCGCCCCACGGTGAGCTGGGATCCATTCCAGCTGAGGGAGTCTTGAACGGGCTCGATGTAAACGCCGCGGGTCCGCTGCGACTGGTGCAGTTCCTGTTGCCAAACCTCCTGGCGGCCCCGGACCCGATCATCGTCAACGTGACCTCACGCCTGGGATCCCTGTCGGCACAGGCCAGCGGTACCTTCGCGGACCTGACAACAAGTTATGCCTACAAGATCTCCAAGGCGGCGCAGAACATGCTGACCATCGCACTGGCTCAGGACCTTCAGGGGCGCGTCCGCTGCTGGGCAGTGCACCCTGGGAAACTGGCAACGGACATGGGACAGGCTGACGCATCCAAGGATCCTCGCACTGCTGCTGCGCAACTGAGAGAACTCGTCGACTCTGGCGACCCCACCTCGCCGCGATTCTTTTCGCTCGGGGAACAGGATCTCCCCTGGTAGCTAAAGTAGGCGGATGCTCATCATTCGCCGTGCAAGCACCGCTGATACGCCCAGCCTCATCCGTCTGCGGGCCGCGTGGGTTGCAGAGCAAATAGGGGAATCGACTGAGGATCCGGACTTCGAGAGTGACTATCGAGCCTGGCAGGAAAATAACGCGCGCACCATGTTCGTCGCAGAGCTGGGCGGCACCCATATCGGCATGCTGAATCTCATGGTCTTTGAGCGGATGCCTAAGCCCGGCAAGAAGTCGACATGCTGGGTGCATCTCGGAAACGCGTCCGTCGCTGCCGAATATCGCAACCGCGGTCGGAGGCCAGCTCTTGGAGGCGGCAATTCAGTTCTCACAGAGCATCAGGGCAGCACGGATCGTCCTCTCCCCTTCAAACGAATCACAGACCTTCTATGCCAGGCACGGGTTTGCTCCTGCCGAGGAACTGCTCGTCAAACGCTTAGAGTACGAAAGTTAGGACGCCATGCCGGTGCCGATATCTGATGCCGGATCTGATCACACCAACGCTACCGTCGGGCCACTATGAGATAACCGTGAGTGGACCTTCGGCTGCTGTGGGGGCTTCGAAGTGGTCAAAATATTCGGCAGCCAGTTCAGCGCTCAACTGAAAATCATCCGCGTGACCCGCCGTTCGCGCGCGGACGCGGGCAAGGGCGACCTCGCGGGGCGTGGCAAGGTAGATGGTCTCGGGCTCAACACCCAACGGCCGCAGCAGGAGACGGTAGTCCTCCCTCATGCTCTTAGACCAGAAGGAAAAGTCGAGAACAACATCTGCGCCTGACGCGACCAGATCTAGGAGGCGAGCCTGAAGCGCCGCCTCCACCTGGCGCCGGACTCCCTCCTCCAAGGGCATGGTCCGGAGTCCCATCCGCCAGGCCGCTTCGTCAAAGGACAGCCGGACCATCCCTTCGGTCGCTAAGCGACGAGCAACAGCGGACTTGCCGGAGCCCGCCGGCCCGCACATGAAGATAACTCGACTCATACTCACGATCGTACGCAGGGCACGGTCGCCCCGACGGGAACTCAACAGGTCACCGGTGATGCATCAACTCTCCAGCGGCTCCGCCGGTGTCAGCCCGCGGAAGAGTTCGAAGCGGGCCTCGAATTCCTGGCGGTTTTCCGCAGCCAATAGTCCGTTGGCCCCGTAGCTAAACGCCATCGTATTCATCTGGCGCTGAGATCCCTCGGGCGGCCGGAGCCGTTCCTCAAAAGTGCCGTTGGTGTCCTTGGAAAGATCCTGGAACCGGAACGTGAGCCACTGGCCCGCCTTACCTAAGGCCACCCCGGAAACGATCACTTGTTGGTCAGGCGTCACCCCCCCGAGGTCTCTTATGCGGTCTTCCGCCGACCAGGTTTCGAGACCGGTGATTATCGGGGCCCGTAGCCATACCGGTGGGTGACGTCCCCGATAATGGCAATGGCCCGCTGCTTTTCGGCCCACGTTTGCGGCACGGAAGTGCTCTGGGACTCGGGACCGTTCACATTCGTGAGGAGCGACTTGCCTCCGTACTGATTCTCGATTGGCCCGTGAAACGGGCTACGGCTTTGCGCGTCAACTGGTGCCCATTCCTGCCGAAACTCGGCCGAGAGGGCAGCCTTGATCTCGGCGACCATGGTCCGTGCCGTCTCGTTGCCCTCTTCCGGCGTCGGGCCAGCCAAGACCTCCAGGGGGTCGACCCCGGCGACACCCGGGTAATCCCGCCAGTAGATGGTGCGTTCGTTACCATCGGCGCTCGTTGACACCGTTGTCCGCCCAACAGCGTTGCCAACCATGTGGTGGACGACGCCGGCAACGGGAACCGCGGCGATGCCGGCGACAATGAAGATCGCCCCTAGGATCCACCACCGCCGGTGGCGGCGCGACGTGAACTGCGGCATTTCCAGCACCCCCATACTGTTGTTGCCACGACACTACAGGCCACGAACGGCCCCTCGGTCGCATCGAAGCCCTCGGGTCACTTCACGGGCGATCAGTTGACCCAACTCATCGAAGGGCCCGCAGGTATCGCCTCCGCACGACTCGCTGTGCCACCAGAAGGAGCGGGTAGAGCACTCGCCATGGTTGCCGTGCGGCCGCCCGGGTCAGTGAGCGGATGGTGAGGTGCACGTCGTCGCCCCGACGGTGGACGATGAAGGCTTCTTCACCGTCGATGGGGTGCCCCGGCATGGTCCGGTACGAGAACCCAATTCGCTCGGGCTCCTGCACAACAGCCACCACTTCGACCGGCTCTACAACGGTGAAGCCCAACGTGCGCGCCGTAACGACCACACGGTCACCTGGCGACACCGGACCCGCGGTATCAACGTCAAACCCGCTCGCGGTTTTTACCTTCCAACGGAGCACATCGGATGCGGCGCGCTGCCAAACATCGTCGCCACCTCCGACTACGGCTGTGACTTCTGATCGACGGTATTTGCGGTCGCTGGGAGGCCACCGCCGTAGGTCCGGGCTGGTCACGCCGAGCCGTCAGCTCGAGTTGCGTCAGCCTTTTCGGCCTTCCGGGCCGCAATGATTCCGTCCCGCGTCGCCGCCCGGATGACCGCATAAAGAATGTAAAAGAAAGTGGCCGCAAAAACGGCAGCCAAGACAATATCCACGTGTTCTTCCCCCAAGAAGTTGCGGTCCGGTTAGGACATTTAAGAGCCTACGTCAGATAGCCACCATGTTGATTGCGTCCGCAGGCGACACTCTAAGGCAGAGTGAGGGACATGGATCAAAAGGCTGACTTACTTGGATACCTTCGCCGTCGAAGGGCAGATCTTCTCGCGAAACTCGACGGTGTCGGCGAGCACGACATTCGCCGTCCGATGACCCCACGGGTACCAACCTCCTTGGGCTGGTCAAGCACGTCGGTGGCGTGCAATTGGAATACTTCACCGACGTCTTCGGTAGACCCCACGGCAGGGAAGTGCCCTGGTTGTCCGATGCTGGGGCGGTCGACGATGACATGTGGGCAACGGCGGACGAGAGCCGGGCAGACATCATTGACTTCTACCATTTCTCTGCTCGACTGAGCGACGCGACGATAGAGTCACTCAGCCTCGATTCTTCAGGTGAAGTACCTTGGTGGACGCCGGAGCGCCGATGCGTAACCCTTCATCGGATCCTGGTTCACGTGTGCGTCGAGACGGCCCGGCGTGCAGGCCATGCCGACATTTTGCGCGAGTTGATCGACGGCACAGCGGGCAACGGGCCGCAAGATCCGAATTTTCCAAGCCGCACATCTGACGAATGGGCTGCCTATCGGTCCCCGATTGAGGCCGCTGCACGCCAAGCCGGACAATAATGTCAGCGCCTACGAGATACCGGACAGACGATTAGCTGGGAACCATGGAATCAAAGTATGTGCGCTACCAGGCAGGCATGCCCAATGGCCGTGGACGCCAGCCTGGCATCTTCAATCTCGCCAACGGTTTAGCACGCGACGGCAGACTCAGCAGCCAGGACTGGGCTTCCTGGCGGCGCTCAAACGACCATTACGACTCCGCCTACCTGAATCCGTCGACGGTGGATAAATCGATTTACGACCATGCAATCAACCCGACAGCGGAGGCTTGGTTCAAGTGCACAGCCGGGCATTTACTCGTCCGCGTTGAGTTCTACACGGACCTCCTGAGCCGGTATGCCGTTGAGTGGCAAGTACTCCATTCGAACGATCCAGGAAGGCTGTTGTACGAAGACGGCGTCCAGATAATTGTCGCGCCACATGAGATGGGGGAATGAGGGCCCGCAGCCACCACACGTGGATGAACCGGCAAGGCCCTCGGACAAACCCGCGGCCTGGCTGTCCACCACCCGCGGGCACCGCACCGTTCACGTGGAACCCCCACCGGCCAGCTGAACTCCGAAAACCACCCGGGTCGCGATGGTGCCGCCATGATCGTTCTCGATGTGGCTCATGCCAATTTTCTCCGCCACCCGACGAGAAGCCATATTCTCTGGATGAATAATGGCGACGAGCTGCTTGACAGCGAGCTCGTCGCGTGCGAATTCCATGCACGCCGCGGCCGCTTCGGTCGCATAACCCCGGCCCCACGCCTCCGCGCGGATGTGATAACCCACTTCCAACTCCGTGCGACCGTTGACCTGCTGCCAGGTAAGTCCGCAGTCGCCCAGAAACTCGCCATCGAGGGTTTCCACAATCCATAGGCCGTAACCA
Organism: Arthrobacter sp. 4R501; assembly: GCF_002929755.1. Taxonomy (NCBI): domain Bacteria; kingdom Bacillati; phylum Actinomycetota; class Actinomycetes; order Micrococcales; family Micrococcaceae; genus Arthrobacter; species Arthrobacter sp. 4R501. The sequence continues at coordinate 26,318 of NZ_PJIW01000007.1, read as the reverse complement.
TGCGTGGCGTAGTTCGCTTCATTCCAGGCGATCCACTGCGCGGCCTCTTCCCGCGTCTTGGGTGCTGGGTAATACGCCATGACAGCAGGATCACTCAGAAGCGCAGTCATTTTGTCGAGGTCCACTGAAGCCATCTGCCGGAATCGAAGCCGGGACGTCTTTCCTGGAGTCACCCACGAAGCCTACAGGCCACCCGGATTCCCTCTTGCGGATCGAATGCTAGATTGCTAGCATTCTAGCCATGGCCGACAAAACACAGTTCAACATCTACCTGCCAACGGACCTGGTCAAGCAGGTCAAACACGCAGCAATCGAACGCGGACTATCACTGTCGTCGTTCGTCGAAGAAACGCTTACCCAGGCCCTCGACAAGGAAGGTTCCACCAAATGAGAGTTACTCCGATCCGCTTCGTGCGGAACATCGAGCTCGCCAACAAGTTTTATTCCACCCTTGGGTTGAACGAGAACGCTGCAGCAACAAGCGGAACCTGGGCAGACCTGCACGGCAACGGCGGGCAACTTGGGCTCCACATTGCCGAAGCGGGAACCACACACTCAGATGCGGGCGCGGTCGCACTGCACTTCTCCACCGACGAAAAGCTGGAGCTCACCGCAGAGCGACTAAGAGCAGCCGGATATGCCCCGTCGGACATCATGGACGAAACGTTCGGCCGTTTCATCACTGTCAGTGACCCCGACGGATACCGCATCCAGGTCAACGAAATGGATGCGGACCATCAACACCTCAGCTATGAAATACGGGAATCTGCTGCCCTGAAATAGTGTTCGCCCGAGCCCGCAGGACCCGCCCTACTCCTTCCGCCGCACCACCAGGCCCGTGCCAGCGGGAGCACCGCCGTCGGGTCCTGCGAGAGCCTCCAGCCCTTCGATGGTGAGTTCGTCGACGTCGGCCGCAGTGTCCACCAGAACCGTGTCACCGTCCGCGATGTCGCCGGACAGGATGGCCTTGGCCAGCCGGTCGCCGATTTCCCGCTGCACCAGCCGGCGGAGCGGTCTGGCACCATAGGCGGGATCGTAGCCGGACATCGCCAGCCAGGCGCGGGCACCCTCGGACACCTGCAGGACGAGCCTGCGGTCGTGCAGCCGCTTGCCGAGCTCGGCCACCTGCAGTTCCACGATGTGCGCCAGCTCGTCCACGGTCAGGGCGTCGAACAGCACCACCTCGTCCAGCCGGTTCAGGAACTCCGGCTTGAAGGATGAATTGACGCTGGCCATGACAGCGTTGCGCTTGGCGTCCGCAGAGAGGGTCGCGTCCACCAGGAACTGGCTGCCCAGGTTGGACGTCAGCACCAGGATGGCGTTGCGGAAGTCCACGGTGCGCCCTTGGCCATCGGTGAGGCGGCCGTCGTCGAGCACCTGCAGGAGGATGTCGAAGACCTCCGGATGGGCCTTCTCCACCTCGTCCAGCAGAATCACGGAGTACGGCCGACGGCGGACGGCTTCCGTCAACTGGCCGCCTTCCTCGTAACCGACATACCCCGGAGGGGCGCCCACGAGCCGCGCCACGGAATGCTTCTCGCCGTACTCAGACATGTCGATCCGCACCATGGCGCGTTCGTCGTCGAACAGGAAATCCGCGAGCGCCTTGGCCAGTTCGGTTTTTCCCACACCGGTAGGGCCGAGGAACAGGAACGAGCCGGTGGGCCGGTTGGGATCGCTGATGCCGGCCCGGGCACGGCGCACGGCGTCGGATACCGCGGCCACGGCCTTGGACTGTCCGATCAGGCGCTTGCCCAGTTCCTCTTCCATGTGAAGCAGCTTCTGGCTTTCGCCCTGCAGCATGCGGCCCGCCGGGATGCCGGTCCAGGCGGAGATGACCTCTGCGATGTCGTCCGCGGTGACCTGTTCAGCCACCATCTGGCCCGACTTGTCGGTGTTGGCTTCCTCAGCAGCCGCGGCGGCGTTCAGTTCGCGCTCCAGGGCAGGAATCTCACCGTAGAGCACACGCGACGCAGTCTCCAGGTCGCCTTCCCGCTGCGCCTTGTCAGCGGCTGACCGGAGCTCATCGAGCTTGGCCTTCAGGTCACCCACGCGGTTGAGGCCGGCCTTCTCAGCTTCCCAGCGGGCGTTGAGGGCGGACAGCTCCTCGTTCTTGTCGGCTTTGTCCGCGCGGAGGGCGGCCAGGCGCTCCACCGAGGCGGCGTCCTTCTCGTTCGCGAGGGCCAGCTCCTCCATGGTGAGCCTGTCCACGGAACGGCGCAGCTGGTCGATCTCCTCCGGCGCGGAGTCGATCTCCATCCGCAGCCGGGAGGCGGCCTCATCCATCAGGTCGATGGCCTTGTCCGGCAGTTGGCGGCCGGAAATGTAGCGATTGGACAGGGTTGCGGCGGCCACCAGCGCGGAGTCGGCGATGGTGACTTTGTGGTGCGCCTCGTAGCGTTCCTTGAGGCCGCGGAGGATCCCGATGGTGTCCTCCACGCTGGGTTCTCCCACGTACACCTGCTGGAACCGGCGCTCCAGTGCCGGGTCCTTCTCGATATTCTCGCGGTACTCATCCAGCGTGGTGGCGCCGATCAGCCGCAGCTCACCGCGGGCCAGCATGGGCTTGAGCATGTTGCCGGCATCCATCGAGGACTCGCCCGTAGCACCGGCGCCCACCACGGTGTGGATCTCGTCGATAAACGTGACGATCTGCCCATCCGAATTCTTGATCTCCTCCAGCACGGCCTTGAGGCGTTCCTCGAACTCACCCCGGTACTTGGCGCCGGCCACCATGGACGCGAGGTCCAGGGCGATCAGCGTTTTACCGCGCAGGCTTTCCGGGACATCGCCGGCCACGATCCGCTGGGCCAGCCCCTCGACTACGGCGGTCTTGCCCACCCCCGGCTCACCGATGATCACGGGGTTGTTCTTGGTGCGCCGGCTCAGCACCTGGATGATGCGCCGGATCTCGGTGTCGCGGCCGATCACCGGGTCCAGCTTGCCCGCACGCGCCATCGCGGTGAGGTCCGTGCCGAACTTTTCCAGCGACTGGAAGGTGTTCTCCGGGTCCGGCGTGGTGACCTTTCGGTCGCCGCGGACACCCGGCAGGGCGGCGAGCAGCGCTTCATGGGAGGCACCGGCGTCGCGCATTAACCGCCCGACGGCGTCGCTCCCGGCAGAGAGCCCCAGCAGCAGCACCTCGGTGGAGACATACGTATCGCCCAGCCGGTCCGCTTCGTTCTTGGCGTTCTGGATTGCCAGCAGCGCGGGCCGGGACAACTGGGCCTGCTGCGTGGAGCCGCCTGATGTTGCCGGCAGCGCCTTAATGGCGCCGCTCGCCTGCACGCTGACGGCGTCCGGGTCCGCGCTCGTGGCGCGGAGAAGCGCGACGGCGACGCCCTCCCGCTGATCCATCAGCGCCTTGAGCAGATGGGCAGGTTCCACCTGGGGATTTCCGGCCGTGGAGGCGTTCATGGCTGCTGCCGAAAGAGCCTCCTGGCTCTTGGTGGTGAATTTGACGTCCAAAGAGAGCTCCTTCCGGGGATGCGCATGTTCGCTAAGTTGAGTCTACTACGCTCAACTTTGAGGATGTGCCCTCTACGCCCCATGTTTGCCGACGGCGAACTGCCTGTCCAGAGCCGTCCACTGTCGAGTGGAAATCCGGGCCCGGCACCCCTGCCGCCACGGCCCATTGCCGACGCCGAGGCAACGTTCGGCGGCTACAGCATCATCCAGGCCGACGATCTGGAGGCCGCCGTTGCCCTGATGGAAGGCCATCCGCACTTTATGTCCGGCGAAGACGCCACCATCCAGATCCACGAAACCCTCGACATCCCGGGGATGTAGGTCGCCGGGCTTAACGATCCCGGGCGGGTGGCTCCGTCGAGGAGCCACCCGCCCGGGGGTCTGTCTATGCCCATGATCAGGAGCCGGCAACCCCTGAGACGCTGGTGATCCAGGACAGGTTGCTGGCGATCGAGGCATGGTCGTTGTAGTACCGCGTGTAGTCGGACGGGTTCTGCGGTGGCAGGATGCTGGAGGTGGAAAGCACTCCCACCAGCTTGCCGCTCACAATCAGCGGCCCGCCGGAGTCGCCGCCCAGCGTGTGGCCGGTCTGTGACTGCGTTCGAACGGACGGCCCTCCGTAAGTGTCCACGCCCTGCCCGGCAGCGGTGACGTTGGCCGTCTTGAGGTAGTAGGACATGGTGCCCGCACCTTCGGTCTGGTCACCCCAGCCGTAGACCTTGGCCGAGGAACCCGTCGCAGGGAACGAACTGGATAGCCCGACATACGAGCCGTAGTGCGGGGTTGAAAGTTTCAGGAGCAGAACATCGCCGGTACTGGAGGCATAGCGGGCGGCCACCGTTTTCACCGTTCCGCCGGTTTCCAGGTACGTGGTGCCCAGCCGGACGGACTTCAGTGATGTTGAGTTGCAGTGCTTGGCCGTGATAACCCAGTCCGCGGAAATCTGGCTGCCGGTACAGCCCACGTTCGTCCCGGTGGAATCGAAGGAAATCTGCGCGGCGTACGGGGCCGCGGAAATCGTGGTGGTGGTGCCGCCGGCAATGTCCGGGCTGGCCGAGTCACCGCCGGTGGCGGGTGCGGCGTGGGCAGTCAAGGGGGTCAGCAGCGCAGCGGTTGCCGCGGCCGTGGCCAGCATTCGAGCGATCTTCAAAGCGGGTAGCTCCTTCGCAAGTGGACCCGCAGCCATCAGCGGTCAGCCGTCAGCAGGGTCAGTTCCAGTGGATGGACCGGCCATCGGTGCGGGCGATCCACGGGCGACATTACAGCCGGATGTGAAGCATGTCACGTTAAATGACAAAATCAGTCAACTACATTTCCGCGGGGGGCCATCCGGACTCAGGGATAGCCGGCGGCCGGCTTGGTTTCGATGTAGTTGATCACCAGGAACTCCCCCGCCGGGACGAGTTCCACGTACCAGCGGGTCGGCTTGTCCAGGTCCTCCCAGCTGCCCTGCCCGGCAATCACGGGGCGGTAGACGGCGTCGAACTTCAGGAACGTGCCGCTGTCCGTGGCGCTCGAATCGATCTCCTGCAGCAGCTCAAACGTGCCGCGCCCACCCGTCTCCGGCCCGGCAACGCGGACCGCCGCCAGGTTCTGCTGGTTCATCACCCTCACCGCCGCGAAGTACTCCTGCCACGCGACGTCGCTGTGCGTGGTGAAGAGGGTTCTCGAATAGGCCTCCGCGTTTTTCGCCGCGAGATCGGCGACGCAGTTTTCCGGCACAGCCTTGCCCGGTCTCCACGCCGTGACCAGCTCGGAGCCGGCGTTGAGCCAGCCGCTGTAGGCGTTCAGGACGCTGCCGATGGTTTCGCGCGGCGAGCCCTTGGGGATCCGGACCGGCGGCACGTCGTCCCGGCCCACAAACGGGCACTCCGGAGGAAGCACGGACGCGGGCGTGGCCGGGGCGATGTCCGGCAGCGGCGTCGGCGACGGGAACAGGCTGCACCCGGACAGGCCCGCCAGCAGCGCAAGGACGGCAGCCGCCGTCGTAATTCTATTCATGGTTCTCCCCCAATACCGCCGCCGCGTCCGGACGACGCTGACCAGCCTACCCGCGCATTCCCGCCTCTTCAGCCGGGGTAGATGGCGACGGCGCCGGCCTTGATCACGAAGTACACCTGCATGCCCGGCGCCAGTCCAAGATCAACAGAGGCCGCCGGAGTGATGTCCGCGCTCAGCTGCCCGCTCTCCCCGGCGCGGACCCGGATCCCGTCCCCGCGCGGTTCCAGGTCGGTGATGGTCACGGCGAAGGAGTTCCGCGGGCTGCCATGCGCTTCGGTGAGGAAAACGGAAACGGCCGACGGCGGGAAGACAGCCACGCCCGGCTGCCCGCTAGGGCGCGGGGCGGCTGCGTCGTGGTGGCCATAGAGGTTGAGGGCACCGGCCCGCAGGCCGTGTTCGGTCAGGTGGCCGGCCACAAAGTTGAGCCCGGCGAGCCCGGCCGCGAACCGTCTGCGCGGGCGCTGGAGGATGTCCCGAGTGGGTCCTTCCTCGCTGATCCGCCCGTTTTCGAGGATGACCACCCGGTCGGCCAGCATCAGGGCATCGAGGACGTCGTGCGTGATGATGATGGCCCGCCGGCCGGCCAGCACGCGCTTGAGCAGGCGCCGGAGCATCGGGGCGGCATGGATATCCAACGCGGCCATCGGCTCGTCCAGGAGGAGGAGCCCGGGGTCGGCAGCGAGCGCCCGCGCCACCGCAACGCGCTGCGCCTGGCCGCCGGAGAGCTCGGCCGGTCGGCGGGACTGCAGCTCCGTCGCCTCCACTTCCGCGAGCCAACGCAGGGCGGACTCCCGGGCAGCCTGCTTCGAAGCCCCCGCACTCCGGGGCCCAAAAGCCACGTTCTCCAGCACGCTCAGGTGCGGGAACAGCAGCGGTTCCTGGGCCAGGAGCGCCGTGCCGCGCCGGTGGGGAGCCGTCCACTGGCCGCGCCCGGCGGTGAGGTCAAACAGCGCCCTGCCGTCGAGTTCGGCCGTGCCCGAGTCCGGGTGCAGCAGGCCCGCGATGACGTTCAGCAGGGTGGATTTGCCGGCGCCGTTGGCTCCCATAACGGCCACCGTTTCGGCCGGGCCCAGCGCGAGGGAGACGTCGAACCCGCGGCCGGCCACGGCGGCCTGAACCGAGAACGTCACAGGACTGCACCTCCCTGGGCCGGCGCCGCCGTCGTGCGTTCCCCGCTAAGCGCGGGGGCCCGTTCGGCGGCGCGGGGACTGCGGTACGCGAGCGCCACCACGGCAACGGCCACCGCCACGAGGACCAGGGAAAGCGCGACGGCGGCATCGGCATCCGTTTCCCGCTGCAGGTAGATTTCCAGCGGCAGGGTCCGGGTCACCCCCTGCAGGCTGCCCGCGAACGTGAGGGTGGCGCCGAATTCGCCCAGGCTGCGCGCGAAGGACAGCACCGCGCCGGACGCCAGTCCCGGCAGAACGAGCGGGAGGGTGACCCTGCGGAGCACCGTGGTGGGTCCGGCGCCGAGCGTCGCGGCCACGGCTTCGTACCGGTTCCCGGCGGTCCGCAGGGCGCCTTCGAGGCTGACCACCAGGAACGGAAGGGCCACAAACGTCTGGGCCAGGATGACCGCCGTCGTCGAAAAGGCGATCTGCAGGCCAGCCACTTCCAGCGTCCGGCCCAGCAGCCCCTGCCGCCCGAACGTGTACAGGAGTGCGATGCCGCCCACCACGGGCGGAAGCACCAGCGGGAGCAGGACCAGTGAGCGGAGGAAGCGCTGGCCGGGGAAGCTGCCGCGGGCCAGGACCAGGGCGAGCGGCACACCGAGCACGATGCACAGGAAAGTACTGGCCGCCGACGTGCGCAGGCTCAGCCCAAGGGCCTGCAGCGACGCTTCCGATGTGATCAGCGGGATGAACTGGGCCCAGTTGACCTTGGCCACCATGGCCGCCAGCGGCAGCACCACGAACAGGCCGCCCGCCGCCGCAAGGACGTAAATCCAGCGCGGGACGCCGCCGTATCCGCCGTTCCTGGCCTGTCTCATGGTCTCCTTGGGTGCGGCTTACTTACGGGGCGCCGAAGCCGGCCGCGCTCAGGGTTTTCTGCCCGTCCGCGCCGGTCACCAAGGCGATGAAGGCCGCCGCCAGTTCCTTGTTCCGGCTCGAGCCTACTGTGGCCATGGGATACGTGTTGATGGCCTTGCCCGATTCGTCGAACGGGATCCCCTTGACCTTGCCTCCGGCGCCTTTGACGTCGGTGACGTAGACCAGGCCGGCGTCGGCCTCGCCCGAGGTGACCTTGCCCAGGACGTCCGTTACCGATGACTCCTCACTGACCGGCGAGAGGGTCACGCCCGCGGCTTTTTCCACCGTGTCCGCGGCCGCCCCGCACGGAACCTGGCCGGCACAGACAACCACCCTGACGCCTGGCTTGGCCAGGTCCGCGAAGGACGCGATCGACGCCGGATTGGACGGCGGGACGGCGATCTCCAGGACGTTGGTAGCGAAGTTCTTCGCGGTCCCGTCCAGGAGCTTGGCATCGGCCAGTTTGGTCATGTTTTTGGTGTCGGCGGAGGCAAAAACATCGGCCGGTGCGCCCTGCGTGATCTGGGTGACCAGGTCTGAGGAACCGGCGAAGCTCAACACGATCTTGGTGCCGGGGTTCTTCGCCTCGAAGTCGCTGGCCAGCTGGGTGAATGTGGCCTTGAGCGACGCGGCTGCGAAGACCGTGATGGTCCCGGAGACCTGACCTGCGGCGTCCGGGGACTGCGACGCGGCGGACTGTGTGGCCGTGGGCGTCGTAGCCGTTCCGCACGCGGCGAGGCCCAGCATGAGGGCAGCCATGATGGTGGCGCCGGCGTGTTTGCGGATGCTCAAATGATGCTCTTTCCCTGCGGGGTTTCGATGATGACTGTGGTTGCTTTGACCACCGCGGTGGCCACGGAGCCGAGTTCCAGGCCCAGGTCCCGGACGGCTTCGCTGCTCATCAGCGACACCACCCGGAACGGCCCGCACTGGAGTTCCACCTGGGCCATGACCTTGTCCGCGGTGATGCCCGTGACCAGGCCAACGAACCTGTTGCGCGCCGAACTCCCTGAACGGTGCGGGTCCTCGGGAAGCTGCGCGAGCTTCTGGGCGTGCCGGGCCAGTTCCAGTCCGTCCACGGCCAGCCGGCCGGCGTCGTCCTTGACGGGGGTGAGACTGCCGTTCTCAGTCCAGCGCCGGACGGTGTCGTCACTAACGCCGAGGAACCGGGCGGCTTCGGATACGCGAATAGTGGGCATTTCATGATTCTAGTCCGCATTTGCGGGTTTTCTTAGTATTTTCCACCGCGGATCCGAAGATGACTTTGCTCCTTCTTTCGCTCCCGTTCGAGGCTCCACTTGGGCTGCCTATGGAACGTCCCGGGCCGAAGTTCTACGCTATGGGGAGGGGAGGGGCCGCAGTCGCTGAGGAGCGTTTGTGATGAAGTGGATCAGGCCCGACAGCCCCGACTATGACCCGGCCCGGAAGGTATTTAACGCCAGCATTGACCGGCGGCCGGCGGTGATTGCCCAGTGTTCAAATGACGCGGACGTGGCCGAAGCCCTCCGCTATGGACGGGCAAATTCCCTCGCCATTGCTGTCCGCGCCGGCGGCCACTCAGTGGCCGGAATGTCCATGAACAACGACGGCCTGGTGATCGATGTCCGGCCCATGAAGTCGATCGACGTGGACCCCGAATCCGGCATCGTCACCGCCGGGGCAGGCGTGACCTGGGGCGAGTTCGACCGCGCTACCCAGGAGCATGCCCTGGCGGTCACCGGCGGGAGGGCCTCCACCACCGGCGTGGCCGGCTTCACCCTGGGCGGCGGATCCGGGTGGCTGGAGCGGTCCTTCGGGTTCGCGTGCGATAGTCTCGTCTCGGTGGACCTGGTGACGGCCGACGGCGAGCGCGTCACCGCGAGCGCCCGGGAAAACCCCGAACTCTTCTGGGCCCTCCACGGCGGCGGCGGCAATTTCGGCGTGGCCACGTCCTTCACGTTCCAGGCGCACAGGCTCGGCCCCGTGGTGCACGCCGGGTTTTGGCTGTGGCCCGGGGAGGCGGCAACTGATGTTTCCCGGGCGTTCCGGGACCTGGCCCTGGCCGCCCCTGATGGCGTGGGCCTGGGGCTCCTGTATTTCACGGCGCCGCCGGAGCCATTTGTTCCGGAGCACCTGGTGGGAAAGATGGCCACCCTCATCGCGTACGTCTACGCGGGTGAGCCCGAGGAGGGCTCCGAACATGCCCGGCCGTTCCGCGAGCTCGGGCCGGCCGTTGACCTGGTGGCTGATACACCGTATGCAGAGTTCAACGGCTCCATCGACGATCCGCCGGACCACTACAACTACTGGAGCGCGGACTACCACGACGAACTTCCCGATGCAGCTCTGGACCTCTTTGTTGAGTCGGCCCACAACCTCCCCGATGCCACGTCCCAGCAACTCATCGCCCGCTGGGGCGGCGCGGTGGGCGGAAACGCGGGGGCGGCCACGCCCTTGATCAACCGGAACGCGGCCTGGGTGAGCCACCCCTACGGCATCTCCCCCACACCCGAGGAAGGCGAGCTGGCCAAGGCCTGGGTGAAGGACTTCCGCGGCAAGATTGCGCCCTATGCCTCGGGCGGGGTGTGGCTCAATTTCATCGGCAACGAAGGCCAGGAGCGCATCCGTGCCGCGTTCGGCAACGGGAACTACGCCCGGCTGGCCAGGGTCAAGCGGGACTTCGATCCGCGGAACGTCTTCCAGGGCAACCAGAACATCCTGCCAGCCGGCTCCTGAGCGGGCACGCGGCGGTTGGCGGCTCCGGCGCAGACCACCGCCGCACTAGACTTCCCCCATGGCGATTTACCTGGATCCGCCGCTCTGGCCCGCCCACGGCACGCACTTTTCGCACCTCATCTCGGACACGTCGCTCGCGGAGCTGCACGCCTTCGCCGCCGCGGCCGGCATCCCGGACCGGGCGTTCGACGGCGACCACTACGACGTTGCCGAGCGCCGGTTCGACGACCTCGTCGCCGCGGGCGCCATCGCCGTGGAAGCCCGGATCCTGGTGCGAAAGCTCATCGCCAGCGGGCTGCGCATCCCGGCCCGGCAGCGCAACAAGTCCCTCAAGGTCCCGTTGCTGAACCGCTGGGAAGCCATCATGCCCGGACACGACGCCCTCTTCCTGGACCTGCTGGACCGCTGGAGCGAGGACCACCGCCGGTATCACGGCTGCACGCACCTGCTGGCGGTACTTGAGGCCGTGGACCTGCTCACCGACCCCGCCGATCCGCCGCAGACCGTGCTGCTCGCAGCCTGGTTCCACGATGCCGTGTACCGCGGGATCGCCGGCCAGGACGAGGAGGAATCGGCCCGCCTCGCCCAAGAGCGCCTCACGGATGCGGGGCTTCCGGCCGCCGAAGTCGAGGAGGTGGCGCGGCTGGTCAGGCTGACGTCGGACCACCGCCCGGAACCAGGGGACGACGACGGCGCCCTCCTCTGCGACGCGGACCTGTCAGTCCTCGGCGGCGAACCTGAGCCGTACGCCCGGTATGTGGCCGCCGTCCGGGAAGACTATGCGCACATCGGCGACGCAGACTTCGCGGCCGGCCGTGCCGCCGTCGTCCGTCATCTGCTGGAACTGGACCCCTTGTTCCACAGCGACCGCGCACGGGAACTGTGGCTCGATGCCGCCCGCCGGAACCTGCGGGGCGAGCTGGCCTGACTCTTCGCGCAGCCGCCGGAAGCCTTTACGGGCGCCCCGGCCGGTGCAAGACTGCTCGGATGAACCTGCGCATCCAATCTGTCAGCGTCGACTCCGCCGACCCCAAAGTGCCCGCCGATTTCTGGGAGAAGGCCCTGGGGTGGCGCCGCACGTATGAGGTGGAGGACGAAATCGTACTGGAGCCGCCCGCAGGCAGCCCGGCCGACGGCGTCAGTCCGGACCTGCTGTTCGTGAAGGTGCCGGAGCAGAAGGAGATCAAGAACAGGCTGCACCTGGACCTGCGTCCGGATGACCAGGCCGAGGAGGTGCAGCGGCTGGAAGCCCTTGGCGCGTCGCGTATTTCTGTCGGGCAGGGACCGGAGGTGACCTGGGTGGTCATGGCCGACCCGGACGGCAACGAATTCTGCGTGCTGCGGGCGCTCCGGTCAGAGGAGCTCGAAGCCCAGGGACTGGTCCCCGGGTTTAGCGAAGCCCCGGGGAATGCCGCCGGCTAACGGTACGCGGTAACGAACGGGCTGTTAGTGGGAACGATCTGCTTGCCCAGCGGCATCAGGCTGACCGGGATGAGCTTGAGGTTGGCGATGGCCAGCGGGATGCCGATGATGGTGACCGCCATGGCAAAAGCTGTGACCACGTGGCCGATCGCGATCCAGATGCCCGCCACCACCAGCCAGATGACATTCCCCAGCAGCGGGAACACGCCCGTTCCGCCCGGTTTGTCCACCACCATGCGCCCGAACGGCCAGAGCGTGTACGCCGCAATGCGGAATGACGCGATGCCCCACGGGATGGTGACGATGAGCAGGCAGCAGATGATGCCGGCCAGGAAGTAGCCCAGAGCGAGCCAGAGTCCGCCGAATACCAGCCAGATGATGTTGAGCAGAGTCTTCATCTGTCCATTGTGCCCCGCGGGGTCTGACAAAAACGTAGGGGTCTGCCCTGATTGGCCCCTGATCTTCGGCCCTGGAACTTGGACCTCTACACCTGGACCGGGCCTCAGCCCTTGGCGGCCTTCACGAAGGCCCGGATCTTGTCCAGGTCCTTCACACCACGGGAAACCTCGACGCCGGAGGAGACGTCCACGCCCCAGGCACCTGAGGCTGCGGTTGCCTGCGCCACACTGTCCTGGTCCAGTCCGCCGGCCAGAAGCCACTTGCGGTCCTGGAGCGCCGTCACGTCCACCATCGAGGCGTAGTCCCAGGCCTCTCCGGACCCGGGCACGGCGGCATCAATCAACAGGTGCTCCTCGCCCCAGTCGGCGAACGCGTCTGCAGTGGCTGCCATGGTGACCGCCCTGATCAGCTTCATGCCGGCGTCGTGCACTGTTGTGACGTCTTCGGGGGTGAGGTCCGCATGGAGTTGGACCCATTCGAGTCCGGCGGAACGGGCGATGGCAATGGCATCGGCGACCGGTTCGTGCCGGAAAACGCCGACGGCAACCACCCCTTCCGGCACGTCCGCCAGCAGAGTGGAAACCTGCGACGGCGAGACCACCCGCGGGCTGGCTGTCAGGACAAAGCCGACGGCGTCCGCCCCAGCCTCCACGGCGGCACGGACTGATTCGGGCGTACTGAGACCACAGACTTTGACGAACATTTTCCGGCTCCTTCAGGCTGTCTTCGCATAGTCCCCCCGGAGGAGACTAACAGGCAAGTACCCGCGGCGCCGATGTGGGCCGGTTCCATTTCAGAAGCCGGACAGCACACGCTCCACCATGGCGCGGCCCGTCTGTTCAAACGCGGCGTCGCCCACCTGGTTGGCCCACACCACCGTGCCGATGGCCTGGTTCAGGTTCTCCAGCCGCCACAGGTCAGCCTCCGCCTGGCCCACCGTTTTGCCCAGGCCCGCCTGGAACGCATCCGCCAGATCGGGCCGGTGGACGAACCGCTGATGGCTGAGCCGCACCAGATCGTGCACCCACGGACGCGGTTCAGCCCGGCCGAAGTCGATGACCTTGATCTGACCGTTGTCCTGCAGCCAGTTCCTCGGCTGGTAATCGCCGTGCGTTGCCACCAGCTGCGCCACGCCCGGCCGCAGTGCATCGAGCGCCTCTTCAAAGCTGTAGAGCTGCGATTCGGGCAGCAGCCCGTGGGCACGGTCCATCCACGCACGGGTCTTGGCCGTGAGCGCCGTTGTATAGGTGGATGAGACCCCGGCGGGCCGGTGAATCCTCGCCAGAAGCTCCCCGGCCTGGCGGTAGGTTTCCGGATCGTCCTCGGCCGGCGTCCCCTCCACCAGGACCCCCGGCAGGAATTCCGTCACCAGGATCGCGGCATCCGCCGAGGCATGCCGTAACGCCGGAATCCGCCCGTGAAGCCCTTCGAACCCGCCGGCGTGGGCGGCGATCTCGCGGTGGATATGGTGGCTTGTGGTGCTCGCCTTGACGATGAATTCGCCGCCCGACGGCGTGGCAACGTGGAGGACGTTCGTGTCCTGCAGAGGCCACGAGTAGTCCTTCACCACGCTGAATCCCCCGAGCCAGGACGTCAGCAGCCGGCTCTGTTCCTCGGTGATCCCTTGGCGCATTTGCCCAGCATGCCACGCGTGGCGGGGTCGCCCAAACACTGGAGAGGGCGCCCAAACGAACTAGGCTGGTCCGATGGAGATCATCCGCTTCGCAGAACTCAGGTCCGAACCGTGGCGCAACGGCGGCGGGGTGACCCGGGAGCTTGCCAGCCACCCGAAGGCCGCCTCTTCGCAGGACGGCGCCTGGGACTGGCGGGTCAGCATCGCCGATGTCAGCAAGGCCGGGGATTTCTCGGCGTTCCCGGGCATGGAACGTGTGCTGACCGTGATCGACGGCGAGTTGCTCCTTCTCACGGTGGATGGCGCCGAGCACCCGCTGGAAAAGCACCGGCCGTTCAGGTTCTCCGGCGAAGCTGCCGCGCACGGTGCCCTGCCCACCGGGGACATCCGCGATCTGAACGTCATCACCCGGACGGGGTCGTTCAAGGGCTTCACGTCCATCATCGAGCTCTCCAAAAAGCGCGCGCACCCGGTTTTTGAGGGCCAGCTTGCTGTGCTGCTGCAGGGCCAGGCCACCGTCAGCGCGGGCAACCTCAGCGTCAGCGCGGAAGCCGCGGAAACCGCTGCCGCCTCAGTAGCCGACGGCGACGAAGCCGTCCCTGCCCCCACGGGACCCGAGGCACTCAACCGCTATGACGCCGTCGTCGGCTCCGATACCGGGACCCCCGAAATCCTGGGCCGCGGCTTCCTGGCCGTGGTTTCAATCGACCGCGTGACTGCCTCATCCAGCGCTGCAGGCTAGCCTCGCCTTCGTTATCTGAGCCTTCCCACACTGGTCAGCGGAACGCGGCCCTCCTAGACTCTGGCTATGACTTCCACCCCCTTTAATGCGCTCCTGTCCACCCAGATCGGCAACGAATTCGCGGCCTCGCAGCAGTACATTGCCGTGGCCACCTGGTTCGCCAACCAGGACCTCCCGCAGCTGGCCCGCTACTTCTACCGGCAGTCGGTGGAGGAGCGGAACCACGCCATGATGATGGTGCAGTACATGCTGGACCGCGACATTGAATTCACCATCCCGGGCGTCCCCACCGTGCGCAACGACTTCTCCTCCGTGACCGAGCCGCTGGCCCTGGCGCTGGAGCAGGAGAAGGAAGTGACGGCCGCGATCGAGGCCCTGTTCCGCGCCGCCCGTTCCGAGGACGACGCCCTGGGCGAGCAGTTTATGCTGTGGTTCCTCAAGGAGCAGGTGGAGGAGGTCGCCGCCATGACCACCCTCTATAACATCGCCGAGCGCGCGGACAACCTGTTCGACATCGAGAACTTCATCGCCCGCGAAACGGTGGGCAATGGGGGCCGCGACTCCTCCGCTCCGGAAACAGCCGGCGGCGCGCTCTAAAGGTCCTTGCCCCGCCCGGCGGTGAGGTTGGCCACCAACCCGGCCACCCGCCGTCGGGCGTTGCTATGCTGGAAACAAGGCTCCGCACAGGACCCTCCGGACGACGGTTCAGTACCCGGCACGCGACAAGACTGGCCAAAGGATCTGTCATGTCGTGGTTAATTCTCATTCTTTCCGGGGCGCTGGAAGCCGTCTGGGCCGCAGCTCTGCACCGGACATTCCAGGCATCCGGCCGGCGCCGGCTCGCGCCCGCCCTCCTCTTTCTGGCCTCCGTCGTCGCCAGCATGGCCGGCCTCGCAATCGCTATGCAGTCCATCCCCACCGGCACCGCGTACGCCGTGTGGGTGGGCGTGGGCGTGGTGCTGACGTCCGCCTACGCGATCATCACCAGGGCGGAACGTCCGACGACGGCGCGCCTGCTGCTGCTCACCGGCATCGCCGCGTGCGTGGTTGGCCTGAAGGTGGTGGCGTAATGAATAAGCGTTCCGCTGCGTGGCTGATGCTGCTGGCCTCCGCCGTGCTGGAAGCCGTCTGGGCCACCGCCCTGGGCCAGTCCGACGGTTTCACCCGGCCCCTGCCCACCGTGGTCTTCACGGTAACGGCCACCCTGAGCATGATTGGCCTGGGCCTGGCCATCCGCAGCATCCCGCTCGGGACGGCCTACGCCGTCTGGGTGGGGATCGGCGCTGCCCTGACGGTGGGCTGGGCGATGGCCACCGGCGTCGAACCCTTCAGCGTCCTGAAGGTGCTGTTCATCGGGGGGATAGTGGCCTGCGCGGCGGGATTGAAGGCACTGCCGGCTTCACCTGCCGCGTCCCCCGCTGCCACGTTCGACGCTGCGCCGGACCCTGCGCCCGCTGAGTCTCCCCACCTCTGAGGCCGTCGGACGGCGTGTCCGGGCGGCCCGCTGTCGGAATCCCATTTGCGCGCGCGAAAGCCGGGGAGAACCAGCGGCCGGTTTAGGCTTTTGCCATGGACTCCCCCGAAGTACAGCAGTCACTCGACGCCCTACAGCACAGGCTCGACGGCGGCCGGCGGCTACTCCTGGGCATCACGGGCGCACCCGGCTCCGGCAAGTCCACGTTCGCGGCCCGGCTGCAGCGGGAGTTCGGCCCTGATACCGCCGTCGTGGTGCCGATGGACGGCTTCCACCTGGGCAACGCGATCATTGACGGCACGCCGCTGCGGCAGCGCAAGGGTGCCATGGACACGTTCGACGTCGGCGGCTACCTCTCGCTGTTGCGGCGGCTGGTGCGGCGGGACGAGGCGGTGGTGTACGCGCCCGAGTTCCGGCGGACTTTGGACGAACCGGTGGCCGCGTCCATCGCAGTCCCCGCGTCCGTGCCGCTGGTGATCACCGAAGGAAACTACCTTCTGGCGGAGACGCCTGAGTGGAAGGAGGTCCGGGCACAGCTGGACGAGGTCTGGTTCATGGACACCCCTCCCGCGCTGCGGCTGGCCCGGCTGGTGGACCGGCACGTGGAGTTCGGTATGGAGCGGGCTGCTGCGGAGGCATGGGCGGCGGGCCCGGATGAGGCCAACGCGGTAATGATCGAGGCCACGCGCCGGGGCGCCGACCGGATCATCCCGTGGGGCCAGGCCACCTGCTGGGAATACAGGTCACCTTCCTAGGAATACTGGGGCAAGGACCGGGGTTCTTGGCTGGGACGAGAATCCACAAACAGATGGAGAGCACTCATGACTGCACCATTGGTACACCTCGGCGACGGCCTCACCGTCAGCCCCCTCGGCTTCGGCGGCATGGCCCTCACCCCGGTCTACGGCGAGGTTGACCCGCACGAGGCCCTCAAAACCCTGCACCATGCGGTGGATGCCGGCGTCAGCTTCATTGACACCGCGGACATCTACGGCGGCGGCAGCAACGAGCAACTCATCGCGCAGCTGCTCAGGGACCGGCGGGGTGAAGTGCAGCTCGCCACCAAGTTTTCCCTGGTGGGCTCGCCGGCTGATGGCTACACGGATGTCCGGGGAGATGCCGCCTACGTCCGGCAGGCCGTCGACGCCAGCCTAAGGCGGCTTGGCACGGACGTGATCGACCTCTACTACATGCACCGCCGTGACCTCCGCGTTCCGATTGTGGAAACCGTGGAGGCCATGGCGGGGCTGGTGCAGCAGGGCAAGGTCAAACACCTTGGCCTGTCAGAGGTGACCGCGCAGGAGCTGGCCGAAGCCCACTCCGTGCACCCCATCGCCGCGGTCCAAAGCGAATGGTCCATCTGGAGCCGCGACGTGGAACGCAACGTGGTTCCGGCCGCGGCCAGCCTGGGCGTGGGCTTTGTGCCGTATTCGCCACTGGGCCGGGGATTCCTCACCGGCACGGTGGACGCTTCCAGCCTGGGAGCCAACGACTTCCGACGCCGGATCCCCCGGTTCGCCGCAGACGCCTTTGACGCGAACCAGGGAGTCGTGGCGGCCGTGCGGTCGGTCGCGGCCGAGCTGTCCGCTACGCCCGCCCAGGTTGCACTCGCGTGGCTGCTGGAGCAGGGCAAACGGCGGGGACTGGCCGTGGTCCCCATCCCCGGCACGCGCAAGACGCACCGGATCGACGAAAACCTGGGCGCACTGTCCCTGGACCTGACCCCGGCGCAAATGGAGGCGCTGGACCAGGCCGCGGACGCCGTCGTCGGCTCCCGCTCGGCGGACCCCAACTGGGTGTCCCAGGGCCGTGAATAGACTGAAGCCCATGGACACGCTTATTCACGACCTCCGCGACATCACCATCCGCAGCATCTCCGTCAGCGAGATGAACAACAACGTGTACCTGCTGACCGCGAAGGCCAGCGGCGAACAACTGCTGATAGATGCTGCGGACGACCTTCCGGCCATCCAGGCGATGCTGCAGGACGCCGCTGCGGATACCGCGGCCACAACCAAACTGGCGCAGATTGCAACGACGCACCAGCATTGGGACCACATCCGGGCACTGCCGGCGTTGGTGGAAGCGACCGGCGCCCCAACCGTTGCCGGAAAGGACGACGCCGAGGCGCTTCCGGTACCCGTGGACCGGGCCCTGGAGCATGGGGACACCTGCGCCGTGGACGGCTTCGAGCTCACCGCCGTGCACTTGCGCGGCCATACTCCTGGATCGATCGCGTTTGTGTACCAGGACCCGGAAGGTCCTGCCCACATTTTCAGCGGGGATTCGTTGTTCCCGGGCGGCGTGGGCAACACCCAGAATGATCCTGAGCGGTTCACGTCGCTGCTGGACGATGTCACCGCGCGGTTGTTCGAGGCCTACCCGGATGACACCGTGGTGCACCCGGGCCACGGCAGTCCCACCACCCTCGGCGCGGAACGCCCGCATCTTGAGGAGTGGCGCGCCCGCGGCTGGTAACTTTCGCTACGCTTTCAGGCTGGCGCTGCGCTTCGTGATTTGCGCTACGCGAAATGCCGGTCGCTACGGATATATCCGTCGCGGCCGGCATTCTGCGTATCGCCAGCTACTTTACGTAGCGAAAACACGAATCTTAGCGGCTGCGGCGTTCGTTCGAGGCCGGGGCCGACGCGCGGCGGGGACCGCTGCGTGCCGGACGGCCACCGCCGCCACCATTGCCGCCACCGTTACCGGCGTACGAGCCACCGGACGTGCCCCCGGTGTTGGAGGACCAAACAGCCTTGTTCCCGGCGTTGCCGCCGTTGCCCGTGGAGGCTCCGGCGCGCTGGCCGGATCCACCCGTGCGGGCACCTGCACCGGCGCCTGCGGTGCGGGCACCTGCACCGGCGCCTGCGGTGCGGGCCCCGGCTGCGCGCTGGCCCGTTGCCGGACGTCCGCCGCGCTGTCCGCCGGTGGTAGCCGGGCGGCCCGTTCCGCCACGAGGGGCATCGCTGCGGGTAACGCGTGAATCCGTGCGGCCTTCAGCAGCGCGGCCGTCTGAACCGCGGCCGGCCGCTGCACGGCCACCTGCTGCGGGGACGTCGTTGCGGTGCGTGGAGCCTGTGGCGCCGTGGCCGCGGGAATTGCGGCGAGCAGCAGCTGCTGCAATGGCGCGGTCCTCGTTCTGCTCCGCTACGCGGTCAAATGCTGCCCGTGCCTCGGTGCGGCCTTCGTAGGCAACAGCGCGGCGCTCGGCACGGGGAAGATCGGTGCGGGTCGGCTCAGCGGAGACGCGTCCACGTCCACCACGGCCGCCACGGCCACCGGCAGTGGGGCCTTCCTGGCTGCGGCGGGCGCGCTTGCGCTCGGCGTTGGCGCCCGTGGAGGTGCCGCCACCCTGCTGTGCGGACTTCTTGGCGAGAAGAGCGGCGCGGGTGCGGGGATCGATCTTGTCGGCCATTTCGCCCACGAGCTCAGCAACCAACGGGGAGTTGGCGGTGACGCGCTCGAAGTTGACCTCGACGCCGGCAGCCTTCATGAGCTTCTTGACGTCGGACTGCTGCTCCGGGAGGGTCAGCGTGACAACGGTGCCGTCCGAACCTGCGCGGGCCGTACGGCCTGAGCGGTGGAGGTATGCCTTGTGCTCTGTGGGCGGATCCACGTGGATCACCAGTTCGACGTCGTCCACGTGGACGCCGCGGGCTGCGACGTCGGTGGCCACCAGGACGCGGACGTCACCGGAGGAAAACTCGGCCAGGTTGCGGTCACGGGCGTTCTGCGAGAGGTTACCGTGCAGATCGACGGCGGGGATCCCGGCGTCGGTCAGGGTCTTGGCCAGCTTGCGGGCGTGGTGCTTGGTCCGCATGAAGAGGACGCGGCGGCCGGCGCCAGAGGCGAGCTCAACGATCAGCTGCTTCTTGACGGTCTGGTCATTGACCACCAGGACGTGGTGCTCCATGGTGGTCACGGCGGCCTGTGATTCGTCCACGGCGTGGGTCAGCGGGTTGGACAGGTAGCGCTGGACGATCTTGTCCACGCCGTTGTCCAGGGTGGCGGAGAACAGCAGGCGCTGGCCCTGGCTGGGGGTCATGTCCATGAGCTTCTTGACCACCGGGAGGAAGCCGAGGTCGGCCATATGGTCGGCCTCGTCCAGCACGGTGATCTCGACGCCTTCGAGGGTCAGGATGCGCTGGCGGATCAGGTCCTCCAGGCGGCCCGGGCAGGCGATGACGATGTCGACGCCGGCGCGCAGGGCCTTTTCCTGGCGGGCCTGGGAGATGCCGCCGTAGATCACGGTGGTGGTCAGGCCCATGGCCTTGGCCATCGGCTCGATGGTGGCGTTGATCTGGGTGGCGAGCTCGCGTGTCGGTGCGAGGACCAGGCCCATGGGGCGGCCGGGCTTGCGGAAGTGCTTGGCTTCCCGCTCAGCGAGTCGTGCTACAAGCGGGATGGCGAAAGCGATGGTCTTGCCGGAGCCGGTGCGGCCGCGGCCCAGGACGTCGCGTCCGGCCAGGGTGTCCGGGAGGGTCTTGACCTGGATGGGGAACGGCTCAACAATTCCCTGGGCGGTGAGGGTGTCGGCGAGTTCTTTGGGCGTGCCGAGGGCAGCAAAAGTAGTCATATATTTCATGGTCTTTCAGGCGGTATCCGTGCGGATATCGGCCCCCGATGCCGGTTGGCTCAAGGGTTTCGCCGAAGAAAAGTCAGGTGATCAACCGTGCTGCTGCCCAATTCAGGGCGGCGGCTGGGACCAAATGGAACGCGTTCATCGACGCAGGATGTGCCTCTCACATGAAAAAGCCCGCTTCCCAAATCAAGGGACGAGCGGGCATCACTGCACATCAAGTCCCCTAAGCGTACCATCCCCGCGCCTCGGCCTCTTTCAAGCACGTGTTGCAGGTGGTGCGGGCGCCCGAGGAATCATGTCAAGATGCGCGCGTAGCCTTCTTCGTGGAATCATTCGGAAGTGCGCGCGTGGCGGGCTTGGGTTTGGCCGCTTGCTTGCTGGTCGT
Organism: Arthrobacter sp. 4R501; assembly: GCF_002929755.1. Classification (NCBI taxonomy): domain Bacteria; kingdom Bacillati; phylum Actinomycetota; class Actinomycetes; order Micrococcales; family Micrococcaceae; genus Arthrobacter; species Arthrobacter sp. 4R501. Next base: position 5,464 of record NZ_PJIW01000007.1, on the reverse strand, counting down.
GAGCGTCAGTAGCTCGGCGGTGAGTGCCTGGATCTGGCGTTGGATGGCGGCCGGGTTCAGCGGCTGGTTTTCCCGGCCGAGTCTGGTTTTGACCGTTTTGCGGACGGTGCCTTTGTCGGCCAGAACCCGCTGGTAGGGCGTGGCAGGTCGGTCGTACTTCTTCGTGGTCTTCGCGCCGTTGCGCTCCTTGAAGACGAGTTTCTGCTGGGGGCCGAAGTGGTTGGTCAGCAGCCGCTGCAGTTCCCAGATCCGGTTCAGCAGATCCAGTTCGCCGGGGGTGTCGTAGCGGTGGTATCCCACGGTCTGACGGACGATGTGCCAGTTCTTCTGCTCCACGTGGGCGCCGTCGTTCTTATTCCCTGACCGGGACCGGGTGAACGTCAGTTTCTCCTGCTCGCACCAGCGGAACAGCCCCCAGTTGATGAACTCGGACCCGTTGTCCGAATCGATGCCCAGGACCGGAAAGGGAAACTTCGCGGTCGCCTCTTTGATCGCCGCGAACACCCACTTCTGCGCCTTGTTCCGCACTGACACGGTCTCCGTCCAGCCCGTCGCGATGTCAGTGATATCCAGGGTGAAACAGAACTCGCCCTGGGAATTGCCGCCCTCGTGACCGACCAGGTCGATCTCCACGAAACCGGGTCTGGCATCATCCCATTCGGCCCAGGTCCGCATCGGGATGGAGTCCTTCAGCAGCGTTCCCGGCTTCGTATGGGACCGGCCCCGCGGATCCAGTTTGGCCCGGTCCGCCTTGAGCCGGCGGTCAATCGTCGCCGGCGCAATCCGCAACAGCAGCGCCGCCGTCCCGTCCTCGATCTGAAGCTACTCAAACCGGCGCAGACGCGGGACCAGATCAGGCAGGGCCGCCGCCAGCAGCCGCCCGCACGGCGTGCCCTGCACCGCCCAGCAGAACCGCAGCGCGTCGATAACGGAGCTGTCATAGAGCAGCGGTCTCGGCGGGCGGGGACGGACAACCCTGAGCGACAGGACCAGACCCAGCGCCTTGCGGGCATGACTGCGGTGCCAGCCAGTCACCGCGCAGATCTGATCCAGGATCTCGCCCTTCCTGGCCTTGGAAGCACGCCGGTATTCCGTGGCCAGAACCTTCGTGACAGCCCTGCGTTCGCTCATCGTCAGCTCCATAGCAGCAGCCCTACCCCCGCCAGCGAACCGGCAGCCGCAGACACCCCGCTACGCGCGCATTACCAAATGATTCTTCGATACCCACTACGCGCGCATCTTCTACGAGTCAACGCGGGGCGTTGCCTTTGGGTGCCCGGCAGGCGCAGGCTTGAGGCATGACTGAACAGGGTGCGGACCACCACCACACAGCGGACGACGGCGACACGCGGCTTGGGGATGCACCGCAGCGCAGTGCCGCCGAGGCGTGGGACGAAAGCTACCGGAGCAAGCCGAAATTCTGGAGCGGGAAACCCAACCCGCAACTGGTCCGCGAAGGCGCCGGACTGCGGCCGGGCAAGGCGCTGGATCTGGGCTGCGGCGAAGGTGCCGACGCCATCTGGCTCGCCCAGCAGGGCTGGACCGTCACCGCCGTCGACGTTTCCGCCGTCGCCCTGGAACGGGCAGCAACCCACGAAAAGTCGGCCCTGGACCGCGAGAGTGTGCACGCGCAGGGAGCCGGTGAAATCCCCAGCCGCATCCACTGGGAACAGTGTGACCTGGAGGAGTGGCAGCCCGCGGCCACCTACGATCTGGTGTCTTCGCAGTTCCTGCATTCGCCGCACCTGGCGTGGCAAGGTCCGCTCCGGATGGCGGCTGCAGCGGTCAAGCCGGGCGGCACGCTGCTGATCGTGGGCCACCATCCGGACCACCTGCCGCCGTGGGGAAACCACACGAGGCCGGAGATGTTCTACACTCCGGCGCAGCTCGTGGCGGAGCTCGGCCTGGACTCGCCGGACTGGCAGCTGGAGGTCAACACCATTCGCGAGCGGACGGCTTCAGGTCCTGACGGCGAGGAGGCCGTCATCGGCGACACCGTCCTGCGCGCCACCCGGCTGGCTTGAGTTTTTGTCCAGATAACGCGCCTTCCCGGGCGCGCAACTCGGATTATCTGGACAAAAACTCCGGGGTCAACGGGAAACCCGCGGCGCCACCGCAACTGCGGCGACGGCCACCACCGCCGTCAGTGCGAAGACCCCCGCGAACGATTCCGCCGTCGTCGTAAACGCCGCAAACACGATGCCCGTGGCGGCGAGCGCCAGCGCCCCGCCCAACGAGTCCGAAATGGACATCGCCGAGCTGTTGAAGCCTTCGTTTTCCTTGGTGGACATGGCGAGCGTCATCACGCTGAGCCGCGGATACAGCAGCCCCATGCCGCCGCCGGCCAAGAGCCAGCCGGCAATCGCGACGGCGGCCGGCCAGTGGAGCGCCGACGTCGCCAGCGTGAGGAGAATGGCTCCCAGCACCAGCGCTGAGCCGATGCGCACCGCCACCCGGTGCTGCAGCCGGGTGCCGAGGCGGCCCTGGATGGCGGCAGCGGCTGCCCACGACAACGCGCCTCCGGTGAGCGCCAGGCCGGCGAACGTCGGCGGGAACTGGTACTCCTCGATCAGCAGGTACGGCAGGTAGACCTCGGCACCGAAGAATGCGGCAGACGCCAGGCCGCGGGTCAGGATCACGCTGGGCAGGCCGCGGCGCGCGAGCAGCGTTCCACGGGGAACCAGGGGCCGCACGGCCACGAGGGCAATCACGACGGCGGCCACGAGTGCCGGGGCTACGGGAACGCCCGCGATAGTGACTCCGGCGGAGAGGTTCAGCCCCAGCACAGCGAGCGCGGCGAGCGCCGCCCAGGCCAGGCGGCCCAGCGCCCAGGGCGGGACCGTGGCCTGCTCAGAAGGCCGGTCGATGCCGCGGAGCACCGGAACAATCATCACCACGGCGGGCACTACCAGGCCCACCACGCCCAGGAACACCCAGTGCCAGCTCAGGACCTCCGCCACGATGCCGGCCGCGAACGGGCCCACCAGGGACGGGATCACCCATGCGGCCGAGAAGGCGGCAAAAATCCCGGGGTGCAGGACGGCCGGGTAGACGCGGGCCACCACCACGTAGAGCGCAACCGTCAGCGCGCCGCCGCCAAGCCCCTGCACCAGGCGGCCGGCAACCAGCACGGGCATGGACACGGCCGTGCCCGCGATGATCAGGCCCAGCACGAACAACGCCACGGAGGCGTACAACGGGACTGTTGGGCCGCGGCGGTCCGACCAGTTTCCGGCCGCCACCATCCCGATCACGCCGGTGGCCAGCGGCCCGGCGAAGGCCAGCGCGTACAGGCTGGCGCCGTCGAGCTCGCGGCTGACGACAGGCATGATGGTGGTCACGGCGAGCGATTCGAAGGCCGCGAGGAACACCAGGGCACATGCGCCGACGGTCACCCACAGGTACGGTCGCTGCAGGATCCCGGCTGTGGCGGTGGAATGCGTGGCCGGCAGGGCGGGTTCCTGCACGCTAGTGGCCCGACCGGCTGGAGCCGCCGATGTAGCGGTTCCGGCCCGCGCGGTAACCGAACACCGCGGCCAGCGAACCGACCACCAGGAACAGCACCCCGGCGGCCGTGAACGATCCCGTGGCCTCGTGCAGCTGGCCCACCATCAGCGTGCCGGTGGAACCCAGCCCGTAGCCCACGCCCTGCATCATCCCGGACAAGTGCGCGGCAGTGTGGCCGTCGCGCGTCCGCAGCATGATCATGGTCAGGGCCACCGCGGTGAGGCTTCCCTGGCCCAGGCCCAGCAGCGAGGTCCACACCCAGATGAGTTCCAGGGGTCCGAAGATGCTCAGCGCAAACCCGCCGCCGGTCATCAGCGCCACCACCACAGCGATGGCCCGCTGGTCACGGAACCTCGCTGCCAGTGCAGGGGCGAACAGCGAACCCGTCATCTGGAGCACGATTGAAACAGAGACCATCAGTCCGGCCGTGCCGCCGTCCACGCCGCGTTCGCGCAGGATCGGCGCCAGCCACGCAAAAACGCTGAAGGACATCATGGCCTGCAGCACCATAAAGATGGTCACCTGCCACGCCACCGCCGAACGCCACACATTGACGCCAAGGTTGGCGGCCTGGTGCCGGATGGGATGCTGGCGCAGCGCCACCGGAAGGAACAGCAGAAGTACGACGGCGGCAGGAACCGCCCAGAACCACAGCGCCGAGGCCCACTCCCCCGTCGCCGTGAACACCGGGTAGGTAAAGCCGGCTCCGAGGGCAGCCGACGCGCAGATGGCCGTGGTGTACAGGCCGCCCATGAGGCCCAGCCGGTGCGGGAAGTCGCGCTTCACCAGCCCTGGCAGCAACACGTTGCACAGGGCGATGGCGGCACCGCAGGCAGCGGTTCCCGCCAGCAAAGTAGGGAGGTGGCCGGCACCGGGCACCAGGCCGCCGATGTCCGCGGGCCGCAGCAGCAGCCCAGCTGTGAGCACTGCCATGGCGCCGAGCAGGACGCGTTCGGCGCCGAACCGGCGGGCCAGGACAGGGGCCAGCGGCGCGAAGACACCCAGGAGCGTCACGGGCACGGTGGTGAGCACCACGACGGCCCAGCCCGGCAGGCCGGCGTCGGACGTGATCTCCGGAAGAACCGCGGCGAAACTGGAGAACACCGTGCGGAGGTTCAGCCCGATGAGCACCAGGCAGAGGCCCAGGTACACGAGTGCGCGCCTGCTGCCCTGCGGGCTCTCCGGACCGCCGCCCGACTGGCCCGGAAGGCGCGTGGGGGCTGCTGGGGGGACGTCGTCGATTTCGGCGTCGACCAGCAGTCCAGGCACTTCAACGTTGTCAGCACGGGTCACGGGACCCATTCTGTCATTGCGCGTCCTCGAGCCCTGACGCCCGGACTTGCCTTGGCGTCAGCCGGCCCTTGCGAAGTTATCCACATAGGCCAGAAAGGGTCTGGTGACCCGCCTGGAGCGAACCTAGTTTGGGATCAGCAAGCGGTATCCAGCCACAGCATTCGGGAGAAACCATGAGCCTCGCACCGTTGCACGATCCGTCCATTGCGCCAGCCCCGGCCTCGCCGAAGGCCCACGGCAGCGGCGAAGGGACAGCCAGCCTCGCCTTCAGCCTCATTGCGCCCGCCAGTATGTATTTGACTGGGCCTCTCAGCCTATTGGCGGCCCTCTTCACGAGGCCTTCCGAGGGCCCTGGGCGGCTGGACTGGGTTGCACCGTTGGTGCTGTGGAGCTATCCGGCGCTGTTTGGCCTGCTCGCAGTGACGCTCGGCATTGTTGCGCTCCGCGTATTTGTGCGTCGGTCAAACGGTTGGCGGGCTGGTGTGGCTGCGTTGTGGATATCGGCGGCCGAGGTTGCAGTGGGCCTTGTGCTCGTGCTCAGGGACGGGGACTTTATGATCCTCTTCTGAGATTTCATGTCTACCTAGCCCGAATTTTTCATCAGAGTGACGTTGGCCGCCCGGTCCCTGCTTGATTCTGGTGCGGGTTGATTCTTTGGTTTCGG